>REDJ01000160.1 GCA_007693555.1 Bacteroidota bacterium
AGGAGTATTCTGTTTTAATCTTTGTTTTTTCCCCCGGACCCTCTGATTAATCCCGCACGTGCGGGACTCTAACCAACTGAGCTAAGGAGGAATTTTATGTGCAAAGAACTTTTCCCGTTTGGAGTTGCAAAATTAGTAATTTTTTAATTCTCAAAAAATTTTTTTTCTTTTTTGGATTCTGTTATGGGTTTCGTACTTCAAAAAGGTAAACAAAAAAAGAAATATGCAGTAAACATTATTTTACTTCACTCGTATGAAGTTATAAGGATATAGTTATCGCGGATATAATAAAATTTGATTTTTCACGTGTAACGCTGATATATAACTCATAACATTCATTATTTTTGTGTCATTAAAAAAACACCCGATGAAGTATAAATCTCAAATCATATTATCAGATGATATAAAAATTCAAATATCAGCTATTTTGGGTGTTTTGAGACAATACAGGTATATACTGGTGTTTTTTTTACTGCTGTTCTCGGGCAATCCTTTAACAAAAAAGAACGGTTACCTTTTCAGCCCATCTCCTATTCACTCTTCATCGCACGCAGGATTTTTCAGTACATTTTATTCAGAAGAGGAGATAGAATTCCTTGACCATCAGATAACAGGTTTGCTGGTTGAAAATAATTTTAACGGCAATGTTCTGATTTCAAGGTTTGGAATGCTAATTTATGAGCGGTCATTCGGGTTTGCATGTTTCAGAAGTGCCCAACCCATGAATCCAGAAACCAGCTTCCAGCTGGCCAGTATTTCCAAAACCTTTACCGGCACGGCTATTCTGCTACTTCAGCAAAAGGGCCTGCTGAATATTGATGATAAGGTACAAAAGCACATTCCCGAATTCCCTTATGATAATATTACTATACGCCACATGCTCAACCATACTTCCGGATTGCAAAACTATATGTGGATGATTGAGCGCCACTGGCGCAGAGCATATAAGCCAAACAATGAGGATGTACTGCAATTGTTCCTTACTCATCGGCGTCCGTTGAACTTTCCTCCGGGGCAGCGTTTTGAATATTCCAACACAGGGTATGTCTTTCTTGCCCTCATCATTGAAAGGGTTTCGGGCCAATCTTTTGCCGGTTTTATACATGATCACATTTTTGAACCCCTTGAGATGAACCGCTCATTCGTATACGACCTGCATAATCCTGTTGAAATTGAGAACCGTGCATTTGGTTACCGCCAATGGCGCGGTCAGCATATTATCATACCTGATGATAAACTTGATGGCCCGCTGGGTGATAAAGGCATTTTTTCTACAGTTGGTGACCTGCATAAGTGGGACCAGGCTATTCACAGAAGTGCTCTTCTGCCTTCCGATTTGTGGAAACTGGCCTTTGAACAGGGTAGATTAAATAACGATTCCTTGATCAATTATGGCCTTGGTTGGAGACTCCAGGATTATCTCGATAAAAAAATTGTTCACCACCCTGGCAGATGGCATGGCTTCCGCACCAGTTTCAAAAGATTTGTGGATGACCATACCACCCTGATTCTGCTTAGCAACAACAACAGAAACATTGCGGATATCATCGAAGGCATTCAGGATATACTTTACTATGATGAAAAGGAAATATGGATTGCAAACCGGCAGGAAGTTAAGCCCGAAAATGAGATGGACGAATTTGATACCGGCAAAGGTATTGAACCCTGATAACTTGCCTTTTAACAGAATTTACCGTAAATAAACCATCCTTTTAAGTATTTTTGCGCCTTATGAAAATCAACGCCCATCTCTTTGGGCTTTATAAATTATTTTCTCATGCAGGTAAAAATCGTTAATAAGTCTGACAATCCTCTCCCTGCCTATGAAACCATTTATTCGGCTGGCATGGACTTACGGGCATTTTGTAAACAGCCCGTTTTACTCAAACCCCTCGAAAGAGCACTTATTCCTACCGGTTTATACATTGAGCTTCCCCCCGGATATGAAGCACAGGTGAGGCCACGCAGCGGGCTTGCCGCAAAGCATGGTATTACGGTATTGAATTCTCCGGGTACAGTGGATGCAGATTACCGCGGTGAGGTGAAAGTTATACTGGTTAACCTGAGTAATGACGAGTTTACTATACAATCTGGTGACCGGATTGCTCAGATGATCATTTCAAAACATGAGCGGGCCGGGCTTCTTCAATCAGACAGCCTGAATGAAACATCGCGTGGTGCCGGCGGGTTTGGCCATACAGGAGTAAAATAACGGCATACATCCACAATGAGGTTGCTTAATAAAGCATTAATACCATAAATAAAGGTGTTTGTTTTAAATCACCCTTCAATTTTAACAAAAACATTGAATTACTGAGACTTAAATGAATATTATTATCCCCATGGCAGGTATGGGCACCCGAATGCGCCCACACACACTCACGGTTCCCAAGCCCTTGCTGGCGGTAGCCGGAAAACCAATCATACAAAGACTTTGTGAAGACATTGTTGATGTATGCGAAGAACCCGTGCAGGAAATCGGATTTATCATTGGTGACTTTGGCTCAAAAGTAGAGGAACAGCTTCTTGATATTGCAGAAAAAGCAGGTGCAAAAGGTAAAATATACTATCAGAAAGAAGCTCTTGGAACCGGTCATGCTGTGTTATGCGCCGCCCCCTCTCTCAGGGGAAAAACCATCGTTGCCTTTGCTGATACTTTGTTTCGTGCCGATTTTGTTCTTGATGAAAAACAGGATGGCATCATCTGGACCCACAGGGTGGAAGACCCCAGTGCCTTCGGAGTTGTAAAAACCGACGAAGGAGGATTTATCTCAGGCTTTGTGGAAAAGCCCAAAGAGTTTGTTTCCAACCAGGCTATCATCGGAATATATTATTTTAAAAGCGGAGAAATGCTCCACGATGAACTTCAGTTTCTCGTGGACAATAACGTTGTGAAAAACGGTGAATATCAGCTTACCGATGCTCTTGAAAACATGCGCCGGAAAGGAGTAAGGTTCGTTACCCGTGATGTGCAGGAGTGGATGGACTGTGGAAATAAAAATGCAACTGTCGACACAAACCGGAAAGTGCTTGCTTTTTCAGGAAAAACTGACCTGCCGGTGACTTTAAAAACTGAAAACTCAGTTGTCATTCAGCCCTGTCATGTAGGAGAAAACGTTATACTCAAAAATGCAGTTATAGGCCCTTATGTGTCATTGGGGAGCAACAGCAGGATAGAAAACTCAGTTATCAGCAACAGCATTATAGGTGAAAGCTCAACCATAAGGTTTACGGTTCTGGATAATACAATGGTGGGGAATTTTGCCCTCTGGGAAGGAAAACCTGTTGAGCTCAGTCTGGGGGATTACTCGCAAATAAAGAGCTAAAGATTTTGTAATTTTATGCTTTATTGTGCGTTTGTTGTATGGCGGGTTACCGGTTAAGCTTAACCACGGCCATCATAAAACAATTGATAAAGAAAACCCAAATTTTCAGGAAACTTGTTTCCATTTATTGCATTCTAAATGAAATCTGGTTTGAAAATAATAATAACCGCTTTTATCCTTACAGCACTTCTGCTTGGAGGATGCTCCGTTCAGCAAAGGGTAGCCGAAAAAGATAAGCCTTTAACAAAACCTGAACCGGTTAGTCAGTTAAAGCAGTTGCAAAGTACAGCTATGCTTATTGATGCAGCCAAACAGAAGATGCTCGGAAATTTCTCCAATGCCGTGGTATTGTATTCCGAAGCCCTGAATACCGACCCCTATAATACCGCCGCAGCATTTGAGTTATCAAAGCTACATGCGCAGCAGGGATATCTTGAAGATGCAGAACGTTTTGCAGAATATGCCACCTGGCTGGAACCAGGAAACATTTATTACCAGCTTGTTCTGGCAGATATATATTTTTTAAGGGGAAAAACAGAACAGGGTATTCGTGTGCAAAGAGGGCTTGCTGAAAAACACCCCAATAATCTGAATCTGCAAATCAGCCTCCTTAGTTCATTGCTATACACATCAAAGCTGGCTGAAGCCATTGGTGTTCTTGAGCATATCGAATCCATAAGCGGTTTCAACGACGAGCTTTCTCTTGAAAAACAAAGGATTCTTGTGGAAATGGGAGAAACGGAAAAAGCCATAAGAGAGGCTGAAAGACTGGTAACTTTTTTTCCAAACGAACCGGTTTACCTGGAGCTGCTTGCCGACCTGTACAAGGAAATCGACAAGCCTGAAAAAGCTTATCAGATATATTACCGTATCCTCGAAGTTCAGCCTGAAAATGCTATGGCGCGACTTCTTCTGGCAGATTATTACAGAAAAGCCGGCGAAGAAGAACGTTCATACCAGGAACTGAAAAAGGCTTTTCAGAGCGAACAGTTTACCGTGGAAGGAAAAGCCCGCATACTTTTTACTTACTATTATCTCAGCGAAGAGGATACAACCTATCTGGCCCAGGCTTTCGAACTACTGGATATCCTGATGGAAATGCACTCTGATGATGCAGAGGCCAATGCCATATACGGAGATTTTCTTTACAGGGAAGAAAAACTGGAAGAAGCACGGGTGTATTTTTACCGTGCTGCACAAATTGAACCTTCTGAGTTACGTTTCTGGCAACAAACGCTTATTATCGACTCAAGGCTCAATGATTATGAGAGTATGTTAAATGCCTCCGAAGAAGCACTGGAATACTTTTTTGAGCAACCCGTGCTCTATCTTTTCAACGGACTGGCACATTTCCAGAAAAAAAATTATGAGGAAGCGATACTTTCTTTCCGCCAGGGGCGCGACCTCGCACTTGCCGACCCTGAATTCCAGGCAGAGTTTCTGTCCCTCCTTGGTGATGCATATTACAGGGCAGGAAATCATGATGCTTCAGACAGATCTTACCAGGAGGCACTTTTGCTGAACCCTGATAATGCTGTGGCCCTTAACAACTACAGCTACCATCTCTCAATGCGCAGCAAAAACCTGGAAAAGGCTTTGGAGATGTCAGCCCGTTCACTGGAAATGGACCCCGACAATGCAGCTTTTCTGGATACTTACGGCTGGATAAAATATAAGCTTGGCAACTACCCGGAAGCACGAAAGTGGATTGAAAAATCCATTGAAAACGCTGAAACACCGAGTGCTACCGTACTCGAGCATTACGGAGATGTGCTTTATAAACTGGGAGACAAAGACAACGCAGTTCAGTATTGGAAAAAAGCCCAGGAAAAAAGAAAAATTGAAGATGACGGCACATCGGAACTGTTGGACAAAAAAGTACGTGATAAAACACTTTATGAATAAAAAGCAATTGAAATTATGTTGAAATCATTGAATAAATATAAAACCCGTTTTTTTATTGTCTTCATCCTGATTTTGGGAATGGCAGCCTGTAAAAGCCCTCGTTTTCTTGCTCCTGAGGCAAAAATGCCGGTGGTAAACCTTGACAGGGTGCTGAAAAACCTCGAAGACAACCAACCATCCTACCGGTGGATGGGCACAAGATTCTCAGGAAATGTTCTGTTTCAGGGAAGTAATCACAATATCAGCGGTACTCTGCGCATTCAGAAAGATCAGGCCATTTATGTTTCCATTGCTCCCATACTTGGTATTGAAGTAGCAAGAGCTTTGATTACCCCGGATAGTGTAAAAATTGTAAACCGCCTGGAATCGACCTATTATGTTGGCAATATCAATGGGTTAAACCATATGTTCAATACCGATGTGGACTTTTTCATGCTGCAATCTCTTTTTATGGGTGATGATTTCCCTCATTTTCGCAGAGACCAGTTTTCTCTGGAACAGAAAGGAGATCTTTTAAGGTTACACGCTTCCAGACGTATGCGTAACGGAGGGATGGGAAACCCCATTGATCATTCACTGATGCTGGAACCTGCGCATTTGCGGATTCGTGCCAATATTATTACGGAAGAAGACTCAGGAAGGTGGCTCCGGGCAGACTACAATAATTGGGAGAAGATTGAAGGAAGATGGATACCCTCGGAATTTCAGATTGCTTTTTCGGATCATTTGAATAATGTTTCCAACTTAAATCTGGCTTACAGCAGGACAACACTCAATGAGCCACAAAGAATGCAGTTTTCAATTCCTTCGAGATACACAACTGTATATCTGACTGATTAACTGAAAATATGACTGTTGATAGTAAATACCTGAAAAAGTATTTGCCACCGGTAAAAATATTGCCGGTCATTCTGTTTCTTTGTGTGTTTCTCTCACCCGTCCTTATGCATGCCCAGGACAGGCGTGAGATGGAACAAAACAAACGTCGCATAGAGCAGGAAATTGAACTTATCAACCGCATGCTGCGCGAAACCCAATCCAGTGCGGAATTAAACCTTAACCAACTGGTGATGGTAACCAACCGCATCAACTCCAGGGAAAATCTTATCCGTACGATTAACAATGAGATCACATTTATCAGCAGACGCATCAGCAATATCAGCAAGGAGAGGGAAGACCTGGAACAGGAACTCGAAGAATTGCGCGATTCTTATGCCCGTATGATTTATTATGCCTATAAAAATCGCAACGCTTATCAACGCCTCATGTTTATTTTTGCCAGCCGCGACTTTAACCAGGCTTATCTGCGCATGAAGTATTTGCAGCAAATCACCAAGCACCGGCAAATGCAGGCTGAAAAAATCATGGATACTCAGCTTAAACTGGAAGCAAACCTCATGGAGCTTGAAGCACAAAAGCAGGAGCAGCAGACACTATTGGCCGAGCAGCGCAAAGAGATGGAAAACCTTGAAAAAGAGAGGCAATCACAAAGCCGCAGTGTAGAACAACTTCGCCAGCAGGAAAAACAGCTAAAGGAACAACTTCAGGCACAGCAAAGGGCAGCTCAGGAATTGCAAAGAACCATTGAAAGAGTAATTGCCGAAGAAAGAAGAAGAGCAGCTGAAGCTGCACGCGCTGAAGGAAGGGCACCTACAGAAGCTTTCAGGCTTACTCCTGAAGATCAGATCATCTCTGACCGTTTTGCCGATAATAAAGGCAGGCTTCCATGGCCACTGGAAAGAGGAGTTATAACTGGTCATTTCGGCGAACAACCGCACCCGGTGCTTCCCAATATAAAAATTGTAAATAACGGAATTGATATCTCCACAACCCAGGGAAGCTTGGCCAGGGCTATTTTTGACGGGGTGGTCTCACGTGTGGTAAATATTCCGGGTGCCAACTATGCAATCATTGTCAGACATGGAGAATACCTTACTGTTTATGCCAACATTTCAGAGGTTTTTGTAACCAATGGACAAAGAGTCAGTACACGACAGGAGTTGGGAGTAATTGCAACAGACAGACGCGAAGCCCGAACCATGGTACACCTGGAAGTGTGGCATGGCAACAATAAACTTAACCCTGCTGACTGGATTGCCCGACAGCAATAAAATAATGAACTTCACACATAATTCTTGCAATAATTTCATAACTTTGCCCGTAATACCTTAAAAAGACGAAAATCATGAACACTGCTTTTATAACTGCCATGATTGGCCCTCCGGAAATTATCATTATCGCCATTATCGTTTTACTGCTTTTTGGTGGCCGCAAAATTCCTGAACTCATGCGGGGTCTGGGAAAAGGAATGAGGGAATTCAAAGATGCCCAGAAAAATGAAGACAACAAACCTGCTGCCGAAAAAAAAGAAGAAGAATAAAACAGGTTTCTTTACCGGGCTGATATAACTTTTTTACCCTTGTTTTCTTCCACGTGATCTTTACAGAAAAATCATGCTTTCCCTCGTTGTTTTTTCACCGGAATTCATAATTTTTGTATCAATAATTCCCTGGTGTATTTATGGGATGAAAAACCCTTGCGTTTTTTTTGCGTAAAACCAATTGTAATCAACTTTTTTGGAGGTCTATCTATAATCTTATCTTAAAAATGACTGGAAAAATTCTTCTTAAAACTCTGCTTTCCGTTTTTTTAGCCGTAACTATTTGCTTTAGCACTGTTGCCCGGGAAAACGACGATGAAAATAATATCCCTCCTGTTGAAGAAACATGGGAACTGGCTAAGGATGATCCCATTGTTGCCATGCTTGACAGCCTGGCTTTACTTACCGTTTTCCGTAACCTGGAGCGAAGAGCGGATACTGCAACTGATGCCGGAAGATTTCCGCCGGGTTTTATCCCACAGTATGATGATTCCGTTTACATGGCAAGGATCGAACAAATAAATGCTTATTCTCCCATTGAATTCGTTTATAACGCCCATGTAAGAACCTTTATTAACCTGTATGCCAACCGCCGCCGCGATCTTACTGAAAGGGTTATGGGTCTTGCACAGTTGTATTTTCCCCTCTTTGAAGAACAACTGGATAAGCATGACCTTCCCCTCGAGCTAAAATATCTTGCCGTAATCGAATCTGCCCTTAATCCTGTGGCACGTTCACGGGTTGGTGCAACCGGATTGTGGCAGTTTATGTATGGCACAGGGAAAATGTATGGCCTGGAAGTAAACAGCCTGGTAGATGATAGAAGTGATATTTATAAATCAACGGTGGCAGCCTGTGAGCATTTTGTTGATTTGTATAAAATCTATAACGACTGGAACCTCGTATTGTGTGCCTACAATGCCGGCCCGGGCAATGTTAACCGCGCCATTCGCAGAGCAGGTGGTGCCCGTGATTTCTGGGCAATCAGGCATTTTCTGCCCAGGGAAACGCAAAACTATGTGCCTGCATTCATGGCTGTAACCTATGTAATGAAACATGCTGCCGATCATAACCTTTTTCCCAATCCACCCATTTACTCACACTTTGATGTGGACACAATCAAGGTTACACAACAATTAAGCCTCAGAACTGTCAGTCAGTTTCTGGACATACCGCTTGACCATCTCAGATATCTGAATCCTTCGTTCCGCCAAAATATCATTCCATTCAATGCCAATAAACCCTATTACCTGCGCATACCCCGAGATTATACCGGCCTGTTCATTGCCAATGCTGATACTATCTACAATCACAGAACACCTGAAGAAATCAGGCAGGAAGAACTGGCTGCTCAGTTACGTGAGACAACCGTTCACGTGGTAAGAAGCGGAGAAGTGCTGGGCACCATAGCAAGACGGTATGGCACTACAGTAGGTGAAATACAACGTCTGAATAACCTGCGCGGCACATTGATCAGACCCGGACAACGATTGATCGTGCGGGCCCCGGCACGAACCACCACAACAGTGGCCTCAACTGCCAACACCCATGTTGTAAGAAGAGGCGAAACACTGGGTGTCATTGCCTCAAGATACAGGGTCAGTGTAGAGCAGTTGCAACTGTGGAACAATATCAGCGGTACAATAATTTATGCCGGCCAGAATCTTATCGTAAGACAACCGGAAAATATGCCGGAAAGGGTTGAGAATACTCCTGCTGAGCCGGAAATTGAAAAATATACCGGGGAAAAAACAGATGAAGAAATGGATGAGTATGATGGATATATCTGGTATATTGTGCAACAAGGAGATACTTTGCAGGATATCCTTGATATGCATGACGATATAACCCTGGAAGAGTTAAAAGAACTTAACGACATTCAAATCACCAGTCCGCTTGTTCCGGGCCAGAGATTGATTATAGGAATGGAGGATTAGATTTTATTTTTTTCGCTAATTTTGAGGAATAAGGCAATTTTTTCCTTCTAAAATTGTTTTTTTAAAAACCTTCAAACTCAAAATCATGCGAAAACTTTCATTGCTGTTAATATCCCTTGTTCTGTTTTCCTGCACTACCGTAGACAGGCCTCAAAAACCATCGGCCACAGGAAGATCCGGAGAATTGCTTGTTATAACACCAAAGGCACGCTGGGACGGAGCCGCAGGCGAGTATATAAAAAACACCTTTGCCTCCGAGGTACTTATGTTGCCACAACCCGAGCCCCAGTTTAATTTAATACACATTGAGGAAAGAGCTTTTGTTAAGCTTTTCGAAACCCACAGGAATATCTTTTTTGCTGAATTTGATCCTTCCCTTGAAAGGGCAAAAATTGAAGTCAGCCGCAATGTGTGGTCTTACCCTCAGCGTGTTATCAGGGTTACTGCTCCCGATAATGAGGCTCTTGAAAGAGTCATGGAAAACAATAAGCAGTCTTTTATTGACCTGTACCTGGAAACCGAAAGGGAAAGGCTCATAAATGCATATCGCCGTATGATTAACTTCCAGGCACGAAACCTGGTAAGAGACAAATTCAAACTTGATATCATCGTACCTGAAGGTTATTTCGTAGCAAAACATGAAGATAACTTTGTCTGGCTCAGGCAAACAGGTACGCGCGACGACCTGGACCTTGGGCTGCTCATTACCTCAATGCCTTATACCGACCCCGACAGGGATTTTGCGCACAATGTCATCTGGCAAAGACGGGATTCCATAACACGCAGACATATTCCCGGTACTTTCCCGGATACCTTTATGACAACCTACCCCGACATACCCCCTGTATTTCGCGAGATAAGTTTTAACGATATGTACGCTGTGGAAGCAAGAGGTTTGTGGAGAGTTCACGGTGACTTCATGGGTGGGCCTTTTGTAAGCATTACCTTTGTGGATGAAAACACTAGCAGGCTTATCAATCTTGATGGCTTTGTCTATGCTCCAAAATTCAGGAAAAGAGATTACATGAGGCAGGTGGAGGGACTCATGCATAGTGTGAGGCCCCTGGTCATGGAAGAAGAAATTACCGAAGAACCGGTATAATGGCTTAACCATTGAAAAAAAAAGAGGCACTTGAAAGCCTCTTTTTTTTTGGTGACTCCGGAGGGACTCGAACCCCCAACCGACAGAACCGGAATCTGCTATTCTATCCAATTGAACTACGGAGCCTTTGGGTGTGCAAAAATAGTAAATTTTGTATTAACGAAGTGAATTCCCGGTTTTACTGTACCTGTATTTTATGGTAATCGACGCGCCGGTCAAATATCAGTCTGAGAAGATATATACCCGGCTCCATCAAATCCGTATTTACTTTCACATCTGTTGTACCCGGCCTGGTTTCCTGTAAAATCCTGCCTGACAAATCAATAACCTGTAAACCGAGAATAATTTCCGGGGCATGCACATGGAAATAAATAGAGGCAGGGTTGGGGAATACCTGAAGAGTCGTGAGTTCTAAAATCTCATCAGCCGTATCATCCTCATCCATAAAAATGGTCCATACGGTATCAAACTCCAGGTTCAGACTTCCGGAGACAGGAAAATAGCCGTCACGGGTTATATAATAGAAGTATTCTCCGGGTAAAAGGTCTGTGAAAATGTACACTCCGGGATCAAATTCCTGTTCATTGAAAATGATTACGGCATCGGGAATAAAGTCTCCGTCTCTGTTGAAAATTTCAAATTCAAGTGTGTACTTATTGGCATCGAACAGAGCTTGAATCGTATGGCTTTGAGAAATATTGGTAAAAGTGTATGACTCCGGTGTGCCGACACTTTCTCCATCCACAAGAACATCTTCTATAAAAAAGTTTACATCAGGAGTAATGGAAAACTCCAGGGAGGAGCCGTGAGACACAAATATCAACCCTGAGGGTTGAATGGTCCCATTGGGGCCTGCGCCGGCAGTTATGCTGTAGGTTTTCACACTGAATGCTGTGCTTATGGTATGATTGGAAGTTACATTTTCGAATGTATAGCTCTC
>REDJ01000111.1 GCA_007693555.1 Bacteroidota bacterium
TACCGGATAATAGGAAGTAATTTTCCAAAAACTTTATTTACCGCAGATTACGGTTTGGTAATAACTGTATTACTAGTAATAATTAATCGTGGGATACTTTCTGTTTTATTTGTAACCAAGGACAAAACCGGACAATACTGTGCGATTTCGTTCATTTTTTAGTAGGGAATAAGTATCTAATTTATTACAAATACCTTTGTGCTAATAGTTTTTTGCTTGTTCTTCAATGCTTTATAATTTATGGCATTTATGTTGATTAAAGCTCACTGTTATTTTATGTTTAACAGTTAATCTAAGTTTATCCATGAAAACAGTTTTTAAAAATTTTGCAACATATTTATTATCAGGAGTATTGCTTCTAAATTATTCAGTAAATGCACAGGAAAAGCCGCTGAAAGATTTTCAACTTAGTTTTATACCTATGGTAAGTACCGATGGTACCGATGTTATCAATTATCGTTACAAAGCCAGCATCAACCTTTTTGCAGGTATCAATGGTGGTGTAAAGGGAGTTGAACTGGGTGGTTTTATGAACATCAACAACGGATTTGTTGAAGGATTACAATTGGCCGGTTTTGGAAACATAGTGAACGGTAATTTCGAGGGATTTCAGGGTGCAGGTTTTATGAACATAGTGAACGGATATGCAAAGGGTTTCCAGGGTTCCGGATTCATAAATGTTATCAGGGGTGGTAACCAGGGTTTTCTAGGTAGTGGTTTCATGAATGTGGTAAACGGCGATAGCCAGTCAGTATCGGGCGCAGGATTCATGAATGTAGTTCATGGCAATCATCAGGGGCTTAGCGGTGCAGGTTTTATGAATGTTACCAGTGGCAGTTTCAACGGTTTGCAGGGTGCCGGTTTTATGAATGTTACCCGTGGATACAGTATGGGATTATCTGGTGCAGGATTTGCCAATATTTCAGCTGGAAATTACATGGGTATTCAGGGTGCAGGGTTTATGAATGTTGCAGCAAATATGGATGGAATTCAGGCGGCTGGTTTTCTGAATGTGGCGCGTGAAGTGAACGGTTTGCAACTTGGCTTTATCAATGTGGCCGATACAGTGTCCGGTATTCCAATCGGGTTTTTAAGTATTGTAAAAAGAGGCGCATTACGCGAATTGGAAATATCTGCCAACGATGCATTACTCATGAATGCATCTTTCAGAATAGGTGTACCGGTGTTTTACAATATTTTCTCAGTGGGATACCGTCCTGTTCAAAATACAACATTTCATGCCATGGGATATGGTATAGGTTCGAGACTTGAACTGGCAGAACGTACCAATCTTGATATTGAACTGCACAGTTCACGCTTATATGATGAGTGGGGATGGAATTGGTGGGATGATGAATACCTGAGCAGGCTAAATGAACTCAGGACAATGTTTGTTTGGGAAGTAAGCCCGGTAGTGCAGTTTTTTGCTGGCCCGGTTCTGTACAATCACTATTACCGGATTTCTAACGATTACAGTAGGGAAGACCTGGAAATTGCACCCTACAATTTTTATGAATACACCAGTGGCAACAGGGTTCGCCAGTGGTGGGTGGGAGCCCGTGCAGGTTTAAGGATTGTTCTTCCCTGAGGATTTATCTGATATCCGGTAAAAGAGCACCATCCATAATTCTTCCCACAGGATAAATATTGTGTTTCTGGTCGTAATATGGAGTTTGCTCGTAAAACCAGGAAAGTATAGCGAATGGATTTTGGGCCATGGCAGGGTTTTCCTCCATGGCCTTTTCCAGTCTTATACGCAGCGAAGGGTCCTGTGCCAGCATTTCGCGGGCCATCTCTTCCATTACATAGCTTTCAAAATACTCAACGCGTTCAAATACAGAATTGAAAAAACCCCAGTAGACAAATGAACCGGGTGCCATGGGTTCCAGAGCATGCGCAATGATACGGGCACGGCTCTGATTCATCGGAACAATTACTGAGCCTTTGGGATAGTTCCTGGTTTCGATGTAGGGTATGGTTTTGAAGGATGCTGTTTGTCTTCCTTCCCTGGAGCGGGAGTCTAATCTGACATCAGAAAAACGATAGCTTTCTACTTTAATTTCGACATCTTCCGGTAAACTTATCATTTCAACACCATGCAGAGAAAGCCTGTCAATTACATCCTTATATTCCACTGGAATGATATATGCTTCGGGTAGTTTTACTTCATATACAGGACGATTTTTATTAAACCAGGGAATACGATAGGTTCGTGGCTTATCTGAGTCATAAATAAACCAGTTACCACCGCTTAAAGTACTCTCCTTCTTTTTGTATTCAACCCCCAGAAAATCAACTATAACCGAGTCACCGGTCAGTTCAAACCTCAAAGAGAATTTGTTTTTCCTGAATTCAGATGATGCGGTATAGCGGTCGGCTTCTTCTATTATGCTTCTCAACTGTTTATCATGATGCAAAATATCCATTGTGTGCAAAATCATAAGAAGGGTTGATTCAACGCGCATCTGATAAGGTTTTAGCATGTGGGTTTCCAGGAGAAGTCCGGGGCGATTGAGCTCAGTTACATATCCGGTTGAAAACATGGGATTGAAAACACCGCTTCTGATTCCGCTTCGCGGATCATGCCACGACCGGTAAGTAACATAAGGAAATATGGGATATCCGTCTTGTTCCATTTTTTGTTTAACCCGGGGCAGATATTCATGTTCCATCCAATGCACCAGGTTTTTATCTGCTGCACCAAATATTTCCATTACATATGTCATAACATATTGATAGTCGCCGCCGTTGGTAGAGTGAGTATCAATGAAAAAATCAGGTTCCCAGTTGTGCCAAAGATTAAGAAATGCTTTTATTTCTTTTGAGTCGGCTTTCAAATAATCGCGGTTCAGATTTATATTCAATGCATTGTTGCGCCAGCCCATTTCTTCGGGACCGTTCTGGTTGATGCGGTTGCACGGACCGAAGCGTTCGTGCCCGTCAACATTCAGGATTGGGATGAAAACAATAGTAAGGTTCTCCAGGTATTCGGTATAATTTCCGTGTATAGCTATGTCGCGAAGGAGAATAAGTCCTGCATCTTTACCTGCCGGTTCTCCTGCATGAATGGCCGCCTGTATAAACAAAATCTTATTCCCGGAAGCTTTTACTTTTTCAGGTGTGAAGTTGCCGTTTCCGTCAAGGATAAGCAGGGGTATTTCCCGTTGTCGGTGGCTGTAGCCCATAACTGTGTAATGTATCAGAGGTGAGGCCTCAGACAGGGCACGACTGAATTCCAGTGTCTCTAAATAACCAGGAGTGCGATTTTGGTTGTGAAGTTCATAATAAGTTTGCCATTCGTTATTGGCTTGTAAAAACTGAATTTCTGCAAGCCAGCATCCAATAATTGTAAGAAATAAAAACCGGTACATATTTTAGAAAATTTGATTGAGAAGATATGGACGCAAAAATAGATAAAACTTCAGGCAAATTATTCTTAAAACGATTAACAAACAAGCGTTTATGAATTATTAAGAGGACTCTAAAAATAAAAGTAGTTTTTTTGCTGTCAATTACTGCCTTACTTGCATGTTCATGCTATTTTTCGTATATTTCGGGCAGTTTAAATTATCTTTCAGAGCATAATTTTTTAAAACATAAAACCATGGAAGATCGACTGATAACAATAGCTACGGATCATTATACTGCCGCAGAAATTTTAAAAGCCAAACTGGAAGATGCAGGTATAGAATGTGTTTTGAAACACGTAAATCTGATTCAGGGTGCTGTATCGGAAGGTGTTCAGGTGCAAATCAAGGAATCGGATGTAGAGAGGGCCTTGCGTATCATTAATGAAATGAAGACAGCTCAGGAGCAAAAGGAAATGAAAGATATCAAGCAAATCAGGCGAATCCTGGTGCCGGTTGATTTTTCCGATTTTTCAAAAAATGCCTGTTTGTATGCCATTAAACTGGCTAAAAAATACAAAGCCGATGTAAAAATACTGCATGTATTTTATGCACCTATTGTTGATCTGGTGCCTATTACCGATGCATATTCCATCCAGGTTGACATGGATATCAATCTTAGGGAAATGGAGGATCAGGCAAAAAGAAATCTGGTGGAATTTGTAAATGAAATACGGGATATTGCAGCTAAACAGGATTACAGTGATGTAAAAATCAGCTATACACTGCGTGAGGGAATTGTGGAGGATGAAATTGCTTCAACTGCAAAAGCCTTTAAGCCCGGTATCATAGTTTTAGGCACAAGGGGTAAAGGTGAAAAACAAAGTGATATAATAGGAAGCGTGGTTTACAGGGTGCTGGATAAAACCAAGATTCCGGTCCTGGCCATTCCGGGAAAGACCAGCCTGGATAGCCTGATTGATGTGAAAAACATTGTATATGCAACTGATTTTGACGACTCCGATTATGTTGCCATTCGCAAACTGATTGCCATTGTTACGGCATTTGACGTGAAGATACATGTTGTGCATATTTCCAAAAGTCCGGAAGATAAATGGGATACTGTAAGAATGGACGCACTAAAAGATTATTTCAGACAAATCACCAAAAATGTAAAAGTTGAAACCAGTTTTATCAAAGGGGATAATCCTGTTGCAAACCTGGAAGCATATTGTGAGATGAATAAAATTGACGTCATTGCTCTCAACAATCGCAAAAGAGGTTTGCTGCAAAGAATGTTCAAGCCAGGTCTCGCAAAAAAACTGATCCATTCAAGCTCGTTGCCATTGTTATTGTTCAGAGCTTAAAACACCCTATGGAAAAAATATTGCTCTTATATCAAACATGTTCAAATTACATGTGTTGAAGTATTGTGAAGCATATGTAATTTTTTTAAGATGAGAATTCGTTTGGTAACAAAGGTCATGGCTCCGTTTAAGCATGTTCATCGGGGGTTCAACAAAGAGCTTTTCGAATACATGATGCCTCCTTTTTCTCTTGCCCGCTTAGTAAGGTATGAAGGTCAGGGGCCGGGAGATATTGTGGAAATAAAATTCAATCTCCCGTTTCTCGGATACTGGACCGTTATAATCAAAGAAGCATGGCTATCGCATCGTGAATATGGGTTTGTTGACAGGGGGTTAAGAGTACCTTTTGGCATTCGTTACTGGAAACATATCCATCGGGTTGTGGCCCGAAATAATGACTCTACCTTTATTGTTGACGATATTGAATACGAAACTTCCTGGAAAGTGTTGGATTTCATATTATTCTTCCCTCTCTTTATGGTTTTCTATCCCAGGAAATTTCAGTATCAAAGCTATTTTAAAAAACTTAAAAAAAGCTGATCCATGGAAATACTAAAATTGTGGCTTGAAGGATTTGCTGTTGTTTTGGTTTTTATGACTTTGATATGGATATGGAGTGTGCGTATCCATAATGCAGGTATTGTCGATCCTTTCTGGGGAATGGGTTTTGTGACCGTCACAGCCTGGTATGCTTACAGGTTAAATATTACAGAGCCTCATCAATGGATTTTGCTCGCTATGGTTGCTATATGGGGGTTACGTTTATTTCTCTATCTTTTTTTGCGCAATTATGGAAAAGAGGAAGATTATCGTTATCAACAGTTTCGAAGTAATTATGGTGAAAAGCGCTACTGGTGGTTCAGCTTTTTCCAGGTTTTTATGTTACAGGGTGTTTTGCTGGCATTTATTTCCATAAGTATCCTTGGTGGGATATTTCCCTCTGAACAGGGCAATACTGTTTGGTTAATATTCTCAATCATTTTCTGGCTTGTAGGTTTTGGCTTTGAAGCCGGTGGTGATTATCAGATGGCCAAATTCAAAGCTGAGCCAGGCAACAAAGGTAAGGTAATGGATAAAGGGCTCTGGAGATATACACGTCATCCCAATTATTTTGGTGATACCATGGTATGGTGGGCTTACGCCCTGATGGCTGTTTATAATGGTTATTGGTGGGCTATTGCAGGTGCCGGCCTTATGACCTGGCTTATCATAAAAATTTCAGGTGTTGCCATGCTTGAAAAAAACCTGAAAACCCGCAGAGAAGGTTATGAGGATTATATAAAACGGACTTCTGCTTTCTTTCCATGGTTCCCGTCAAAAAGCAAAAAGTCCGTTTAATTTGTAATTCTTACCTGGTAATCGCCTATCTCCCTTTAATGGTAACGTTAGTGCTTATGCTCATGGTAAAGTTAATGGATTCACCATCAATAGGGTTTTGTGCAAACACATCTCCTGAAAGAATCTGAATGACCGTTCCTTCCGATATCCAGCCGGTATCTTTATCTATCAGTGCCGAATAAGTCTGATTACCCCCCATATTCATAGTCATATTCATACCCGATAAATCTTCTGACATATCTGAACTGGAAATTTCTGATAATCCCTGAATGTGATGAAACCCATCTCTATCGCCCATAAACTGGTAAACTGTATTTACATTCATGGGTATCATGGAGGCCAACCCCATCGTTTTTTCCCACTGATCACCTTTTGCAACCGGCCCTTCAGGGAAAATTCTGGAATAGTTTTCAATCTGCGATATCATTGCACTCTCGCCAAACTGCTGCTGCAACTGAGCACCTATCTGTATCGTCATAGGGTCAGCAATATCAGCCATATCCTCCATCATTTTATTGAGTATTTCCTGAATATTTTTTATTTGGTCAACTTTTCCATCATCTCTCATCCTGATCTCAAATGGAATATTTATTACCCTTGACAACATCCTGGCTACCGGATCGTTTTCTTCTACCGCTTCAGAGCTTATAGAATTTCTTCCATAGGGGGTTTCCATATCCATTGACATGTAAAGATATCTTACTTCCATATCATAATACCGACCTTCCTTATTTACTACTTTGTATCCCAGTTTCATAGACATTTTGTTACTGACCTCCATATCCATGCCCATGATATGCTGGCTGATCTTTGATTCTGTAGCTATTTCCTGAAAATATTCCTTTCCGTGTTCAAGGTTGTACCTTAATTCTGTTTTCTGGCCAAATGCTGAAATCGATATCAAAATGAGCAGCAGAACAATACATTTTTTCATATTCCTAAAGTTTAGTGTTTATTTAAGCAGTTTATTTTAATAAGTAAATATAGTTAAAGAGATTTAATAAATTAAAGTAAACCCAACAGGCACTTTTAATAAATCTGAATCATACATGTTGAGATAGAGTATAATTTCTTCATCAAGTCCATCGTAGGTAACAGCATACATATCAAGTAAACCGGTATCGCCAAAAGCGCTGTTATCGGTTTTGAAGTGGCAGCAACTTCCCAGGCGTGTGTAGCTGATTTGCTCACCATCAGGCCCGGCCAGGGCATTTAAAAACCTTCTTTGATTCTGCGCTCCTTCAAAGACTCCACCACCTACCATTATGGGGCTTTCTTTTGTATATCCGTAGGAAGGATCATCACTGAAAAGCCTGATCTCAAATACATGTTCGTTCCTGAGGGTTTGCTGTGTAGTAGGGCTGCCATAATCCAGCATGACAGAGCGCTTTGGAGAACTGCAAGCAGTTGTGACCATAATTCCAAAACATAAAATAATTAGTGTTTTCATAGCAAATTGTTTTTTATGGATCGGATATGTTGGATTTCTCCTAAAATGCGTAATTTCGAAAACCAAATATAGGTAATTATTCAATACATCTATCTGTTTTAAACTTTTAATTGTATGCGAAAATATTTCAGAATATTTTTCCTTTGTTTTTTCATTTTCGCTGTATTTTCCTGTAAAAGTCCGTTTGAAGATTTGTCACATCTTTCCGTATTCAGGTACAATGAGGATGGCAACATAACTTCGCTCGACCCCATATATTCCCGCAATCAGGCCAATATCTGGGCAACTTCGCAGATATTCAACAGCCTCGTACAGTTGGATACCCTGCTGAGTGTGGTTCCATCGATTGCCCATTCATGGGAAATATCAGACGATGGTCTTATGTATACATTTTACCTGCGTACCGATGTGTTTTTTCATGACGATCCTGTTTTTGAAAAGGGCAGGGGACGAAGGGTGACAGCCGGTGACTTTGTTTACAGCCTCAACCGCCTGGTTGACCCCACCCTTAACTCACCCGGAAATTGGGTCATGAATGCCGTGGATCGTCTGCCCGATGGTAGTCTGGCTGTTTTTGCTCCAAATGATACAGTATTTCAAATAAGGCTGAGTGAGCCATTTCCTCCCATGCTGGGGTTGTTGTGCATGCAGTATTGTTCGGTGGTTCCCCGGGAGGCGGTAGAAGAGTATGGACAGGAATTCCGCAGCAGACCTTTGGGTACCGGCCCTTTCCATTTTCAGTATTGGAAAGAGGGAGTAAAGCTTGTATTGCTAAAAAACCCAAATTACTTTGAATTTGATGGTGAGAACCGCCTGCCATATCTCGATGCCATTTCCATCAGTTTTATTATTGACCGCCAGACTGCATTCCTTGAGTTTGTAAAGGGAAACCTGGATATACTTACCCGTATTGATGCCAGTTATAAGGATGAACTTCTCACTCCTACGGGTGAATTGAAGGAAAAATACCAGGAACGCTTTTATAAACTTACCGGTCCCTTTCTCAACACCGAATACCTTGGAATACTTATGAATGACGAGAGTGGCCGACAGATACCCGCAATGAAACAGGCAAAGGTGCGCCGGGCTATCAATCATGGTTTTGATCGTGCAAGGATGCTACAATACCTGCGCAACAATATCGGCACTCCCGCCTATGCAGGTTTTGTACCGGTGGGAATGCCGGGTTTCTATGAAAATACAGGTGGCTTTACATACGATCCTGATAAGGCCCGAAAATTGCTGGCAGAGGCAGGGTTTGAAGGAGTACAGGGTTTACCGCCCATTGAACTTGCAACCACATCACAATATCTTGATATCAGCCAGTATATTCAACATGAACTGGCCCGGATTGGCATACGCATGCAGATTAACGTTATGCCCCCGGCTACCCTGAGAGAGCTTATGGCAAAGGGAGAAGCAGGTTTTTTCAGGGGAAGCTGGATTGCCGACTATCCCGATGCCGAAAACTATCTGGCACTTTTTTACTCACCTAATCATACCCCCGCAGGACCCAATTACACAAGGTTTACCAACCCTGCCTTTGACCGGCTTTATGAAACTTCACGTTCGGTGGTGAATGACTCTCTTCGGTTTATCTATTACCATAAAATGGACAGTATTATCATCGCAGAAGCTCCGGTGATTCCCCTTTACTACGACCAGTCCATGCGCTTTTTACCACATTACGTAAAAGGTATGCAAACCAATCCGTTAAATCATATGTTGCTTAAGAGGGTAAGGATTGAAAAGTGAGGACGGAGACTGAAGACGGAAGACCGAAGACCGGAGAACGGAGAACGGAAAACGAAGCTGAGGACGTAAGCCCGAAGTCCCGAGAGCAAATAGCGATTCGGGAACCAAAGACCGAAGACCGAAGACCGAAAAGATGTGCTCATTTCTTCTCCTTAAACTTATCAACCTATCAACCTATCAACTCCATTTCTTCGTGGTTTCCATTATTCTAAAATCTAAAATCTAAAATCAAAAATCATTAATCCTAAATCCTAAATCCTAAATAATCAGTTTCAATCCATCATAAGCCAGTTTAATACCCGGTGGTAATTCCTTGTTGATTTCTTCGTGCAGCCCCATCTGATGACTGATATGGGTCAGGTAACCTTTTTCGGGTTTAAGGTATTGCAAAATATCAATAGCTTCCTCTACATTGAAATGTGAATAGTGCTTTTCTTTTCGTAAGGCATTGATTATGATATATTTTGAACCTTTCATTTTATCAAGTTCTTCATCTGTAAGAAAGCTGGCATCGGTAAGGTAAGAGAAATCCCCAATACGGAACCCGAATACAGGCATTTGGGCATGCATGGCATCAATGGGTATTATGTTATCACCGTTTATTGAGAAGGGTTTGTTTTCTATAACATGAAGGTTTATTTGTGGTACCCCGGGATATTTTTCCTCTTCAAAAGCATAATCGAAGTCTTTTTTGATGGATTTCAATACACTTGACCTTCCGTATACTTCCATGGGCTGTTTCAAGATCCAGTTAAAAGCTCTCACATCATCAAGTCCACCTGTATGGTCTTTGTGGTTATGGGTTATGAATACGGCATTTACTTTACTTACATTTTCCCTGAGCATTTGCTGGCGAAAGTCAGGGCCCGCATCTATAACAATGGTATTTTTGGGAGTTTTTACTAAAATAGCTGTACGTAAACGTTTATCTTTAGGATTGTTACTATTACAAACTTTACAACTACATGCCACCACCGGCACACCTTGCGAAGTCCCCGTTCCCAATACTGTGATTTTTAAACCCATAATTATATAACCGCCGTTTTATTTATTTTTAACCATTCAAAGATAAAGCTTAATAGCTCTTATACTTTAATATCAAACGAAAATTGGCTACATTCGCAATCCAAATATATGAATAAACATTTTTCGCACTCTTATGATTGAAGCTTTTAAAAAAACAGATACTATTAAACTTAATGAATCCATTTTTAAACTCATTGGAAAAGATTGGATGCTTGTTTGTGCAGGTACAAGAGAAAAATACAATATGATGACAGCCAGTTGGGGAACCTGTGGTGTTTTATGGAACAAACCCGTTGCCATAGCATTCATAAGACCTCAGAGATACACTTATGAGTTTGTGGAGAAGCATGATTTTTTTACTCTAAACTTTTTTGATAAAAATTATCGCGAGGAACTAAACCTTTTGGGAACAAAATCCGGCCGCGAAATTGACAAAATGAAAATTGATAAACTTGATGCTGAAGTAAGCCCTGGCGGATCGGTGTATTTCAGACAGGCTAAAATCGTAATGGAATGCAAAAAACTATATTATGACAATATCAAACCGGAATTATTTTTGGATAAAAATGTACATGAATTGTATCCAAATAAAGATTATCACAGGTTTTATATTGGTGAAATTATAAATTTGTTAGCCAAATTTGATTAAATTTGAATCTTGATTTCCAGGGAAAATTATAAGGCAAAAAAGCAAAAGCTATATTGGGTGAAAATAATAAAAAACATAAGGGATGTTATCAGACACTGGTTCCTGAAAAAGGCTTTGAAGAAGCTGAGGAGAAAAAGAGGCACATATGGCTATAAACAGGCCACAACTTTCCTGATTTTTTATGATGCTTCCACAGAAAAAAACTATGATCAGATAACCGGAATGGTAAAGGATTTTCAAAATGATAAAAAGAAAGTGAAAACCCTGGGTTTTTACCATTCACGTCATTTACCCGAATATTGCTACCAGCAGTTGAACTCTGAATTCTGTAGTAGAAACAGTTTTGCATGGGATCAAAAACCTATTGTACAAAATATAAATGATTTGCTGCTTGGTAAATATGATGTACTTATTGACCTGACTCCATCTGATTTTTTTCACATGAAATACCTGACAGCATTGTCAGATGCTTCTTTTAAAGTTGGCAGATATCATGAAAAATATGTTGATTTGTATGATTTTATGATTCAGATCCCTGATTATACCCAACAGGAAGAAGCAATAAATCACACTATTTTTTATTTAAAAATGCTGAATAATGACTCCTCAGACAATTAATAAATTTAAAGGAACTGGTGTTGCAATTGTTACTCCATTTCACAGAGAAGGCAGTATTGATTTTAAATCTTTTGAATCCCTGATTGAATATCAGATAAAAGGGGGTGTTGAATATATTGTTTTTATGGGTACCACCGGAGAGTCGGTGACATTGAACAGCGATGAAAAAAATGCCATAATACATTTCGGACTGGAGATAGTTGATAACCGGGTTCCGGTGGTTATTGGCATAGGAGGAAACAATACCAGGCAAATCATTTCAGATATCAATCATACTGATTTCACAGGAATTTCTGCCATACTTTCAGTGAGTCCGTATTATAATAAACCACAGCCCAAAGGTATTTTCAATCATTACCGCGCCATTGCATCTGAGTGTCCTGTTCCCTTAATCATGTACAATGTACCCGGACGAACCTCTTCCAACATTGATGCTGAAACAACCTTGCGAATTGCACATGAATTACCCAATGTGATAGCTGTAAAAGAAGCATCGGGAAACCTGGCTCAATGTTCACGTATCATAAGTGGTAAACCTGAAAATTTCCTGGTTATTTCAGGCGATGATGCTCTTACTTTGCCTTTTATGGCAATTGGCGGTGATGGTGTTATTTCAGTTATTGCCAATGCATTTCCGGCAGAATTCTCTGACATGGTAAGATATTGCCTGGAAAATAATTATGAAAAGGCCCGGGAAATACATTTTAAACTGTTTGATATTATTGAAACCATCTATTCAGACGGCAGCCCTTCCGGGGTAAAAGCACTGCTTGAAATCAAAGGACTTGCCAAAAACAACCTGCGATTGCCCCTGGTTAAAGTCAATAAAGCTGTTTATAATCAGCTTTCCACTCTGAATGAGGAATTTATGAAAGGTTAAATATTTGGATTACTGTTTAATAAATACCTTGTAAAAGATATTTATTTCATCCTTTCAGGGCTTTCAATTGCTCTTCAATAACCTTAATTTTTGCCTGGGCGTCAGCCTGCTTTTTCTTTTCTATTTCTACTACCTGGGGCGGGGCATTGCTGACAAATTTTGCATTGTCAAGTTTTTTCTGCACGGATGCAAGAAAACCCTGCTGGTATTTAAGTTCCTGCTCAAGTTTTTGAATTTCTTTTTCCAGGTCAATTTTTTGGGATACAGGAATATAAAACTCTGTGGTTTTCAGGATAAAACTAAAAGCTCCTTCCGGTTTTTCTTCAATGTATTCAAGCTTTGACAAATTGCAAAGTTTGCATACCAAATCATCAAAGGTAAGGTCGGGCTCATCGTTATAGTTTTTCCGGATGAGCAATTCAACTGCTTCTTTGTTGGCAATATTTTTTTCCTGGCGCAGATTTCTTACAGCCATAATTACCTGTGAGGCAAACTCAAATTGCTGTAAAATCTTTTCATTATGTTTTTCTAATGCAGGCATGGATGCAATCATGATGCTTTCGGGTGCATCATTTTTGCGCAGGTGTTGATAGATTTCTTCTGTTATGAAGGGCATAAAAGGATGCAGTATCTTCAGAAGTTTTTCAAATATTTCAAGAGTTTTTTCATAACTGGCTTTGTCAATGGGTTTTTGGTATGCAGGTTTTATCATTTCCAGGTACCATGAGCAAAAATCATCCCAGATTAATTTATAAATAGCCATTAAAGCATCGGCAATGCGGTATTTTGAGAAATGGTCTTCAATAAGCTTTAATGTTTTATTGAAATTGGATTCAAACCATTTTATGGCAACTTTGCTGCTCTGTGGTTGTTCAAGATTATCATCAATGTGCCATCCATGTGTAAGCCGGAAAGCATTCCATATTTTATTACAAAAGTTTCTTCCCTGTTCGCATAAAGCTTCATCAAACAGCAGGTCGTTTCCGGCAGGAGCTGAAAAAAGCATTCCCACACGCACACCATCGGCACCAAACCTTTCTATCAATTCCAGTGGATCGGGAGAGTTGCCCAGCGATTTCGACATTTTACGCCCCTGTTTGTCGCGCACAATACCATGCAGGTAAACATTGCGGAAGGGAATTTCCTTGCGGTATTCAAGTCCTGCCATGATCATTCGGGCCACCCAGAAAAACAGAATTTCCGGTGCTGTAACCATATCATCCGTAGGATAATAATATCGGATATCTTCATTTTCAGGATACCTGATACCATCGAAAACTGATAATGGCCACAGCCATGAGCTGAACCATGTATCCAGAACATCTTCATCCTGCATCAGGTCAGCAATGGTATAATTCTTATCAAATTTTTGCTGTGCAATTCCAAGAGCTTCCTCTTCTGATTCGGCAACAACTATTTCTCCTTTTGGAAGATAGTAAGCCGGAATACGATGCCCCCACCACAATTGCCGGCTTATGCACCAGTCGCGTACATTCTCCATCCAGTGACGATATATGTTTTTCATCCGCACGGGATAAAACTTTATTGTATCATCCATTACCACATCCAATGCGGGCCTGGCTATAGCGTCCATTTTCAAAAACCATTGCAGGGATAGCTTGGGTTCAATTACTTCATCGGTGCGTTCAGAATAACCCACCTTATTAATCATATCTTCTACTTTAACCAAATGACCCTGGTCAGCGAGTTCCACCACAATTTTATTCCGCACTGCAAAACGGTCTTCTCCAATGTGAATTTCTGCTTTTTCATTGAGTGTGCCATTATCGTTAAAAATATCAATTGAGGGGAGGTTATGTTTGATACCCAGGTTGTAGTCATTGATATCATGGGCAGGTGTTACCTTAAGAGCGCCCGTACCAAATTCCTTGTCCACATATTCGTCAAAAATAATCGGAACCGATCGGTTGATGAGGGGCACAAGGGCTCTTTTACCCCTCAAATGCTGAAAACGTTCGTCTTCAGGGTGGACGCAAACGGCAGTATCGCCCAGAATGGTTTCGGGCCTGGTGGTGGCAATCGTTACAAATTCATTTTCAGAACCTTCAATTTTATATCGTAGATAGTAAAATTTGGAATTTACTTCTTTGTAGATTACTTCTTCGTCTGACAGGGCTGTGAGAGCTTTGGGATCCCAGTTTACCATACGTACTCCCCGATAAATCAAACCTTTATTGTAAAGGTCTATGAAGACCTTGATAACTGATTGTGAAAGTGATTCATCCATGGTAAAGGCAGTACGTTCCCAATCACAGGAAGCACCAAGTTTTTTTAGCTGCTCCAGGATGATACCACCATGCTTCTCTTTCCACTCCCATGCATGCTCAAGAAACTCTTCACGTGAGAGCTTGTTTTTATCAATACCTTCCTCCCTAAGCTTGGCAACAACCTTGGCTTCGGTAGCGATAGATGCGTGATCGGTGCCAGGCACCCAGCATGCATTTTTTCCCTGCATACGAGCACGGCGTACCAGCACATCCTGTATGGTATTGTTGAGCATGTGGCCCATATGCAATACACCGGTTACATTGGGAGGGGGGATGGTAATGGTGTAAGGTTCTCTGCTGTCGGGGGTGGATTTGAAATAGCCTTTCTCCATCCAGTGCGCGTACCACTTATTTTCAGTTTTTGCCGGAGAATATTGCTTGGGAAGTTCTTTCATTTTAGGTTATCAGTTATCAATTTCAATTTAAGCGTTTCAGAGATGGAACAGCAACTCATGCTTCAGACCCAGTTATGCCTGAAAAACAACTGGCAAAGATAGTCAGATAATTTGTAGTTTGAAAGAAGGTTTTTTAAATCTCCTTTTAGAATAATATTTGCCAATTACTAAATCAAATCACATTTTTTCCGTATTTTTAAACCCAAATTCCGTTTCTTCAAATACCGGAGTTGCAATACTTTTAGGTATGTTTAAAACCTGATAATATGGAGAACGAAAAAAGCACATCCGGAGAATCTACAGAAAAAAATACAGCAGAACTTATTGACAAGGTTTTTAATGCAGTTGATTATTACGATCGTGTTGATGCATTAAAGGAGATTGACGATCAGGAGATTTTAAGAAAAGTGGCTGCCAATGACCCGGATTATTATGTAAGGCAAACCGCTACTGAAAGAATCAATGATCCGGAAGTATTGATGCAGATTGCCCTCAATGATTCGGATTACTACGTAAGGGTAGCTGCGGTAAAAAAAATTACAGATGCCAGGACCCTGGCACATATTGTTCTGAAAAGCCAGGAAGATTATTATATATGCAAAGATGCCCTGGCAAAAATAAATGATGATACTGTCTTGTTTGACCTGGTAAAGGAGATTACTGACCGTGATATTATGAAATCGGCTGTTGAGTCCATTTCCAACCAGGAAATTCTAACCCACATTGCCCGAACTCACGAGGATTTTTATGTTCGGTCTGATGCACTGAAAAAAATCTTTGATGAATCCATTTTAATTGAAATTGCCCGTAATGATGATGATTATTATGTGAGAGCACTGGCAACAGAACGCTTGCAGGATATGGATGTAATCAGACATATGGCCTTCAATGATCCTGATTATTATGTTAGAAACAAGGCTGTTGAAAAGATTGAGGATGCCGGCACTTTAATGGAAATTGTAAGAAAAGATGCTGATTTTGAAGTACGTAAAAAAGCCATATCACGTATCAATGACAAAGGGACTCTGCAAGAGTTGCTCAATGAAATTGACGATCATTACATAGTTAGAAAAATAAATAATCGCCTTGCCGAACTTTAGTTGCACTAACTTTTGTACCCTAAAACCTGCTTTATTTCTTCTATGAGATATATCGGAATTTCACTGGTTTTTCTGCTTAATTATTCAACTGCATTTTCCCAGGAAAAGAGTCGTCGTGAATATTTCAGCGAATTATCACGCCCTGAAAAATGGTGGGTTATCACACATACATTCTCTGCAGGTCGTGCCCTGGAAATCAGTCTGCACGCCCGAAAAGTTTCAAAAAAAATGGAAGATCATCCTGAACTTGATGGTGACAGCCGTGGAGGTCAGGTAGATGCTTTCCGGCATGCCTATTGGATGGCTCTGATGACTATTGAACTCAATCACAGAAGAGCCTGGCGCCTTGGATACGACCACGAAAAAGGTAACAAACTTCAGTTTTTGCGAAAAAAAGGTGAATACAATGGGCCGTTAACTACTGCAGCAGATTGCACTATGGATATGCATAACAACGAAGCGGGTATTGCAATTGGTTTGAAATTTCCTGATGTAACCAGGGAAGAACTCCAGGAGATAATTATTGAAAAACTGCTCGATGGTCACTTCATAATGTTGAAAAAAGATACAGAAAATAACTTCCTGGATTGCGATGGTAATATCGTACTTCGCGAAGATTTTCACTATAGCTGGGAAATTCCGGTTTGTTTGGTGCCCACAAGTTTTGAGCGACCGGAAAAAGAATAGTTTAGAGTTGAAGGGTTGAAGGATTGAAGGGTTGAAGAGTTGATAAGCGCAAGGCTTTGGGTTTATGAATAATTATTTGTTATGCTGTTTGTAAAAAATTCTTCTCTTGATCCGTGGTTTAATATAGCTGCGGAGGAGTACCTGTTAAAGCAATTTGAACAGGAAATAATAATGATATGGCGCAGCGAATCTTCAATTATTGTGGGAAAGCACCAGAACACACTTGCAGAAATCAATGCTGAGTATGTAATTAAGCATGAAATTCCAGTTGTAAGGAGATTATCTGGTGGAGGTACGGTTTTTCATGATCCGGGCAATATCAATTTCACTTTCATCAAAAGTATAGATAAGGATAATCTTGTGAATTTTCGTATGCACACCGAACCTGTTATTGCATTTTTGCAAAGTCTGGGTGTTGATGCACAATTTGAAGGGAAAAATGATTTGCGTGTAAATGGCTTGAAAATCTCAGGTAATGCCGAACATATTCACAAAAAAAAAGTTTTGCATCATGGAACACTGCTTTTTGATTCCGATCTGAACAATCTCTATGAGGCAATTAAAGCCAAAGAACAGAACTTTGAAAGCAAAGCGGTAAAGTCTATAAGAAGTACAGTTACCAATATCAGCAGTTTTTTAAAAACACCCATGACCCATGAAGGATTCCAGAAAAGCTTTGAAAATTTTTTTCTGGAAATATATCCCAACCTGCAAAGGTATGATTTAAGTGCAGGTGACATCAGTGCCATAAATGAATTAAAAGAGAATAAATATAAACAGTGGGAGTGGAATTTTGGATGGTCACCGGTTTATAGATTTAAAAACCATATCCGTTTGCATGGAAAGAATATTGCTGTTGAATTAAAAGTAAGTAAAGGGATAATTGAAGATGCAGTTGTTTCTGTTGATGAAAAAAAGCTGAATGATAATGATCCTATAACAGTCGGATTAAAAGATTTGCCTCATAAACCTGAGGAAATTGCAAAGTTACTGGCCGAAGTTGACTTTTTCGGATTCAATGGTCTGGCTGATCCGTGGGAACTTTTACGTTTATTTTTTTAAATAATATTGCCCTTTTCATTATCCCCAATCTTTACACACATGCCTTCCTGGGCCAGAATTGTATTGGGAAAAACAGTGCGTGCTTCTTCTTCAAATAATTTCATATTATCATACCGGGCCGAATAATGACCGATCATTAGTTTTTTAACTTGGGATTTTTGTGCAATTGTGGCGGCTTCAATGGTTGTGCAGTGTGTTTTTTCAGAAGCGAGGTCAACCTTATCATGCAAAAAGGTAGCTTCGTGATAAAGAAGATCTGCGTTCCTGATTTGCTCAATATAGTTTTCGGTATAACCTGTATCAGAGCAAAAGGCATAGGAGCGAGGTACAGGAGGGTCGATGGTAAGCTTTTGGTTTTCAATAATTAATCCTTCCTCTGTAATAAAATCTTTTCCGGATTTGATATTATTGATTTTCTCCACAGGTATGTTATATTTTTCAATTGCATCTTTGCGCATATTGCGCAATGCGGGTTTTTCTTTTATCAGAAAACCGTAAGTTGGCAACCTATGCAGCATTTCAATGCTTTCCACTGTGATATTTTTATCTTCATATAGCAGTTGCCTGCCTTCTTTTATCAAATGAAATGTAATGGGGTAAACAGTTTTTAACTCAGATATGCGAAACTGAGTTTCAATGATTTCCTTTAAGCCGGCCGGAGCATAGATATTGAGATTGTTTTTTTTACCCAATAAATGATAAGAAAAGAGTAATCCCGGTAACCCCAGATAATGATCACCATGCAAATGAGAAATGAAAATATGATTGATTTTCATAAGGGGAAGCCGCATGCCGCGCATTTGCATTTGCGAGCCTTCTGCACAATCCAGTAAGAAATAGTTGTTATGATAATTCAATACTTGTGCGGTGGTGTGCCTTTCTGAAGTGGGGGTTGCAGCTGAACATCCCAATATGTATACCTGGAAGTTTTTGCTCATATCAAAAATATGATTAGAATCAGGGTTTGATGGGCAAATAAGAAATCATTTCTCATAACTGCCCTTTTTAAGCATCTTGCCATCCTCAATCATGAGTGTGCCCATTGCAGTAAGGTGAATTATTTCATATTTTTCATTGATAAGAACGGCATCTGCATCCTTACCGGGAGCCACATAACCTTTGTTTTTCAACCAGAGTATGTCAGCAACATTACTGGTTACAACTTTTAATGCATCCTGCAGGTTCATTTTTTCAAGAACCACAGTGTCTACCATTTCATCAAAAATGGATTTGGGATGTCCCATTTCCAGCCTTCGTAGTTTGCCATTTTCGTCAAAATCAGGCAAGGAGCCGCAGGCATCACTTGTCATGGTAATATGTTCGAGCGGTACACCCGCCTTGACCAGTTCTGCAATGGCTTTGGAAGGTTTTATTTCAAATTCGGGGAAAAAGGGGTATGAGCTTGCTGTAATATCCACATAACCTTTCTTTCCCCATGTTTTTGCATCTTCAAAAATATATTCATTGCGGTTGCAATGGGTGGGAATAAACTGTGTGAATTTCATATCGCTTAGTGCAACGGCTTCATATAAAGGCTTGAAAGGATTTCTTATGTCACCCATATGAATATTTACAAGACCTGCCTTATTGCCAAGCATGCCTCCAACTCTTGCATGACGGGCAATGCGAATCAACTCTGCAGCAGACGGGTAAGAACTCCTGTGATCTGAAATAGCAATTTCTCCAGCACCAATTACCTCATCAATCATAGCAATATCTTTACCCACATCTCCAAGGATTGTGGGAGTGGGCACCTGGTAAGAACCAGTGTACATCCATGCACTTACACCTTCCTGACGAAGTGCTTTGGCTTTCATGAGCACAGACTCCAGGTTACGTGTCATGCCATCAGTTCCAAGGCATCCGATTACAGTGGTTACACCCCCTTCAAGCATTTTGCTTAACTGCAATTCGGGCGTACGGCTTGCAGGTCCTCCTTCACCACCTGCTCCGGCAATGTGCACATGCGCATCAATGAGCCCGGGTATCATACGCAATCCGATGGCATCTATTACTTTGCCTTCAACACCTTTAGGTAATTCAAGATCATCACCGATTGCAATGATTTTCTGACCTGCTATCAAAACATCTTTTGTCCCTTTCTTTTCAGGGGCATACAACTCACAATTCTTAAATAGCAACATACAATTCTTCTTTTTAAAAGGGTATATATTTTTTTGAAGGATTTATAGTCTGTATAACTTTTGTTTGAAACAAAACTTCATAAGTTCTTCTTTTTTTCATAGAAGTAATTGTGAAATTATCTTTCACTTTTATTACCTGATAAGTCGCATGATATCATTGTAATTGGCAAAAATGATCAGTGATAACAGTAATAACATACCTATTGTCTGGGCATATTCCATGAATTTATCAGATGGTTTTCTGCCGACTATGATTTCATAAAAAAGAAACATGACATGACCTCCATCCAAAGCAGGAATGGGAAGTATATTCATTATGGCCAGGATAATAGAAAGGAATGCGGTTATGGTCCAGAAATGCTCCCAATCCCAAGTGGGGGCGAAGATACTTCCAATTGTAATGAAACCACCCAGACTTTCGCTTGCTTTTACTTCGGGGCGGAAAAGCAAACGTAGTTCACCCAGGTAGTTTATTGTTGTATTCCAGGCCTTAACAGTACCTGCAGGTATTGCCGCAAAAAAAGAATAATCGCGGGTTTCGTATTCAAATATTTCCTGCAGAGGTTTTAAATAAACTCCTATGAAGCCTTCGTCAGTTACTTTCATGGGAATACTTAATTTTTCACCATCTCTTAGTACCTGTAAATTGATTTGCTGCCCGGCAAAATTACCAATATGGGAATGAAATTCATCAAATGACCAGGTTTCAGTTTCATTGATCCCTATTATTTGGTCACCTTCCTGCACTCCGGCATCTTTAGCTGGAGAACCATCAACAAATCCTGCTGCAATAAATGGAAAACGAAGGCTCATAAAATTGGCGCCACGTTCAGAAATAATGCGGGCAAAAAAGTCTTCGGGTATATCAAGGGTTATAATTTCTTCGTTTCTTTTAACGCTTACTGTTTTAGCATTTCCCATAACAAAATCACGCAGAATATCAGTAAAATCTTCAACTTCCTCTCCATTGATATATAAGATTTTATCACCGGTTTTCATTCCCAGATCCTGTGCCAGGGGGCCGGCCATTATACCATACGTCACATTTTTTGCAGGTAAATAGCGCTCACCGGTTATTGAGAGCATAAAAATATAAATCAGAATTGCCAGTAAAACATTAAAAGTTACCCCTCCAAGCATTACAATCAATCTTTGCCAGGCGGGTTTGGTGCGGAATTCCCAGGGCTTGGGCTCCTGCTTCATTTGCTCTTTGTCCATTGATTCGTCAATCATTCCCGAAATCTTGACATAACCTCCCAATGGTAGCCATCCGATTCCATATTCTGTTTCACCAATTTTTTTCTTGAAAAGTGAAAACCAGGGATTGAAAAACAGGTAAAACTTTTCAACCCTTATATTGAAATATCTTGCGGCAAGGTAATGCCCCAATTCATGTATGGCAATAAGAATGGATAAACTTAAAAGAAATTGAATTACTTTGATTGCTATTTCCATGAAAAAATATAATTATTTGTAAATACTAGTTAACAAGGTAAATCAGAAAAACGTTCACTGCCATAAATAATTTCTCTGGCTAATTTACGTGTTTCTATATCGGTTAAACAAAGATCTTCAACAGATGGATTGTCTATAAAGTTTGCTTTATGCATGCATTTTTCTATTATTTCCGGCATTTCAAGAAAACCGGTTTTTCCCTTTAAGAAAGCAGAAACAGCTACTTCATTGGCTGCATTCAGAATACAAGGCATATTTCCATCTTTCTCCATTGCCATATAGGCGAGCTCCAGGTTTCTGAAAGTTTTACTATCGGGTTCTTCAAATGTAAGCTCAGGGTAGTCCATAAAATTAAACCTGGGAAAGTCTGACTTGATACGCTGGGGGTAGCCCAGGGCATATTGAATTGGTAGTTTCATGTCGGGCAGGCCCATTTGGGCTTTCATGGAGCCGTCTTCAAACTGTACGATGGAATGAATGATAGATTGAGGGTGCACAATAACCTTTATTTGGTGGGGTTTAAGTGCAAATAACCAACGGGCTTCAATCACTTCCAGTCCTTTGTTCATGAGTGTTGCCGAGTCAATAGTAATTTTAAAACCCATGTCCCAGTTGGGATGTTTCAGTGCATCTTCTTTTTTGACATTTTTTAGGTATTCCTTGTCTTTCCCCCTGAATGGCCCTCCGCTTGCAGTAAGGTAAATACACTCCAAAGGGTTATGAAATTCACCTGTTAGGCACTGAAAAATGGCTGAATGTTCTGAGTCAACAGGGTAAATATTTACACCGCTTTTTAATGCTTCGCGGGTGATAATATTTCCGGCTACAACCAGTGTTTCTTTATTTGCCAAAGCAATGTTTTTTCCTGATTGTATGGCTTTCAATGTGGGCTTTAAACCTGCAAAGCCAACCATTGCGGTGAGTATTATGTCAATATTATCAAATTCCACTACTTCTTCAATGGATTTTTCTCCACAAAAAACTTTGATCATATGGGGTCCCAGGGCTTCCTTTACTTTTAAGTAATGTTTTTCATTGCCAATTACCACAGCATTGGGCTTAAACTCCAGAGCCTGTTTAATAAGCAGATTAGAATTGTTTTGCGCGGTAAGGATTTCAGCAGAAAAATGATCAGGGTTCGATCGGATTACATCCAGTGCCTGCGTACCAATTGAACCTGTAGAACCTAAAATGGCAATGTTTTTTTTCACTTTGGGAAAATCTTTTTTTGAAATTCTGACTTGAAGTATATCTTAGAATTAAAAAACAATGTAATCCAGAGGGTTGACAGGATTGCCATTGAACCATAATTCAAAATGCAAATGTGTTCCGGTAGACAATGTGCCCGTTCCACCAATAATTGCTATTACTTCCCCTGCTTTCACATAACTTCCTTCCTCTTTTAATAGTCTGCTGTTGTGCTTATACACTGATACAATATTATTTGCATGTTGTATGCCAATAGTATAACCGGTTGCCATTGTCCATGTTGAAAATAATACTGTACCGTCAAGAGTTGCTTTTATGGGTTCTTCCTCTTCAGCAACTATGTCAATTCCAAAATGTCTTTGGGCAGGATTAAAATGATTGGTAATGATACCGTTTATAGGAGGGAAGAAAAAAAACTGACTCATAGGCTGGGGTTCAAAACTCTGAACCTGCTCAGGACTAAAGCCTGTAATTCTTAACTCACTCTCAATCTGAGCCCTTAAGATTGAATCTTCGCGTGATCTTGTAAGTTCATTTATTTCAACAAACTCCTGCTCCTCAAGTGGTTCAGGCATTTCATAAACCAATTCTCTTCCCTCAACAATATTCCTGATATTCATTATATAAAGGTCTTTGCTTCTGAGCTCAGCCTGCAAAGAATCGGCCTTAAGATTAAGTTCTCTTAATACTTTACGTGTGTTAAAATCCGCATAGCCTGGAATATATTCGCGCAATGGAGTAAATGCTATAAGGTAGGTAGTTGCAAATACCAGGAAAATTGCAACTGTACCAAAAAAGATGAATACATTAAACCGGGTTAATCTGAATGAAAGCTTTTCTTCAAAAGTATCATCATTCATTAAAACCAGCCGGTATTTATCATGAAGCTTGTGAAAAAAACCTTTCTTTTTTTTGGGATTGTTTTCAGCCATAGTTTTTCAGCTAAACTTTGTCAGATATAAACTTTTTAATGATAATTACGTTTTTAAGCGTTAAAAACAAATGCAAATATCGCAATTTTAATCGTTTCTTTTTTAATTAATGGTATTCTCATTGGTAACCGCTATTTTCCCAATTATAAACGGCTACTCTGAAAAATTAGTTTGAAATGCACAGTAAATTAAAATAAATTTGCAAATTCATAGTTATATTAGCAGTTTAAGCTTAAAAAATCTGATTATTTGAAACCCGTGATACGTATACGTTTGCTTTCCAAAATAATCTTGTCTGGTTTTGTGGTTACTGTTTTGTTTTTTGCAGGTTGCTCTACCCAGAAAAACACATTTCTTAACCGCAATTATCATAGTATTACTACTCTTTACAATGGTTATTTCAACGCCCGCGAAAGTTATCGCGATGGCTTGAGGCGCCTTAACAATATGCATGAAGACAATTATGAAAATGTACTCAGTATATTCAGATACGGTAGTGAGCAACAGATGCAAACTGTTGCAGGTAGTATGGATATAGCTTATCAGAAAGCAAGCACAGCGATTCGCAGGCATTCAATGAACATCAGAGGAGTTGAATACAACCGATGGATTGATGACAGCTATTTTCTCATCGCCCGAAGTCATTACTTCAAAAGAGATATTAATCTGGCGGTTCTTACCTTTGAATATATTATCAGACAATATGAAGATAGTCCTTTAAAGTATAAGTCAAAAATCTGGGTAGCCAAATCCTACATTCAGTCAGGCCAGTTTAATAATGCCCAGCAAGCACTGGACCGCTTAGCCCGTAATAAAGAAGAAGGCTTGCTGGATCGCCAGGACTTATTACTTTACAATATGGTATATGCTGATTTTCATTTGCAGCAACAAAATTATGGAAAGGCATCACTCTATCTTGAAAATGCAGCAAAGCTTTCGCGTAGTCGAAATCAAAGGACCCGTTTAACTTTTATTCTGGCACAAACCTATCACCAGGAAAGAAAGTGGGCTGAAGCTCAGCAAACCTATGCAAGAGTATTAAGGCTTAATCCTGACTTTCAAATGGCTTTTCAGGCCCGAATAAACATGGCAATGGCATTTGATACCGAAAGCGGTGATGCGGGTTATATTCTTTCTGAACTTGAGGGAATGCTTCGTGATAGCAAAAACCGCGAATTCAGAGATCAAATTTACTATGCTCTTGCCCAGTTTTCAATGCGGCAGAACCAGGAAGATAAAGCCATTGAATATTATGAACTTGCACTTGAAAATTACAGAGGCAACAGATCGCAGAAAGGTTTGTCTTTTCTGAGATTGGGAGAAGTTTTTCTGGACAGGAAAGAATATCTTAAATCCGCCCAGATGTATGATAGCACAATGACCTATCTATCTCGCGAATACCCTGAATTTGAACAAGCAGGAAAGAAAAATCTGTTGCTAAAAGAGCTTGCTGCGCACATCAGGATTGTGGAAAGGGAAGACTCACTGCAAAGGCTTGCCAGGCTGAGTACTACCGAACGAAACGCTATTCTTGATCAAATTATTGAGGACCTTCAGGAGCAGGAGCGGCTGGAGCGTGAACAGGAACAGGAAAGAGCCCGTTTGCGACAGGAAATGGCCCGCCATGGGCGGTCGCGAACCCAACCGGGTGAGACAGAAGGTGGGTGGTACTTTTACAACCCTTCTGCTATCAGTTTTGGGCGTAATGAGTTTTTTGCAAAGTGGGGAGAAAGAGATCTTGAAGACCTCTGGCGTATCAGCAATAAACAGATTATGGCATTTGGCGATATGGGAGACTTTGACATGATGGATGAGGAGGGCGAAATGCAAGGTGGCAGAGTGACAAGGGCAAGTTTAATGGAAAATGTACCAACAACCCCTGAAAAGCTTCAGACTTCAAATGAACGAATAGCACGCGCTTATTACAACAAAGGATTAATCTTTAAAGACAGGCTCATTGACCGGCAATCTGCAATTAATAGTCTTGAAGCTGTTATCAGTAGATTTCCTGAAAATGAAAACAGGCTTTACAGTGCATATTTTTTACATGGACTTTTTTCTGCTGCAGGAAATACCAGCCAGGCACAATTTTACAAAAATTTGATAATTAGCGAATTCCCCGATACAGATTTCGCAAAAATTCTCGAAGACCCCAACTATGCAGAAAATCTCATTCAAAGACAAAACAAGATTAAGGAATTATACAAGCAGGCTTATGAAGCTTATATAGCAGGGAATTATTCTTACGCCAGGAATCTCACCTTAAGAGCCGACACACTTGACAAAAACCTGGAACAATCTGCACAATTTTCCTTTCTGAATGCTTTAATCACCGGAAAAACATCTGATGCTTACGATTTTATTGACCAGCTGACTTATGTGAAAGAAAACTTTGAAGGTACAAAGGTTCACCAACCAGCCACTAACCTGCTCGCATACCTGGGTTCAGGAGCTATGGGTGAGGAATTTGCAGCTGACCCTGGGGCAAGAAGAGAAAGAGAAGAAAGAGAAAGAGGTCTAGAACCAGGTACAAGGGAGGAAGCACTTGAAAAATCGGTCTTCTTTTACAGGCCCGAATCAGTACATTTTTATGTTTTCATAGTTGACACCAGAAACCTGCAAATAAGGGAACTGAGAAATGAAATCAATACTTTTAACAGAGAAAACTTTGGCGATAGAAATCTCAACCTGAGTACCCTGTTTTTTGATGAAAGAAGGCAGTTGATTACAGTTACCAATTTTCCTGATGCGGCAAATGCCCTGGAATATGAAAGCCAGATTAAAGAAGAACTCAAGAGCAAGGAATATGATTTGGAGCAATTAAAGGCATTTATAATTTCTGTTGATAATTATCCTGTATTTTACCAGGAAAGAAAGCTTGATGAATACCTTGAATTTTATCAAATTGCATACACTTTTGGTGAATAACTGTTTTGGATTCAATAATTTTATTATACTTTTGTTTTCTTTTCGGGTTAGCTGTAATTTAATCGATTATTTATCAGTCTTATAGTAACTGAATGCTAAAATAAGTCATTTGATTGAATATAGTTATTCCGTATTAAGATTGTAATTCAATGTTTGGATATAAAAAAAATACTGACAAAAAAATGGCAAAAAGTAACGAAGCAGAACACACCTCTATCAACCTGATAGGTACAGGTACAACCATCAAAGGAGAAATAAACAGCAATGGCGATATCCGGATTGACGGAACTCTTATAGGCCAGGTACATTCAAAAGGAAAAATTGTAGTTGGCAATACCGGAGTTGTAGAAGGCGAAGTTTTCTGTCAGAATGCAGATTTTTCAGGAAATATAAAAGCAAAAGTTCAGGTATCTGAATTGTTGACTTTAAAAGCAACATCACGACTTAACGGTGAGATAATTACCAATAAGTTATCAATAGAACCCGGCGCAAGATTTACCGGAACCTGCTCTATGGACAAAGCAGCTGATGTTGAACCTAAACCTTTGGTTAAAGAGGGTCAGGAAAAAAAATAAATCATTTAAACAATCTATAACCGGAATAATCTCAGGAAATTATTCCGGTTTCTTTTTTTATAGGAAATGAAGTCAGAGCTATCCGGAAGTAAAGTTTTTTACAAAACTTTGGTCATACTATCTTTTATTCTTTTTATTGCAAGCTTACTCTTTAAATATTTTGCCCCTGAGTTTCTTATTACGGAGCAATTGCTTTATCTGGCTCCGTTTTTTCTTTTTATGTCAATCCTGACTTATGTACTTCAAAATAGAACCTCAGGTAACGATACAAAAAAAGCATTGACCTTCTATCTTGGAATTTCAGGTATTAAACTTTTTTTGTACATGATTATTCTGGTATTCTATGGTTTTTTTAACCGGGCTGATGCAACGGCATTTTTTATCAGTTTTTTCATATATTACCTGACGTATACGTTTTTTGAAGTAAAACATCAGTTAAAAGAACTATCTCAGTGATTTACTTAATTTTCAAATATGAATAATATATAAGATTAATGTAAGTATTTGAATTTCATTATTTAACGTTTTCCTTAATTTCAAAGTAACTCTGATTTTTCCTAAAAACAGCATAATACAGGGCAATACTTATGATTGCATTAGAAATAATTTATAAATTGCACCTCGAAAATTAAAGCCAACTCATAATAAAATGAGAGACAAAGGGAGTAGCGGAAATAATCCTTTCGGGGTATATCGATTTTTATTTTTCGGTTTAGCTATAGCTTTGGTGGTTTCTGTATTCGGGGAAAATGTACATGCTTCTGCTGCACCCAATGATGAACAAAAAGAAAGGCCGGAACTCGATGCCGGAAAGGTTATAATAGACCATGTACTTGATGCTTATGACTGGCACCTGGCAGATTATGGCGATATCCATATCAGTATTCCTCTTCCTGTAATTTTGATGTACGAAGGGAAATGGTACTTTTTTTTCTCACACAAATTTCATCATGGTAAATATGCCTATAAAGGATTCAGGATTGCTTCAGAGGGAACCAAAAAAGGAAAAATCATAAGAGTCCTGGATGACGGAGTAACTCCTGACCCCAATGCATCTTTTTTGCTTGATATTTCCATTACCAAAAATGTTTTATCTATAATAATAGCCTCATTTTTATTGTGTTGGTTATTGATAACGGTTGCCAAAAGCTATACACATTGCGGGCCGCACAGGGCACCAAGGGGGATATCTGCATTTCTTGAACCCCTGATATTGTTTGTTAGAGATGACATTGTTCGCTCAGCTATACCTGAGCAACACGTTAACAAGTTTATGCCATATTTGCTGAGTCTCTTTTTCTTTATATTTTTCAATAATCTTCTGGGTCTTATTCCGTTTTTTCCCGGAGGCGCCAATGTAACAGGCAGTATCAGTGTTACTCTTACACTTGCACTTTTTACATTCGTGACATTACATTTTTTTGCGAACAGAGAGTATTGGAAGCACATTTTTAACACACCGGGAGTACCTGTTTGGCTTAAACTGCCTATACCTCTAATGCCGCTTATTGAACTGGTAGGTGTATTTGTTAAGCCTATAGTTTTGACGCTGAGGTTGTTTGCAAATATTACGGCAGGTCATATGATCATTCTCGGATTTGTGAGTCTTATATTTGTAGCGGGTTCGTCAAGCATTCTTATGGGATATGCACTTTCACCGCTTACTATAATATTTATCATATTTATGAATTTTATTGAATTACTTGTGGCATTCATTCAGGCATTTGTTTTCACATTTTTCAGTGCCATATTTTTTGGTATGGCAGTGCCTGATGAACATCACTGATACAAATTACATATTCAATTAATTATAACCTAAAACGAAAGCTTATGTTACTAATGAATTTATTATTAGATGTTAGCGTTGATGTAGCAATGCAATGGATGAAAATGGGTGCTGCTTTTGCTGCAGCAGTTGCTGTATTTGGTGCAGCCTGGGGAATAGGTAAAATCGGTAAAACGGCTCTTGAATCAATGGCCCGCCAACCTGAAGCTGCCAATGACTTAAGAGGTTCTATGATTGTTGCCTCCGCACTTATTGAAGGTGCTACCTTCTTTGCAATTCTGGTTTGCTTGCTGGTACTTTTGGTATAAAGTACAATAGTATTTATTACACATATTTATATTGATGTAATAACAATAGCGACACATCAGCAACTGCCAGTAATTTTACATTAAATTATCTGCAGATGCTTGTTATACATGTTTAATTAAACAATACGATTATGGAACTTATATCTCCCGGAATTGGATTAATTTTCTGGATGACTTTGTCATTTGGGCTTGTTTTAATAATATTGAGGCGATTTGCATGGAAACCCATTCTTTCTACCATCAGAGAAAGAGAATTGTACATTGCATCTTCTATCAGGGAGAGCAAACGTATTCAAAGAGAACTTGCTGAGTTGGATTCTACAAAGGAGAAATTGCTTCTGCAAGCTAAGGATAAAGCTGAAGAAGTAATTCATCACGCAAAAAAAGAAGGAGAGGAAATCATCAGAAAAGCTCAGCAGCAAGCCCGTGAGGAAGCAACAAAGATTATTGATGCTGCCAAAAACAGTATTAACGCTGAGAGAAAAGCTGCCGAAAGAGAAATACGGCAACAGATTGTTAATCTTACTGTAGATATGGCAAAACAACTGCTGGAAGAAGAATTCAGTGATGAAAACAGGAAAAATCAATATGTTGAGAGATTACTTGAAGGTATTCAGCTTAATTAAAACTTGAATTTTTAAATCATTTATAAAAATGAAAAACCTTCGTGTAGCCAACAGATATGCAAAAGCCCTTTTAGGCCTGGCCCAGGAAGATAATTTCCAGCAAAAGGCTTTCGAGGATATGAAATTGATATATCAGGCATTTAACGAAAGTAAAGAACTCAAAACCGTTTTAAAAAGCCCCATTGTAAGGGTAAGTAAAAAACTGAATATCATCAACACTATTTTTGAAGATAAAATTCATCCCGTTACACTTCATTATCTCAATATAATTACCCGTAAAAAAAGAGCTGCACTTATTGAAGGTATAGCCTGGGAATACCAGAAAATTCACAGAGCTAATCTTGATATTGAGTCAGTTACATTGATTACAACAGGCGAGGTTGATGAGAAGTTGAATAAAAGGGCAATGCAAATTGCCAAAAAACTGACAAAAAAGTCAAAAATAGAATTTACACATATGGTAAATCCCAATTTGATTGGTGGCTTTGTGCTTAGAGTAGGAGATGTGCAATATGATGCGAGTTTGAAAAGAAAACTGGCAAGAATGAAAAAACATTTGCTGGATAGCTAAACTCATAATTGGTATAGCTGTTTAAATTTAATTGAATTCAATTGTAAAAACGGAATTATGGCTCAAATAAAACCCGCAGAGATTTCTGCAATTTTACGTCGGGAAATGTCAGGTTTTCAAATGGAAACCGAATTGGAAGAAACAGGCACTGTACTGCAGATTGGTGATGGTATTGCCCGGATTTACGGACTTTCCAATGCAAAAAGTGGTGAATTGGTTAGTTTTGAAGATTCGGATTTGCAAGGCGTTATCCTTAACCTGGAAGAAGATAATGTGGGAGTCGTACTTCTGGGCGAGGCACAAAACGTAAAAGAAGGACATTTGGTAAAAAGAACCAAGAGAATTGCTTCCATAAAAGTTGGCGAAGGGTTGCTGGGAAGGGTCATTAACACACTTGGTAATCCCATTGATGGTAAAGGACCTGTAAAAGGTGAGTTACTGGAAATGCCTCTTGAAAGAAAAGCCCCGGGGGTTATTTTCAGGCAACCGGTTAAAAACCCCCTTCAAACAGGTATCAAGGCCATTGATTCCATGATTCCCATCGGAAGAGGTCAGCGGGAACTAATCATCGGCGATCGTCAAACAGGAAAGAGCGCCATTGCTCTGGATACCATAATTAATCAAAGAGAGTTCTTCGAGAAAGGAGAACCCGTTTATTGTGTTTATGTTGCTGTGGGTCAGAAGGGCTCAACTGTAGCTAATATTATGGCTATCCTTGAAAGATACGGAGCGATGGACTATACGGTTATAGTGTCGGCCAATGCGAGTGATCCGGCAGCTATGCAGTTTTATGCTCCATTTGCCGGAGCATCCATAGGTGAGTTTTTTCGCGATACCGGACGTCATGCCCTTGTCATATTTGATGACCTTTCCAAACAGGCTGTTTCATACCGTGAGGTATCGTTGCTTCTGAGGCGTCCTCCTGGCAGGGAAGCATATCCCGGCGACGTGTTTTATTTGCATAGCCGCCTGCTGGAACGTGCTGCCAAAATCATTGAATCTGATGAAATTGCTGCTCAGATGAACGATATCCCCGATTCGCTTAAAGGCAAAGTAAAGGGGGGAGGTTCACTTACCGCCCTTCCCATTATTGAAACCCAGGCTGGTGACGTATCGGCCTATATTCCTACAAATGTGATTTCAATTACTGACGGACAGATTTTCCTTGAATCAAGTCTTTTTAACTCAGGAATACGACCTGCCATCAATGTGGGTATTTCAGTATCAAGGGTAGGAGGAAATGCACAAATCAAATCCATGAAAAAAATTGCCGGTACGCTTAAACTCGATCAGGCCCAATATCGCGAACTTGAAGCCTTTTCAAAATTTGGTTCCGACCTGGATGCTACTACCAAGTCTATTCTGGATAAGGGAGCAAGAAATGTAGAATTACTAAAGCAGGGTCAGTTTAAACCTGTGCCAGTGGAAAAACAAATTGCTTTGGTGTTTTGTGGTACGAAAGGTCTTTTGAGAAAGCTGGATATCAAAAGAGTAGCTGCTTTTGAAGAGAAATACCTTGAGTATCTTGATAAAAATCATCGATCTACCTTAGACGATCTCAGAGATGGAAAATTTGATGATGAAATTTCAAAAACTCTTGAGAATGTTGCAAATACTATTGTTTCTGATATGACAGCCTGAAAATTTCAAACTTGAAATCGAAAAGAATAAACTATGGCAAACCTTAAAGAAGTCAGGGTAAGAATTGCATCTATTAAATCTACAAGGCAGATCACCAGTGCCATGAAAATGGTATCGGCATCCAAACTTCGTAAAGGCCAGAATGCCATATTGAATCTTCGTCCCTATGAAGAACAGCTCAGGTTAACATTGGATAAAATCAATCAAACACTAAAACCTGAGGAGAAAAACGTTCTTTGCCTCCAAAAACCCGTGAAAAGTGCGCTTGTAATCGTAGTAGCTGCGAACAAAGGGTTATGCGGTACTTTCAATTCAAACCTGTTAAAAGCATCAGTAAATCACCTGCGAAAATTAAAGGATGAGGGTTATGAAATTAAGTTATGGCTTATAGGAAAAAAGGCCGAAGAGTTTTTTGTCAGGAGCAATTTTACAATCCTTGAAACACACCATGATATTATTGACCATATCAATTTTGAAAGTGCATTTAAACTGGCTCGTAAAGCCATGAAACTGATTGAGGATGATGCTTTTCAAAAGATTGATGTAGTTTATAACCAGTTTAAAAACCCGGCAGTTTACAAGCTCATTACCGAACAGTTTTTGCCCATACACATTCCTGATGCTCCCGAAAGTGAACTATCGGAAGATGATTTTGGCTACATCATGGAACCTTCCCGGAAAGAACTTCTGGATGAACTGATTCCTAAAGTTATACAAACCTATATGTACCGTTTATTGCTCGACTCTTTTGCCAGTGAGCAGGGTGCCCGGATGTCTGCCATGCATAAAGCTACAGACAATGCTACCGAACTTTTAAAGAATCTAACCATTACTTATAACAAAGTTCGGCAAGCCAACATTACCAATGAGATAGTTGAAATAGTCGGCGGAGCAGAAGCACTCAACAGGTAGATCGGGTAAAAAAAACCTTAATTTTCTTGCTTTAATAACTGATTGTATACTGATAAATTTATCCGTATAACAATAGAGCCCCTCAGATTATTTACTAACTTTGTGGTATAAAAAACGGAATTATTAATCCTAAAAAGATAGAAATATGTTAACAAAAAAACTGGAAAAGGTATTGAATGAGCAGGTTGAAAAGGAAGGATACGCAGCACAGCTATATCTGGCCATGGCTTCATGGGCCGACAGCAAAGGGCTTGAAGGAATCTCTAACTGGTTTTATGCTCAGCACATGGAAGAAATTGAGCATATGCTTAAGTTTATTCAATATATCAACGAGAGAGGCGGTCATGCAGTAGTTCCAAAGATTGACCAGCCACCCCGTGAATTTAAAGGCGTAAAACAGGCTTTTGAAGCATCCCTGGAGCATGAGCAAATGGTTACCAAATCTATTAATAACATCGTAGGCATTTGCCTTGATGAGAAAGACTTTACCACCCATAACTGGATTCAGTGGTTTGTGGATGAGCAACTGGAAGAGGAATCTTCAGTGCAGGGTTTACTTGACAAACTTGATTTGTTAGGCGACGGTAATCTATATATGTTTGACCGTGATATCATGGCCATGCGTGCTGCCGGCGAAGGTGAAGAGTAATCAAAAAATACACTGATAATTTAACCGGGAAATCATTGGATTATCCCGGTTTTTTGTACCGGTAAAAGCATATTCATTGCAAAAAAGAATTCTCATAATCATAAATCCGGTGTCAGGGATTAGTAATAAAGAGCGGATCAGGCATGTTCTTCATGAAAAGCTGCATGGTTCCCATCTTGATTACACTGTTATGTTTTCTGAATTTCCCGGCCATGGCACACAACTCGCCAATGAAGCATCTGAAAATGGTTTGGATGCGATTGTTGTGGTTGGTGGAGATGGTTCGGTAAATGAAGTTGCAAAGGGGCTGGTAAACACCAATGTTGCCCTTGGTATTATTCCCACCGGTTCGGGTAACGGACTGGCACATTTTCTTCATATACCTTTTAATCTCAGTAAAGCCATTGATAATATCAAAGCTTTTCGAATTAAGAAAATTGATACTTTCACAATTAACGGCCATTTTGGATGCAATTTGTCAGGTGTGGGTTTCGATGCAAAAGTAGCAGTCGAATTTTCTAAAGTTAAGCGAAGGGGGTTTTGGTCATATTTCAGAATTGTTCTTCAGGAATATCTTACATATGAATCGCAAAATTATGTTCTGGAGTTTAATGGCAAAACTTATAACAGGAAAGCACTGATGGTATGTTTTGCCAATTCAAATCAGTTTGGAAATAATGCCGTAATTGCTCCCGGGGCAAGTGCAGATGATGGCTTGATAGATATTTGTGTAATTTCAAAAGTACCGCTGGTAGAAGCTCCGGTTATGGGCACTATGTTAATTTCCAGGCTAATTAATAAAACGCATTATGCAGAGTATTTTAAAACTCACGAAGTGATTTTACACAAGCCTCAAAGTGAGGCTTTACATATTGACGGCGACCCTGTTGATACTGACAACACTATTCATGTAAAGGTAAATCCATTATCTTTGAACGTGATTGTTCCCTGAATTTCAAAAAAATTGATTTCCATGGCAAAGAAGATTAAAAAGACTTTTAGCAATATTGTCTATTCAACCAATAAAGATTTAGATTTCAGTATACCTGAAGACCAGGAAGAAACCCTGCCACCTCAGCAGCAAAACCTCAGGATTCATTTGAGCAAAAAGGGCAGGGGCGGCAAAACAGCTACCCTGATAACAGGTTTTGTGGGTTCTGAAGATGATATGGATAGTCTGGCTAAAACCCTTAAAGCCAAATGTGGTGTGGGAGGCTCTGTTAAAGATGGGGAAATTCTTTTGCAGGGCGATGTGCGCGATAAAGTACTTGAAATTCTTACCAAAGAAGGATATAAGGCTAAAAAGGCGGGGGGTTAACAATTTCAAATATAAGTGCTACAATCAGTTGTTTAAAGTAAAAAGTAATTATATTTGAAAAAAATACACGATGTCAGAAAAACCTGAAATATTATTATTTCTCTCAGAAAATAAAGAAAGACTAAAGAAAAAATATCATCTTACCCGTATCGGTGTATTTGGCTCAATTGTTAGAAGTGATTTTTCTGATGACAGCGATATCGATATTATTGTTGAATTTGAGGAAAATACCCCTGATTTATACTCCGTAAAATTAAATCTCAAGAAAGAAATCGCTGAACATTTTGAGAGACCAGTTGATGTCTGCAGGGAAAAATACATTAAACCTATTTTTAAGGATAAAATATTATCGGAAGCCGTTTATGTCTGAGCTAAATCATAAAGATTCAATATGTCTTTTCAATATGTTAGATTCTATTGAAAAGATTTTCAGATATTCGGAAAAATTTAATTCAGCTGATGATTTATATGAAGATTCAAAAGCATTTGATGCTGTTTTGATGAATTTTATTGTTATTGGTGAAATGGCCGGAAAATTGTCTGATGCACTTATAATTGACTCCCAGGATAAAATTGATTGGTTGAAAATAAAAGGATTAAGGAATATAATTGCTCATAACTATTTTGGGATAGATGCTGAGGAAGTTTGGCAAATAATTCATTCCAGTTTAAAACACCTTCATAAAGAAGTTAGAAAACTGTTGGATTTAAATTAAAAAAAGGCTTCCGTAACCGGGAAGCCTTTTTAATTTTCACTTATTCCTTTGGCTCAGGCCTTCGGTACCTGACAGGTGATGCAGGTTCGGGTTTGAGCTCGATGGCTTCAGCTTTTTCCTTTCCTGTTTTCGAAATGTTTTGAATCGCCCCACTCGCCGTAGCCGATTTCACCGCCGGCCATATGGATACGGGCTTCAAGGCATCTTTTACATTCGTCGGCATCTTCATCGGTGCATGGTTTGTCTTCGTACAGGAGGTAGTCTTCGCGGTAAAGGGTGGGAGTGAGGTTGGGCATGATGATATTGGCACCTACCTTTATGGCCTTTTCGCGACCCAGGGGGTCAATGGCCTGCATGGCCGTGGTAGCGGCAATATTGATATCTTTCATCATAATTCTTAAAACGGCAACCATCTTCAGACTGAGATAAAACCTGTCAATTTTTGACATCAACTGGTCTTTATACTGATACAATGGAGTATTCTCGTGTTCAATATAGGGCCCCATTCCCACCATGTCTATGTCAAAATCGCGGAAAAAGATAAGGTCATCTGCAAGGTCTTCCATGGTTTGAAATGGCAGACCGACCATAACTCCGGTCCCCACCTGGTAACCTACTTTTCTTAAAAGATGAAGGCTTTCGATACGCTTCCGGTAATCGTGTTTTTTATCGGATGGATGGTATTTCCCGTAAAGTTCAGGATTGGAAACTTCAATGCGCAAAAGGTAACGGTGTGCACCGCTTTCAAACCACTCACGATAAGTTTCTTCGGTTTGTTCGCCCAGCGATAATGTGATACCCAACTCACCTTTGCTCATTTCCCTTATTCTCTTCAGCACTTCTGAGATGCGCCGTACAAAATTTTTGTCGCTTCGTTCACCTGCCTGTATTACGATGCTGCCAAACTTGTTTTCCCATGCATACTTTGCAGCTTCCATTACTTCTTCGGGGGTAACTTCATAGCGGTGTGCATCTTTGTTACCGGCCCTGATGCCACAGTAATAACAGTTTTTACCGCAAAGATTGGAAAATTCAATCAGTCCGCGGTAATACACTTTCTTACCTACATACTTTTCCTTTACTTCTGCTGCTTTGGCAAAAATGAGTTGCCTTTGCTGTTCGTCGGCATTGAGCAGCGTAACAAGGTCATTTTTGCTGAAAGAATCCTGCGAAAGTATTTGCTCAAGGGGTTTTGTCATTTTCTGAATTTAAGCTAGAAGAAAACTATTCAGTAGAATGGTTGTCTTTCTATTTGAATTTCAATTGTTTAGTATTAATGGGCATTGCAGTACAAAATTACAAATAATCTTCGGCATTTGCATCGGTTTTCGTGAAGGGAGCTACCGCTCTTTTAAAGATACCATGCATCCATGCAATGGCCATTCCATAGTTGGTAACAGGTACGTTGGCATCGATGGCAGGTTTGAGTCTTGAAATGATTTGCTTGCGTGTAATAACGCAACCACCGCATTGCACAACCAGTGCATAATCTTCAATAGGTCGGGGCAGGTTGCTCAGACCCGCAACTACATCGTATTCCAGCTTCTTACCGGTATAGCTGTTCATCCAGCGGGGAATTTTTACCCTTCCAATATCATCACACGCCACATGGTGGGTGCAGCTTTCCAGAAGCAATATCCTGTCGCCATCTTTGAGTTCGGAAATTTTCGGTGTGCCTTTCACATAGTTTTCAAAATCTCCTTTATTACGGGCCAGCATAATGCTGAAGCTGGTAAGCGGAATTTCAGGTGGAATGGACGCATCCGCCTTCAGAAAAACCTGACTGTCGGTAATGACAAGGCTGGGCTTGGGATTGAGAACCCGCATCAGTGAGTCCACTTCTTTTTCTTTGGCCACCACACATACACAGTCATTGTCAAGAATATCTCTTATGGCCTGTACCTGCGGCAGAATAAGTCGGCCCTCGGGTGCTTCAATATCTATTGGTGTTATGAGCAGCACCAGGTCGCCATAGGAAAGCAAATCGCCCAGCAGACTAGCTTTTCTGTAAGCTGTGGGAGGGATGGTATCACGCATAATCTGTATGACCTTTTCCTTGTTATCAGGATGCAGGGAAGAAAAGTCAAGCAAAGGAGCTTTGTATGTTTCGTAAAGCAGTTCGCGGGTTTGCGGGCTTAATGGCTCAATATCCGATTTGTTATGCAGGATGATAAATGGAATGTCGTAGTCCCTGAAATCCCTGATAAGTTCTTCTTCAAAATTTCCAAAATTGTTTTGTGTAATAATAAGCACAGCAAGATCAACGGTTTTCAGGGCTGCCAGAGATCGGGCAATACGCTTTTGCCCCAGGTCTCCTTCATCGTCAATTCCGGCTGTATCAACCAGAATCACCGGACCGATTCCGGAAATTTCCATGGATTTTTTTACCGGATCGGTGGTAGTACCGGCCACATCTGATACGATGGCAATTTCCTGGCCCGCGATGGCATTGATAAATGAGCTTTTACCGTTGTTTCGCCGGCCGAATATGCCTATGTGGGGTTTGCTTTCTTTTCCTTTTGACATCAGGAGTTTATTTGTGATTTATGATTTAAGATTATTGAAACCGCAAGGGTCGCAAGGATTACGCAATGAACGCCAAGTTTTTCTTTCAATTATAATTTATTCCAATGGCCACATACCCATTACCCATCACCCAATAAATCACTCAACGAATACCCCAGTTTCAGTAAATTCTCAGCGAGCAGGGCTTTTTCCAGCTTTTCGGGTTCCAGAATACCAAGCTTTTCGTTTGCCTGGGTTATGTTTATTTTTTCGGTTTTCATGAGTTGCGCCAGTTCTGATGCTTTTTCATAACCGATTAATGGCAAAAGAGCTGTAGTTATGGCCGGACTATGCATCAGCTTTTCATGGGCAGTATGTGATTGAATTTGCAATCCGGCAAGCAGATTATGCAGCATGCTTTCATCGGCCTTTATGAGCAAATGCAGGCTTTCCAGCATGGCGCTTCCGATTAAAGGAAGATAGGCATTGAGTTCCATGCTGCCTTGACCGCATAGATTGCTGATTAGCATATCATTGGAATACACCTTATGGGAACAGCTAATGACAAACTCGTTTATAACAGGATTCACTTTTCCAGGCATGATACTGCTTCCGGTTTGTTTCTGCGGAAGCTTAACCTCATACCGGCCCATGATATCGGAACCAAGTAATCGCAGGTCGGAAGCGATTTTTTCAAGATTTACCGCGTGCGCTTTCATGATGGCGTGAACTTCTACCAGCGTATCCAGGTTTTGTGTGGTATCGGTATGGTTTTCACTGCGGGTAAGAGGCAACTGGGTAATTTCTCTTAATTTATGAACCACTTCCATGATAAAATACCTTGGAATAGCCATGCCTGTGCCCGTTGCACCTCCACCCAGGTTTACCACCTTGATGCGTTCAAAGCATTTTGACACTCTCCACCAGTCGCGCGAAAGCGCATCGGAATAAGCGCTGAACAACATTCCGAATGATGAAGGCACAGCCTGTTGCATTTGTGTATAAGCAATACGCAGACTGCTGTTGTTGGCTCTTTCGTGTTTTTCAAATGCCGACCGCAGCTCATTGATATTCTGCTCAAGCAAATTAAGCTGTTTCATGAGAGCAATCCTGAGTGCCGTGGGAATGACATCATTGGTCGACTGGAAAATATTGGCGTGAAGAAAAGGATCGATGTGCTCATATTGTCCGGGATTATATCCGGTTTTTACCAGGCTTGCATTGGCAATGATCTCATTTACATTCATGTTGATGGCTGTACCGGCACCACCCTGAACGGCAGGTACAATAAAATGCTCAAAATACTCACCAAGAGCTACTTCTGATGCGGTTTCTTCAAGTAATTTTATCACTTCCGGGCTTTCGCAACCTGCGGGCAGGGGTTTGTCAGGGTATTTTTGTCCGGCAGCCTGAATAAAAGAGATGGCTGTCTGGTAGCACGCCTGTTTAACCTGCCCTATGGCCTGGTACCATTCCCTGGGAAATGTGCTGTTGTTACTGAAATTTTTGGAAGCCCGCAGTGCGTGAATGCCGTAAAGAGCCTCTTCAGGCATGATGAGTTCTCCGATGAAATCTTTTTCCGTGCGCATGTATGTTGTTCTGTAATTATTCTTATCAGTATTTTCTGAAATGATTTGAATGAACCGGACGCTGAGCATATCGAAGCATGTGCTTTCAAGTAAGCCATCCATGTTTTTCAACGATAAAATTAACCATTTTACTTTAACAGCACGAAAATGCTGTCAGAATTGTAATTTTGCAACTTACTTGAGAAAACGATCTAAAATGTCAATCCGGATTTCCCTTGCACCATTTCAGGGTATTACCAGCAGAGATTACAGGAATGCCTATGCACGGCATTTCCCGGGACTGGATTGCGCATACACACCCTTTGTTTCAGGCGTTCATCCGGAAAAGCTGAACCCCGTCAAGTTCAGGGATATGATCCCAAAGAAAAATAATGTAATTGAAACGGTTCCCCAGTTACTCAGCAATGAACCGGCTCAAATTATTGCTGCAGCAAAGTTCCTGAAGCAGGAAGGCTACAGCCATATCAACTGGAATATGGGCTGCCCGTTTTCACGACTTGCCAACAAGAAGCGGGGTTGCGGAATTCTTCCCTACAAAGATGAGATCAGAGAAATGCTCGACCTGATCATGCCCGAAATTCCTGTTAAGCTTTCCATTAAAACAAGGTTAGGATATAAATCCCATGAAGAGCTACCGGAGCTGATTCATATTTTTAATGAATATCCCATCCATGAGCTTATCATTCACCCCCGCATTGGAACTCAACTTTACAGGGGCGATGTGAACCTTGATGGATTTGAAGGGGTTCTTGCGGAGAGCAAAATTCCCGTATCTTACAATGGTGATATTTACCATGCCCGACGGTACAGGCAATTGCAGCAACGTTTTCCGGGAATTAACTCCTGGATGATAGGACGCGGAGCATTGATCAATCCTTTTCTGGCAGCGCAAATGAAAGGAATTGTGTTGTCAGAAAAAGAAAAAAGAACCCAAATAATGGCCTTTTATGAGGAACTTTTGCAGATTACGCAGCAGCGGATACATAAACCGGCCGGACAATTAGGGTTCATGAAAGCCGTTTGGTATTATATGAGTGGGGTATTTACACATGGTATGCAATATTTTGACAAAATCAAAGTTTGCCGGAATATGGAAGAGTTTTCCAAGGCTGCAGAAATTTTATTATCTCAGCCTTTTGCCGGTGAGCAGGAAATTGAAGAGCATTTTCGTTATAAACTCAAGCATAAGTAAAAGGGATGACATCTCTTATCAGAGCAATAAGCGAAAAATAAATTCTAAAAGAGAGATGTCATCCCTGAAAAAATAATTCACAAGGGATGA
>REDJ01000130.1 GCA_007693555.1 Bacteroidota bacterium
ACTATAACCACTGCAGTAACACCCCTCCCGTACGAACGGGACAGGTCCCTGCTTCGTAGGGAGGGGCCGGGGGTGGGTCAATAAGAGCACAAACAACCGACCTCGAGTTCGGACACGCATACCTGCTTCGTAGGGAGGGGCCGGGGGTGGGTCAATGAATTTGAACTTGCAACAAGCCCTCAGTGTTGGAAATTTTCCTAATTTTGTCACTTATTCTTACATAAAAAGTGATACTATGAAGAAAGCGTTTGTATTTCCCGGACAAGGAGCACAGTTTGTTGGTATGGGCAGAGAATTGTATGACAATTCTGCCCAGGCAAAAGAAATGTTTGAAAAGGCCAATGAAATATTGCAATTTCGTATTACCGACCTGATGTTTGGTGGTACTGATGAGGATCTGCGTCAGACCAAAGTTACACAACCCGCCATTTTCCTGCATTCAGTTATTCTTGCTCAAAGCCTTGGAGATAAATTTGACCCCGATATGGTGGCAGGTCATTCGCTGGGCGAGTTTTCTGCACTGGTTGCAGCCAAAGCTCTCAGTTTTGAAGATGGATTGGTTCTGGTAAGTAAAAGGGCTATGGCAATGCAAAAGGCCTGTGAAAAAGAACCTTCCACTATGGCTGCCATTATAGGTCTTGATGATAAGACCGTAGAAGATATTTGCCGCGAAATAAAAGAAGTAGTTGTCCCTGCCAATTATAACAGCCCCGGTCAGCTGGTTATTTCAGGCAGTGTGAAAGGTATTGATCTTGCATGTTTAAAGCTTAAGGAAGCCGGAGCCAAACGCGCTCTTCCTCTCAAAGTGGGGGGAGCATTCCATTCTCCACTCATGGAACCTGCCCGGATAGAACTGGCACAGGCCATTAACGAAACAGCTATCAATTCACCCGTTTGTCCGGTGTATCAGAATGTAAATGCACAACCTGTTACCGATCCGGCCATGATAAAGGCTAATCTTATTGCCCAGTTAACTTCTCCGGTTCGCTGGACCCAGATTATGCTCAACATGATTGCGGATGGCGCAACAAAATTTGTAGAAGTGGGTCCGGGAGCTGTACTGCAAGGCCTGGTTAAGAAAGTTGACAGCAGTATTGAAGCTGTAAGTGCTTAGCAAATAAATACTTTTGCAATGGTATATGTGCTGTTTATTATTGGATTTGTTTTTCTGATATACGGGGCCAATTTCCTGGTAGACGGAGCTGCATCCCTTGCCAAAAAGTATAACATTTCCAATATCGTAATCGGACTTACCATTGTAGCACTGGGAACCTCAAGCCCTGAGCTGGTGGTTAACCTTATTGCCAGTTTCAAGGGTAGTGAGGATGTAGCTCTTGGAAACATCATGGGTAGCAATATTTCCAATATTTTTCTCATACTGGGAGTTTCCGCATTGATTTTCCCCCTGACCGTTAACAATAATACCTACAGAAAAGAAATCCCACTGGCCTTACTGGCAGCACTGGTACTGGGTATTGCCGCCAACGATGCAATAATTGATGGCCATGGATTATCATTTATTACTCGCAGCGATGGATTGATACTTATTGCTTTCTTCCTTTTGTTTATGCATTATGCATTCAGCATTGCCAGGCTCACGCAGCCGGAAGACTATCAAATCAAAGTTTATAGTGTGGTGAAGTCGTGGTTGATGATAGTTACCGGAATAGCCGGTCTGGTGCTGGGGGGCAAATGGATTGTGGATGGGGCTGTCATTATCGCTGCATCATTGGGAATGAGTGAGGCTCTTATAAGTCTTACCATAATTGCAATAGGCACTTCGTTGCCAGAATTGGCCACGTGTGTGGTTGCTGCCCTTAAGAAGAATCCCGATATTGTTATAGGTAATGTAATTGGTTCAAATATCTTCAATGTGTTTTTTGTGCTGGGCATCAGTGCTGTTATTAAACCCTTGCCATTTAACCCGGTATTGAATTTTGACGTAATAACAGGAATCATTGCTTGTGCTTTGCTTCTTTTCTTTCTCCTCATTCCAAGGCGAAAAGTACTTGAAAGATGGCAGGGGGGAGCTTTTGTGCTCATTTATGTGGTGTATATTGTTTTACTGGTATTGAGAGGATAAAAAAAAGCAGGACAATTTTGATTGCCCTGCTTTCGTTAGCATAATTCTCAATACATTATTATTTCAAAAGGCTTTTTTCCCATTTCCACGCCGACCTGAGCATATCTTCAAGTCCTGATTCTGCTTTCCAGCCCAGTTCACTATTTGCTTTGGAAGGATCAGCCCATACCTTTTCAATATCGCCGGGTCTTCGATCCACAAACTCATAATTCACTTTCACGCCATTTACCTTTTCAAAGGTGAGAATGATATCCAGTACACTGTATCCTGTGCCGGTTCCAAGATTGAAGATTTCATATTCTTCTTTGTATTTTTTGCTGATAAGGCGGTTGATGGCATCCAGGTGTGCACGGGCCAGGTCCATCACATGAATATAGTCACGGATTCCCGTCCCATCATGAGTGTTGTAATCATTGCCAAATACTTTAAGGCTTTCTCTTTTGCCAATGGCAGTTTGGGTGAGGTAGGGGACAAGGTTATTGGGAATACCCAGTGGTAACTCGCCTATGAGAGCCGATTCATGAGCTCCGATGGGATTAAAATACCTCAATGCTATACCTTTCAAAGCCGTACTTCCCACCTGGTCCTGAAGTATATCCTCACAAATTTTCTTGGTGTTACCATAGGGTGAAAAAGCTTTTTTCAATGGAGCATCTTCTGTAACAGGCAAAACATCCGGTTGTCCGTAAACTGTGCATGAAGATGAAAATACCATTTTATCACAACCTGCCTGATCCATGGTTTTTAAAAGGTTGATCATGCCCAGAAGATTGTTATGGTAATATTTCAATGGAAATTCTGAGGATTCTCCCACTGCTTTGTAAGCAGCAAAGTGAATTACACCGTCAATCCCGGGATTATCGGTAAAAAAGTCAGTAAGACTTTTCTCATCGCAGAGATCCAGTTTTGTGAAATGCGGTGTTTTCCCTGTAATCTGAGCAATTTTATCTACTACTTCCACATTGGAGTTGGACAGGTTGTCCACTATCAGCACGTCATAATCATTTTCAAGCAACACAACACAAGTGTGTGAGCCAATAAATCCGGTACCTCCGGTAACCAAAATTTTTCCGGGCATAGCTTTATCCATTTTTGTGAATCAGAGTAGCAAAATTAGTGTTTTTCCCTCAAACTACTCAATCATACCTTCCATTGATTTTTTCAGTTCCCTGGCTGACGAGAGGAATTCTTCCACAGTCATTTCTTTCAAAAACAATAAACCGTGACTTGCTCGTATCCTGGGATGCTTATTCTGGTAGAAATAGTTTTTGCCCAGGAGCAATTGCAGTTCCTGCAGTTGGTCTACCCATATTTGCTGAGCGAGTTCACTGAATTTTCCGTCGTGGGCATAGCTCGGGAACGAAGCATCCACCTGGCTTACATAGCATGATGTGAATGAATCGTTCATGGCTGCCATGGCTTCAAGCGATACCGGGTAAATAATATTGGCTTCGGCTGGGTTAAACCGGTACCAAACATTGCGGTAACCCCAGATGCGCAGTTCTGATAGGTCTTTTTCATCGCTCCACAGGCGTATGGCTTCAGCCAGTGCCTGTAAAACCTTGTAGTGTGTATCGGGCCCGCTTCCTTCGGGATCGAAGGTAAGGCTTACCACCGTTGGGTTGATCTTTCTTAACATTTCCAGAATTGGAGCAACATCGCGTTCCTGCTCGGGTTGCTCGGTAAAAATGTCTCCCTGGTAAAAGCCCAGACGTGAATGATGCACATTTTTAACCTGTGTGCCGTAATGTGCCCAAACCAACTCCTCTTCAAATTCGCGAATCATTCCTTTCAGGCGCTGAATTTTGGGTGGATTTTTCTCTCCGTCATAACTGTTACGCAAAACGGTAAGTACCTCATTGATGACATCCCGCAAGTGCTCCTTGTTTTTTACCTCATATATTTCCACAAGTGCTCTTACAACCCTGTGGCATACGCCTCTTCTGCGCTCCTTATGATCACCGGCAGCTACTTTGGTAAGATAATGGTATACATCCTTGTCGCTTTTAAATTTGAACCCCTGTTCAAAGAAATCCGGAAAATCAGTCATCTGAATCTGTCCCTTATCGAGAAACTCCCTGGTTTCTTCCAGTATTTCTATTACAAACTTGTTGGTAACTGCAGTAAAGCCTGATGTAAATACTGTAAAATGGAACTCATTGCTGGCAACACGGATATGATTGGTAATGTAAGGAAGTATCCCAAGCATGATATCATCATGGTGCGGTCCGGTATGCAGAAATACCTGGTTTTCTTCTTCCTTCATTCCTTTGTAAATCTTCTTTTCAATGCTTTCGCAAACTGCTTCTACAGTATTATCGTTCAGATCAGGGATAAGGCTTGTGTAAGGGTCTTGTTTAAGATCGTCAGGAACAAGTCGATGTCCGTATTTTTCCAGTTTATTGCAAAGACCTATTACTGCCAGTTCGGTTTTTTCGTGGGTCCATTCGCCTACTTTAAAGAAGCGGTTTACACTGTCGGTAAGCTGCGATGCGGCCCCTTCGGTAAGATAGAACCGGCCGTTTTTGAGCTTTGAAAGTACCGTAGCAGGATAGAGGTTGTTTATGGGGTTTTCCAGGGCATCCTTAACCATTTTTGCCTTGGCCTCGCCGGCTGCAATAATAATGGCAGTGGCATCAGGCTTCCAGGTGATGGTTTCAAGACCTATGGTAATGACCAGCCTGTTTTTTGAAACTTCAATTCCACCCAGATCGCCTGCGGCAACCGCCTGGGTTTCGAAGTTGGTTTGTGTAAGACGGGTAGTACTGTAAAGATCGCTGCCACGTGTATTGAAGGCAATGTGCCCGTCGGGCCCGAGACCACCCAGGAAAAATCCGATACCGCCTTTCTGGCGGATTTTTTCTTCATAAGCACAGCACCAGTTGTCAATCATGAAGATGGATTTCTGCTGGAGCTCTTCCTGCCTGGTTTTGCTTTCGCGGTAACGCAGAGAAATATCAACGGTTGAATCAGGAAAAACTTCACTGAAATGTTTTCCCTCGGCCAAAGGAATTTCATCGCAATTGATAAGCACCGCATTATCAGGATTGAGCCCAAATCCTTTAATGTAATAGTTCATTACGTAATGGTAGAAACTGTTTTTTTGTCTGGAACTGATGGGATAAAACTCATCAATCTGAACAAACTGCAGGTCGCTTAATACCGGTTTTTCGGCAATTTTCAATCCGTGCATCTCCCTTATCTCACGTCCTTTGGTATTCTCCCAGTTGTCGAGCATAAACCGGGTCCACTTGATAAAAAATTCGGGAGTTTTTCCTGTGGGTAAGCTGATAACACCTTTTGGATTTTCAGCAACCCATTCAAGAAAACGCAGGGCAGTAATGAGGCCCAGCTTGGGAAAATTTTCAACACATACATAAGGAATGTAAGTTGATGTTTTCTCAATACCGGAAATTTTTTGAAAATGCTGTTCTACATTGGAGGTGAAAATGGAAGCTGAACGGTTTTTCATGCTATTCTGAGTCATAATTACGGATGAATTTTATATTTTACTACAGAAACAATTACTTGGGATGATTGCAGATACTGAAACATATGATTGTTTCAGGTTAATTTCACTTTTACAGGTTATTCAGAACCTTTTTGTACTTAAATCTCTGAAGTAGAGCATTGAAAATCAGGCCTCCTTAGTGTAACAGGTAAGCCTGATTTTCAAATGCATATGGGAAAAAACAAATTCTATCCCATAATTAACCTAAAACAAAAACAAATCAAACACATGAGAGACCTAATGAAAGGGTTGAGAAAATTATTAACAAAACCTGATACATAATTTATGAATCCGAACAAAACAACTATTTCGACTTATAATAAGTAACAGTTTCAAGTTCTTTCCACGCACCGCGGGTAAAATCCGGGAATTTAACAGGCATACCCTGGTTGGCCACAGAAACCTGGGAGAGTTCTATAACAGCTGACCATGAAGCAGCATCATATACATCCTGATCGAGTGGTAATCCATGGTGCAGACAGTAAATCAATCTGTAGTCCATAATAAAATCCATTCCACCATGACCGCCTACCTGTCTTGCTTTCTCACCCACTTCTGTAACAATGGGGTGCTCATAAACTTTCAGCAGTGAGTCAAGTCTTTCATCGGAAAGCCAGTTATGTCCGTCAGGCTCCAGTGCTATACCTGTGCGGGGCCACTTTTGGGCAAAACCTTTTGTTCCGCTAAGCATGTGGATACGGCTGTATGGACGTGGGCTGGTAACATCATGTTGTATTTTGATGGACTTTCCATTTGCTGTTTTTATGATAGTGGTGTTCATATCGCCCTTGGCGTAATTACGTTGTGCATAGTCGGAATCTTCGCCGAATTTCTCTTTGGCATATGCAGTAAGTCCAAACTGACCGCTTGATACGGAAACCAGGTATTCCATGCGATCTCCGCGATTAAGGTTAAGAGCATGGGCTATGGGGCCGAGGCCATGCATGGGATAAAGTGAGCCATCCTTTTCAGCATTGTGCTCCAAACGCCACATATTCCAGTAGTGACCGCGTTCTCCCTCTTCGGCAAACAGCATGGAGCGCAGGTCATGAATATAAGCACCTTCAGCGTGAACAATCTCACCAAAAAGACCCTGCTGAGCCATATTTAAAGTAGCCATTTCAAAAAAGTCGTAATTGGTGTTTTCAAGCATCATCATATGACGGCGGGTCCTTTCAGCAGTATTTACCAGATCCCATGCTTCTTCAATGGTAAGCGCAGCAGGAATTTCAGTGGCAACATGTTTGCCATGCTCCATGGAATAAACTGCAATGGGAGCGTGAAGATCCCAGTGTGTACAAATGTAAACCAGGTCAACATCATCTCTCTTTGCAATTTCTTTCCATCCATCTTCATTGATATAAGTATCAGCAGGTGGCCTGCCCATTCTTTCAAGAGTACGCAGAGCCCTTTCAACACTTGAAGGAACCACATCTGCAATTGCAACGATTTCGGCTTCTTCGATGTAACTTAATCTGCGAACAGCACCCTGACCTCTCATGCCCAATCCGATTATTGCTACCCGCACAGTTTCAAGTGGTTCGGTTCTTAACTCCAGAACATGATCCTGACCGGCAGGACGGGGTGGGGTGGGAAATACATCAACAGCAGTAAAATGTTCATCTTTTCCGGGTTGTGTGCCTGTTGAGCATGAATTGATTACCACACTTATGATCAGGATCATAAGAATCCCGATGCGGTATAAGCTATGTCTTTTCATTTTCTTTATTTTAATTTAATTTAATTGGTGTTAATTAGTTCAGAATCAAATTTTTGATTTTGGTCAGCTAAGACCAGAGATTTTCAGGATATACACTTTCTTCAATGAGTTTTGACAGGTTGCTTACAGCTTTTGCCTTATCTTCTTTATGGGTAATGCCAAACCATTGTGCATCGCAATCCAGTACTTCTACCACTGCATTTTTTTCCTTAATAAGCTCATCCACAACAAAAGGAATATACATTTCTGATTTAAGTTCCATGGAGTTATGGTGAAGAAACTTACGCAATTTCTCATCCAGAAACCTGAAAAGCCCCGGGGTGAAACCCCAGAAATTCATAGAAACAATGGACTCAGAATCAAGGATTTTTTCAAAACCATCCTGGCGGTTTATAATGTCGCCATTACCAGAAATACGGATATGCGTATGTTCTTCAACTGTTTCAAGGTAGGAGTCTTTAATACTGCAAACACCTCTTGATACGCTTCCGTATTCTGAAAGCGTTTTGATGAGCTTATAACCGCACATAGCATATTGATTGTCAGTTGCAGTTTGTTTCTTTTTAAGGAAATCGGCCATGGTCACAAAGGCCTCCCTGCCATAAAAATCATCGGCATTGATCATAGCAAAGGGTCCTGTAATAAGCTTCCTGGCTGTCCATACTGCATGAGCAGTACCCCAGGGTTTCTCACGCTCAGGATGATATTCAATGCCGTCAGGAATATTGTCGAGCTCCTGGAAGGCCAGTCTTAACTCAGCCTTCCCGCGAAGCTTTTCAATGAATTTCTCCCTAAATTCTTTCTCAAAACTATGCCTGATAACAAAAACAATCTTATTAAAACCGGCATTGATAGCATCGTAAATGGAGTAATCCATAATTGTCTCACCTGATGGGCCCACGTGGTCCAGTTGTTTAAGACCACCATAGCGGCTTCCCATACCTGCTGAAAGAACTAACAGAGTGATTTCCATTTTCAGATTCCTTTTAAACCCCGGTTAAACAAGAATTTTTATTTATTCAATGACAACAGCATTGAGAGCATCACTGATGATTTCTTTCATTTGCTCTACCTGATTCTCCATGCTTTCAATGAGCCTCAGCTGAACCCTGGAGCGGTCAATATTATGCTCCTTATGGGCGGTTTTATAGTAAACATCGCCATTAAGATAATCAGCCAGGAACCGTATCCCCATGATATAGGTCATTAATATTGGTGCCTGGTAGAAAAGATTTTCCTCCTGTTCTTCCACAATTGTTTTCACCTTACCCAAATATCCATTGGTAAATGCCCTGAAGGATTCAATATTGAAGTGAACTTTGCTTAAATCTTTTTCATCTTCCTCGGCGGTGCTTGCTGATGTGCGTAATGCGTCACCATAGTCATAATATAAAATTCCCGGTCCTACTGTGTCCAGGTCAATAACAGCTGCAGCTTTTTCTCCCCTGAAAAGCAGGTTGTTAATTTTTGTATCGTTATGCACAACACGCAGAGGGATTTTGCCTTCATCAACAAGGTTTTCAATTGCACTCAAAGAGGCTTCCCTTTTTTTGTAAAAGTCAACCACATCCTGTACAGATTCCAGGCGGCCTGCCTTGTCGGCCTCTATGGCCTCATTGAGTTGGCGAAGTCGAAAAGAAAGCCTGTGAAAGTCTTTGATTGATTCTTTAAATGTGTTTGCATCCAGTTTATCACAGGCTTTGGCAAACCAGCCAAATGCCCTGCCTGCTTCAAAAGCCTGCCAGTCTTCTTCTACTACATCAATGGTATATGAGTTGTCAATAAAGGAGGTCATTCGCCAGGCACCATCTTTGTCATCGATGTAAATGTTTTTTCCATCTGATGTGGGTATCAGTTTTGCTATTGTTATGGGTTGTTTCGCTTTAAAAATAACATCCTGAAGCCTGCTATACGTATCGGCAATGCCTTGCGGGTCTTTGAATACATCAGTATTGATCTGCTGGAGGATATAACTTTCCTTTTCTCCCTGCAAGTCAACTTTATAGGTGTTATTAATGTGTCCGTTGCCAAAAGGCTTTACCTCCGCAACCAAACTGTACGGAAAGAAAATCTTAATAATATCTTGTAACATGAAAATTCTATTAATTAATTTAGTTAGATGATTTGCCCTGATGAAATGCGACTATTTAGTCCGGATTTTATGACCGTGCAGGGCAAAATATAAAATAAAAGCATAACAAGGCAGCATTATCCAGTAACCTGCCTGGTAACTGATCACAGAGGCGGTTTCAGCAATCCCCTTATGCCAGTCAACCACAAAACCGAAAATCAGAGGAATAACTGCACCCCCGACGATACCCATTACGAGTATGGATGATCCGATTTTTGTAAAACGCCCCAGATCGGCAATTGCCAGAGGCCAAATGGCGGGCCACATAAGTGAATTGGAAAAGCTTACCAGCAAAAGACCATAAAATGCATATTCTACAGGTGCCAGAACAAGCAAGAAGGTCGAAAGCACCCCCAGAACAGAAAATATGATTAATGCTCGTGTTTGCGACAGGATTTTGGGTATGGTAAGCACTCCAAAAAGATATCCGGCAACCAATCCGATGGTGACATAACTGGCATATCTTTCCAGGTTAGGCTCATCTCCGAATGTGGCTTTGGCAAAGTCGATGATTGATGCCATTGGCAGCGTTTCAATGCCCACATAAAGGAAAAGTGCAAGTACACCCAGCAAAAGGTGAGGAAACTGCATAATACTGGTTTTTCCTTTGGCATAAGAAGACTGTGTTTCTTCACTTTCTTCAATAACTTCTTCACCTTTAGCAACCACCTCTGGCAGGGGTGCAAAATATACTCCAATGCCCAAAGCGAGCAATATACCTGTAACAATGTAAAATGGCAAAATAACGTCATCGATTCTTACCTGCTGCAAGTCGATAAACAAGCCCAGGAACAGTGGAGCAACCCACCATGCCATTTTGTTCATAATACCCATAAGGCTCATGCGCATGGCAGCACTTTCGATAGGACCGATTATGGTAACATAAGGATTGACAGAAGCCTGCAAAAGCGTATTCCCGATGCCACCCACAAAAAGAGCAAGCAAGAACAAAGGAAAACTGAATGCATTTGCTGAAGGGACAAATAAAACCATTCCCAGGGCCATAATGAAAAAGGCCAGTGTCATAGCTTTACGGTAACCGATTTTCATAATTACCCATGCTGCAGGTCGCCCAAAAATAACAAAGGCTGAAAAAATAGCCGCTGTTACCAGGTATGCCTGCCCTGTACTCAGGCTAAAGGCTGAGCGTAATGCCGGTGTCAAAAAACCGCTGATGCCAATTCCAAATCCAATGACAAAAAACATCACACCCACAATAAGCAAGGGTATTATGTAATTTTTGTTGTTCGGTCCAATCTTAGTTTCCATAATCAGGTCGTGTTGAGTGAATAATTATTTAAGTAAGAATTGATTTTTACAGACCGGTGCACAATGATTTGTTTCATGCACCGGCCTGTAATATTCTTTAAGGATTATTTACCAGATTTGGCTGAGCCAGTAACTGGGGCTCAGGGATAAATTCAACTACTCTTGGATGTGCAGGAGGCACCAGCATTAATGCGTTGCCACGATCATGAGTTCCTGGATACCTTCTGTCAAGTGTAAGGTTGTTCCTGAAAATATCATATCTTCTGTGTGCCTCATATGCAAGTTCCAATTGTCTTTCTTCAAGTACAACATCAAGTACAGTCATTCCAACCGGAATCTCAATTTCTGTATTATATAGCGGGATTCCGGCGCGCTGACGGATAATATTGACATCATCAATAGCTGCACCTTCATTGCCCAGTTTTGCATAAGCTTCGGCACGGTTCAGATACATCTCTGCCAGTCTTGAAATAACCGGTGACCAAAGTTGTGGCTGGTCTTCCTGGTTGGAGCACTTGATTACAAAATACTGTGGATAACCGTTACGCATCAGCATTCTTCTTTCCAGGTCAACATAGGTTTTTACTCCATCCTCCATAATGTAATATAATGTTTCTTCACCTTCTGTTTCGGTTTGAACTTCAAGAGTTTCATCATCTTTTTCGTAATGCCATGTTCCGGTATCGTAATTTTTTGTGACATTGTATGTAACAAACATTTTCTTTCCCTGGGCTTCGTCGGTTGTTCTGATGTAAATAATCCACATCAGGGGATTTCCCTCTGCATCAGTTCCGGAAACGTATTGTGGAACAATAAATTCATTACGCAAATCCTGAGGATATCTACCTACTAAATCTCTGTAAGGTTGAGAGGCATACATTTCACCCCAGCCTACACCGTCAATACGTGCATACATACCACCCACAGCAAACCAATGATAATTATCTTCGTCTATAAGCGAGCGGCATGCAAATATTGTTTCAGCATTATTTTCAGGTACAAATGTAGGATATCTTGTGAAAGCTTCGCCTTGCAAAAGTGAAAATATTCCTGAATTGATCACTTTTGATGCGTATTCAATAGCCTTCTCATTTTCTTCCATATAAAGGTAAACTCTTGAAAGTAATGCCCATGCAGCTTCCTGTGAGCCAAAAATACGAAGTTCTCCGGATGGTCTGCTATATTCCGACATCATTTCTGCAGCATTAAGAAGGTCATCAACAATCAAATCATATACTTCTGCAACAGATGCTCTGGGTGGAATATTTTCACGATCAGTATCCGTTTTTAACGGTACTCCCAGGTTATTATGGGGATCCTGTGAATAAGGACGACCCCAGATATTTACAAGGGTAAAATAGAAAAACGCCCGCAGATAGTAGTTTTCACCAATGATATGGTTCATGCGCGGACTCAGGTCACGTTCAGCATTTTCAATGATTTTATTGCAATTGATGATGCCTCTGTAAGAATCCACCCATAAACTGTTGAGGTGATAATTATTGGGCACATGCTGAAAATTGTACATGAAGTAAAGGTGGTCGGTAGTAGCACCGCTAAGTGCAATGTTGTCACCGCCATATTCACCATGAAAATGGTAAGGGCGCATAAAGGTGTTTTGCTTTAAGATAGCATAGGTTCCCAATGATGCGGCTTCAAGGCCCAAAACGTCGGAAAATACTATCTCATCAGCCAGGTCCTGAAAAGGTTCTCTTTCAATATCGCAACTTCCAAGTCCGGCTATTAACAGAGCTATGATTATATATTTTAAATTTTTCATAATTTTTTTCTTTAATATGATTAAAATTCTACAATTCAACTTGCAATCCGAGCATAAATCTTTGAGTCAAAGGATACAAACCGGCAGTTTCAGGATCCATTCCCGACCATTCTGAAATGGTAAAGACATTATCTGCGCTGAAGTAAATGCGTGCCCTGGTAAATCCAATCTGTTGATTGATGCTCGAGGGAAGACTGTATCCCAGCGTGATGTTACGCAGACGAACAAAGCTGGCGTCCTCAAGGAAGCGTGTTGATGGCCTGTTGGCATCGCGGTTTCCGCCCATAACAGCTCTTGGATGTGTTGCATTATCACCTGGTTTCTCCCATCTTGACCAATCATCGGCAAGATTCATCTGGTTAAATGTGGGGTAGTTGCCATCGCTGTCAAACAACTGACGATCGCTGTTATACATAAATACTCCCTGAACAAAACCGATATTCATAGAAAGACTGAAGTCACGATATCTGAAGGTATTTATAAGTCCGCCGGTATAATCGGGAGACATGGTATGACCGGTAAATTGTAAGGTTGCATCGCTGTAGCTATTGGTTAGTTGAATGGTTTCGTTACCATCTTCGTCAACAATTACCTGCTCCCACAAAGGATCTCCATTACCGGGATCAACACCGTACCATACTCTCATAAAATAAGAATCCATGTCACGTTCTTCTTCTATACGGATATTTCCTGAGGTAATAGGCTGTCCCTCGTAAAGTTCCATGACCAGGTTACGGTTAAATGAAATATTGAAGTTTATATCCCATTGAAAATCCCGGGTTCTGATAACTTCAGGTTGCAGGGATAATTCAACACCTCTGTTTCTGATACGACCTATATTTTCCCAAACACCTGTGAAACCTGTAAGCGCAGTAAGGGGAACATAATACAAAAGTCCAGAATTGTCTCTTTCATAGATATCAATGTTTCCGGTAATGCGATTGAAAAGCCTTGTTTCAATCCCCAGGTTTGTAGAGCGTGTTCTTTCCCAGGTTATAAAGGGATTTGCAATCTGGTAAGGTCTGGCTGCAGGTAAACCGGCATACTGACCTGTAAGTTCATAGTATCCAAGATGTGGAAATCCACTGGGTGAGTTCCCTACTTCACCGTAAGAAGCTGTAAGTTTTAAAACATTTACCCAGACAACATCAGCCATAAAATCTTCGTAATGCATATTCCAGCCACCACTCAAGGAGAAGAAGTTACCGTACTGGTTTTCGCGTCCGAAAGCAGATGAACCTTCCCTGTTAAATGATGCAGTACCCATGTACTTATCATCATAAACATACTGAAGATTAACCAGGAATGATTGACGTGCCGACTGAAATTTACCACCTCCTACACTTGCAGCGGTAGATGTTGCGTTTAGCACATTCAACCCGGCAGTGATACCATGCCCGGTTGCTGAGTTATTTTCCGAATGCAAATCGCTGTATTCCCATGCCACAAATGCCTGGAGTGAGTGATCTCCAAACCTGTTATGGAAACGAAGCATCTGGTTGGTAAGTTGATTTCTGCTAAAACTGTAACTGGTATTAAATGCACCGTTGTTTGCGCGGCCACCGGTAGATCTTGGGTCGCTGTACCATTCGCTTTGACCAAATCCAAAAGAAATGTTATTCATAGATGAGAAGGTCAGCCAGTCGGTAATTTCCAGATCTGCACCGGCATTCAGCCTGAAGTTATTTACACGGCTTGAACTCCAGTTCCACTGCAGATTGTACAGGTAATTGCTTTGGTCTCTTCCTATCCATTGATATTCGGTATGGGTGCCGGGTTCAATGGGAGTTCCGTCTTCTCTGTATGGGTGATCCCATGGAAGGTAGGTATAAGCATTGTAGGTACTATGCTCACGGTTATCAACATTATTAAGGTTACCCGACAGGTTCGCTTTCAAAGTAAGCCTGTCGGTTGCCTGTACATTGATATTGGCAATCCCGGAATATCTTTCAAACTGATAGCCCCTGAGAGCACCGCTTTCATTATAATAAGTGCCGGATAAATACGAGGAAATTCTTTCAGTTCCACCATTGTAAGATAGATTGTATTCCTGTGCTACACCGGTTTGAGTAGCAATATCAAGCCAGTCAGTGTCTGTATCGAGCAAGCTGGCATTGTACCATGGGCTGTCATTCCATGTAGAATGATAATCAAATAAATCCTGAGAGTTCATTAATGAGAAATTACCCCTATGTAATTGAGTAACCCCTGTATTGGCACTAAAATTCAACCGCGATACTCCCGCTTCAGGTGTACGGGTCTGCACAAGTATAACACCGTTAGCAGCTCTTGATCCGTAAAGCGCAGTAGCCGATGCATCTTTAAGTATGGTAATGCTTTCCACATCAGCAGGGTTGATATTGGGTTCATTGTGCCCGACTACTATACCATCCACAACCCATAAAGGATTATTTGTTGTATTGATAGAGCCTTTACCCCTTATATTGATGGTTGCAGTTTGTCCCGGACGGCCTGTGGTGCTTCTTGCGTAAACACCTGCTGCCTTACCTTGTAATAAGGTTGAGATACGTGGTGAAAAAACATCGCTTAAGTCATCGGAGGAAAGGGCAATTGCTGAACCGGTCAGGTTTGACCTTGCGGTGGTTCCATATGCAATTACAATAATCTCATCAAGCATGTCTACGCTTTGGGAGAGTGAAACATCAATAGTGTTTCTGCCTTCAACTGCTACTTGTTTGGTTTCATATCCTATGTAAGAGAAAACCAACACTCCATCAGAGGGCACGGTAATGGTATATTGCCCGTTCATGTCTGTAACCGCTCCGGTAGTGGTGTTTTGCAGTATTACATTTACTCCGGGTAGCGTTTCATTGGTATTGACATCAGTTACAGTACCGCTTACCCTTATGGGTTGATTTTGTGCCGTAACCGTTGATGATAGCAATGTAAAAATCATTGCAAATGCCATGAAAAAACTGCTGCATGGCAAAATTATGCTTTTCATTGCCCCTTTACTTTTTGCTTTCAGGTGAAAAGCCTTTACATTAAAATTTTTCATAGATTGGTGATTTTAGTGTTTTAGTTATCTTTTCAGATTTGTTTTTAAATACCTAAGTAAAAATCGCAGATTTAACCTGCTGAATTTTCCGGAATTATTATTCCCTGTTTTCAAAGACTTCAATAGTACTAAGATGGGTCCAGTCACGACTTCCGTAAGTATCAAGAATGCGGATACGGAAATACCTTGAAGAAAAATTCTCTCCAAATTCCAGGGTTTGCATTTCATCAACAGGTTCTACGGGGAGATCGGAAGGAGATGTCCACCTGGTTTCCCAGTTCTCACCATCAGAGCTGGTCTGTATGTCCCAATGATTGGGGCGATCAGTTATACCACTGGGTTGCCTGAAAGTATAATTGAAACCGCCAATATTGGTTTCTTCAGGAAAAATAATCTGAATCCAGTGTGGAAGGGGTTCGACATTAGAAGACCATGCTGAATGCCAGTAGGTTCCAGTGTTGCCATCTATCAGGCTTTCTTTCGGGCCTTCTGAAGTTTCCTGGGTCCAGGCATCAATCATGTCAATAGTTAGAGGATGAATGATTTGACCTGCTTCATCGGTTTCAAAAGAGATTTGTTCTCCGTATGCTACTCCCGCCTCATTTGCAGCATAGGCTCTGAGATAGTATCTTGACAGAGGCTCAAGATCTCTCACATGACTTGTGAAATCCCGCAGTTCTACACCATCAAGTGTGTAGGTTCCGTCACTAGTGTAAAAATCGGATACCGTGGGATTCTCATTTTGGCTCCAGCATACTCCTATTGCTGTAATTATGGAACCACCATCATCTGTAATCGTACCTCCGCTAATTGCAGAGTTGTGAGTAACTTCAGTTACGCTTTTGGTTGTAACTGTGGGTAATTTTCCACTGTCATCTTTGTCGCAGCCTGCTAAAATTAGCGCCACAAAGCCCATAAACATCAATGGGTAAAGCCAGATTTTTGTTTTTGCTTTCTTCATGATTCTGTTTGTTGATTTAGTTATTAAAATGTGGAAATTAAATCCACTTAATTTAGATTCATGGTTTTAAAAATTGGGTGTTTTAATTAATCTATGATTTGGAATTGCACAATCATAGGCATTTTCAGAATTGTAAAAAATTCAAAAGAATTATTTTTAATTAAATTTATTTATAAAAGTGGGTGCAAGATATTAATAAAAATAAATAATAACAAAAATTTAACAAAAAAAATTTCTAGATTTGCAGTTCATAATTTTGAAATATCAGCATTTTAATTATATTACATAAATTTTTTTTCACTATTGCTTTGATGTTAAATATATTATTTAATACAAATAGGTGTTAAGTGTCTTATTTATTAATTTTAAAATAAAACCGAATATGAAATTCACTGCTTATCTTACAATTGCGCTAACTTTAGCATTTTTGATTGTTTTTTCTGTTTCTTGTAATGAGAAAGAAGATGCAGAGCCAGTTCCCAATATGGGTATAAAAGTTCCTACTGAAGGGAATAGTTGGTTTTTCCTTTTCCCTGAAACTGACAATCAACAGGTGATGAATCCCGGCTCCACAACCTGGACAGATCCCAGGATGGTACACAGAACTTACTTCAGAATTGAAAGAAGTGGTGATTTGCATGTGGGCATCAGGGTGAAAACAGAAAATGGAGTTTCGGAGCTAATAGCTGATTTCATGGGTGAGGAAAAAGAATTTGAAGTATCAACCAACGATTATGAAGAAATGTACATTGGTACTTATGTTATAGACCAACCCGGATACTATTACCTGGATATAAAGGGTGTAACAAAAGAGTCACTTAATTTTGCCGAAATTTCAGATGTTTTACTTGGTGGCTCAGCAACACAGGGCGGTGTACATTATGTTTTTGAAGAGTATTTCTACTGGGGAAGGCGTGGGCCATCGGTTCATTTGACTTATGAGGTGCCGGCGCAGGCATCATCTGTACGTTATTTTTACAATGAAGTAACTGTTCCTGAAGATAATGATGTTATCGGCTCTTTTTTTATGGCTAACGGATTCAGCCAGGGGTATTTTGGTTTTCAGGTCAATTCAGAAACTGAACGAAGAATTTTATTTTCTGTTTGGAGTCCCTATGTTACTGACAATCCTTCTGATATTCCGCCGGAAATGCGTGTGATTTTGCTCAGAAAGGGTGATAATGTTGTGAGTAATGATTTTGGTGGTGAGGGCTCTGGCGGACAAAGCTATCTGGTGTATAACTGGGAAGCAGGAAAAACCTACCGGTTTTTGCTTAAGGGCGAGCCTGCCCAGGATGAGGAAAACAAAACAGATTTTACTGCATGGTTTTCTTCTGAGTATGATGAAGAATGGAAGTTGATTGCCGGATGGCGAAGACCTGAAACCAGTACATATCTTACCGGTGTTCATTCATTTCTTGAGAATTTTGTCACACGCACCGGACCGTTGAAAAGAAAAGCTTTTTATAATCATCAGTGGGTAAGGGATACTTCAGACAACTGGTATGAACTCAACAGGGCAAGGTTTACAGCTGATGCCACAGCACGCGATAAGGCCAGACTGGATTATGCCGGTGGTTATTACGGTTCTTCCGAAGGTTTCTTTATGATGAATTGTGGATTTTTTAATGAAACTACAAACCTTGATGTTTGGTTTGACAGATTATATCTTGGTCAGCAACCTGAAATTGACTTTGAATCTCTTCCATAGGGTTGTTTGATTGTTTGCCGGATGGCAATTATTAAAACAGGGATAAAGTAAAAATTCTCTTTTCATTACTTTATCCCTGTTTTTTTAGAGCATTTCAATTTTACTATGACTCAGGAAAGGGTCTTGCCAAAAGATTAAGATTTTCATAGTTCTGTGCTATGGTTTTATTGACTACCATAGGTATAGTACCCATCAAACCCGCCTTTTCCTTCAGTTCCGACTGTACAATCCTGGTATCCTGCTTCAGGCGTAACATGGTGTATTTATTGAGCTTTTGCCTGATGGGATCGGTAATGAGGTTACCTGCTTCAGCAATTTCGCCACCTATAATAATAGCTTCCGGATTGAAAAGGTGAATCAGAATTGATATTCCTTTGGCCAGGTATTCTCCGGCCTCTTCTATAAGTTCAATTGCAAACAGGTCGCCATTGTTTGCTGCATCTATTATGGTCTTCAGATTTATTTTTTCAATATCACCCTCTACTATTTTACTGATAATGGAACTTTTTCCATTTTTTATTTTCATTTGCGACTTTTTTACAAGGGCAGTACCCGAGGCAATGGTCTCAAGGCATCCTATTTTTCCGCAATAGCATAACTCACCCTCAGGGTTCATTTGGATATGCCCGAATTCGCCACTAAAGCCCGAATTGCCATGATACAATTCACCATTTATGAAAATCCCCAATCCAATACCGGAGCCGATATTGATAAACAATACATTGGATTTGTCGCGGGCATAACCAAACCATGCTTCACCCATAGCCATTGCTTTGGTATCGTGTTCAATAAATGAATTCAGACCAAATAATTCCTCAAATGTCTCAGATATAGGCCGGTCGCCAAACTGGGGATAGCTGTAACTTATCCCTTTTTTTATATCAATCAGACCCGGAATGGTAATGCCATATCCCAGAAGCGAGCTTTTCCTGATTTTGTTTGTATTAAGCAATGTATCTGATTCCTTTTTCAAAATACTTAAAATGTTTTCTGTATTTTCAAGTCCGAAAGGTATTTCAAGAATTTTCCCTATTTGCTCATTGTGCAGGTTGAATATTGCAATTCTGCTGAATTTACGACTGATTTCAATGCTCACTATCATACTGGCATCCGGGCTCAGGCCGTAAATAGCGGGCTTTCTTCCGCCTTTCGATTTTCCTATTCCAAAATTTTTCACCAGGCCTTCGGCAGAAAGCTCATTCATGATATTGGTTATAGAAGGAATGCTGTTATTGGTTACTTCGCAAAGTTCGGAAATGGTTTTCATTCCTTCTTTATAAAAAATATCAATTACCTGCTTTTTCAGTAACAGTTTTTTTATATTCTGTGGATTTCCCCTTCCAAAACCGTTTCCATTTTTTTTCTTTTTCCCCGGTTTATTCATGACTGTTTTTTAAATAGAAGCGCTGGTACTTCTTAATTTTATACTAGATTAGCTTGCGTTATTGTCTTTAAGTGCAATAATCTTCTGAATCTTGAAATTCTTATTTTTCAGAAGTCTTTAAAAAGTCCTGCAAGGTAATAAAAAAAATTAAGAAGTATGAAAAACTGAGATGCAAAATGAATTTATCTCTCAAAATCCCTGATAACAAATTCTCACAAAAGGGGCTTATAAAAGATGGTTTTTTATTTCTCCCTGCATCATAAGCTTTGCAAGATAGGGCTCGTAAAGGGAGTTTTTAAGTAGTTGAAGGTAATTGTAGTTGTGAAGGTCTGAGCCCAGAAAGTCAATCATGCCTGCATCTATAAGTTTTTCAGCCATTTTTTTCGCTTCGCGTGAAAATTGCCCTGTCAGGCTATTCATATTCAATTGAAAGTAAATACCCCTGTTTTTCAAATCCGAATACTTCTCAATATTATTGTACCAGAAAAGATATCTTTCCGGGTGGGCAAGCATGATTCTGTAGCCTTTTATCTGAAGTTCGAAAAATATCTCCAGCATGTTCGGAGGCTCCTGGAAATAGGGCAACTCTATTAAAATGTATTTTTGACCGAAGGTAATCAACTCATTTCTATTCAATATTTTTTCAAATCCATCATCCAGCATATACTCTGCTGCTGCTTCAATAGTGATATTCAACCCTTCCTTCTCCAGCCTGTTTTTGAGAAGCTCAAATGATTTATTAATTACCTGGGGAGTATTAGGATAAATATCCGAACTGATATGTGGAGTGGTTATGAGCTTTCGGTAACCCAGTAAACTCATTTCCCTGATTAGTCCCACAGATATTTCCAGATCGGGAGAGCCATCATCAATTCCGGGCAGCAAGTGCGAATGCATATCCGTGATGAGCTGCGACAGATCTACAGGTTTTTTGAGCTTTTTGGGTTTGAAAAATCGTTGAAACATTTGAGAAAGAAGAATGGTTTTTGTTTTTAGTGAATACAGTGCAAAAGATTATCGGTTTTCGTATTGTTCTTTGTAATATTTTTGGTAATCACCTGAAGTAACGTTATCCATCCACTCTTTATTGGCAAGGTACCAGTCAATGGTTTTATCAAGACCTTCTTCAAACTGCAGGGAGGGAACCCATCCCAGTTCTTTCTTGATTTTGGAGGCATCAATGGCATATCGCATATCGTGTCCGGCCCGGTCTTTTACATAGGTAATTAGCTTTTCTGATGTTCCGGGCTCCCTGTCCAGCTTTTTATCCATGATTTTGCAGAGAATCCTTATAAGATCAATATTTTTCCATTCGTTGTGACCTCCAATGTTATAAGTTTCACCATTTTCACCTTTGTGGTAAAGAAGGTCTATGGCCTTTGCATGATCAATTACATAAAGCCAGTCTCTTACATTTTCACCTTTCCCGTATACCGGAAGCGGTTTCATGTTAACAATATTATGGATAAATAATGGCAGCAATTTTTCGGGGAACTGATTGGGCCCGTAATTATTTGAGCAGTTTGAGATGACTACCGGCAAATAGTATGTATGATGCCAGGCCCTTACAAAATGATCACTTCCTGCTTTTGCCGCAGAATATGGGCTGCGCGGGTCATAGGCTGTTGTTTCGGTAAAAAGACCATCTTCCCCCAGCGAACCGTAAACCTCATCAGTTGAAATATGATAAAATCGTTTACCTGTGGGTTCTTTCCAAAAATATTTTGCAGCATTCAACAGATTGACTGTTCCAATAACATTCGTATTTATAAACTCCATGGGGTTAGCAATGGAGCGATCCACATGGCTTTCAGCTGCAAGGTGGATAACGCCGTCGAACCGGTATTTTTCAAAAAGAGAAAAGATGTATTCGGAATCAACAATATCTCCTTTTTCAAAAATATAGTTGGAAGCGTTTTCCACATCTTTGAGATTTTCAAGGTTACCGGCATAGGTAAGTTTATCCAGATTAACAATTTTGTAATCGGGATATTTATTTACAAAAAGCCTAACCACATGAGAACCTATAAACCCGGCGCCGCCGGTAATTAAAATTGTATGCATGATCGTATATTTTTTTTAAAAACTCCAGTATTGTAAATCCCTGATTTTACTTCTGTAAATCCCTTTGATATCAACCAATATGGGGTTTTCAGTGTTTTTCATCAGATTTTTAAAATCTTCTTCTTTCAGTTTCATATAATCGCTGTGATTTACCGCAACGATGACTGCATCATAATTATCTTCCGGTTTTTCAATAAGCGTAAAACCATATTCTTCCTGCAGTTCTTCGGGATTGGCATGTGGGTCAACAACATCCACGGTTACTCCATAACTTTTCAATTCAGAGATCAGATCTGCAACTTTGGAATTGCGGATATCGGTAACATTTTCCTTAAAAGTTACACCCTTAACGAGGACCCGGGATTGCTGGATGTTTTTACCGGCAGCTATGAGTTTTTTAACCAGTTGTTTGGCTGCATAAAACCCCATTGAGTCATTGACAAACCTTCCGCTGTTGATGATCTGGGGGTGATAGCGGTATTCTTTGGCTTTGTAAACCAGGTAATATGGGTCAACTCCGATGCAGTGCCCGCCAACCAGGCCGGGATAAAATCTGAGAAAATTCCATTTGGTACCGGCGGCTTCAAGAACATCATAAGTATTGATTCCCATTCGGTTAAAAATGATGGACAGTTCATTCATCAGGGCAATGTTAACATCGCGCTGTGTGTTTTCAATGATTTTAGCTGCCTCTGCAACTTTAATGGATGGTGCACGATGCACTCCGGCAGTAACAATAAGCTCATAAACTTTGGCAATGTTGTCAAGCGCAACATCATCGCAACCCGATACTACCTTTGTTATAGTTGTTATGGTATGTTCCTTATCACCAGGGTTGATACGCTCCGGTGAAAAACCTACCTTAAAATCTTCACCGCATTTCAATCCGCTTTCCTGTTCAAGTATCGGGATGCAGTCTTCCTCTGTGCATCCGGGGTAAACAGTAGATTCGTAAACCACATAATCCCCTCTCTTTAGAGCTTTTCCCACAGAATGCGATGCAGAAAGAACAGGCTTCAGATCAGGCAGGTTGTGGTCGTCGATTGGAGTGGGAACTCCTATTACGTGAAAATTGGCCTTTTTCAGATCTTCCGGATCCGAAGAAAATAAGATATCGCAATTGTCAAATGCTTCAGGACCCAACTCCTCACTGGGGTCTATGCGGTTGCGCATTTTTTCTACCCTGTCTGCTTTGATGTCAAAACCTACAACTTTTATTTTTCTTGCGAACTCCAGTGCAATGGGAAGCCCCACATAACCTAATCCAATTACAGATAATGTGGCTTCTTTGTTTAATAATTTTTCGTAGATATTCATAACTGTTTCTTTAAACTGATAATATTTTGGTTAATATTTTTTCATTGTTTTCTGCAAAAAAACTTGAAAAACCTGTCATGCTGAGCAAAGCGAAGCATCTCGTTATTTTTTCCTGTACACTATTATATTTTAGTAAAATAATTTTTTTCTAATGAAATCAAAATCCGAAAAAATATAGAATTAACCATTAACCATTAACTTTTCAACTCTTCAACATCCCCCTAACCCCCTTGAAAGGGGGAATTGGCCAGCAATTATTTCAATCTTCGGTTTTTCAGTCTCTAATCTCTGATCACTCGTCTCTGGTCTCTTGTCATTAGTCACTCGTCTATCGTCTGTCGTCACCTGTTACCTTTCAACTCTTAAACTCTTAAACTCTTAAACTCTTAAACTCTTAAACTCTTAAACTCTTAAACCTATCAACCTATCAACCTATCAACTAATCAACGTTTAAACTTATACACCCATCACCCTGCCTTCTTCCTAACTTTTCCTTCCTCAAGAATATATTTTTCTTTGCTTTCGGGGCATTCGGCCAGGTTGTTTATGTCAAAATCAAGCCGGTGCCCAAATTCACTCATCCAGCCTATGTGCTTTGCCGGGTTGCCGACCACAAGTGCATAGGGAGGTACATCGCGAATTACCACGGCACCCGCGCCAATGAAAGAAAATTCACCTATTTCTATTCCGCATACAATGGTTGCATTAGCTCCTATTGTAGCGCCCTTTTTGACCAAAGTTGTTACATATTGATCTTTTCTCACAACCGCACTTCTGGGGTTAACAATGTTGGTAAATACCATGGAAGGACCCAGAAACACATCATCCTCGCAAATCACACCTGTGTAAATAGATACATTATTCTGCACCTTTACATTGTTACCCAGTTTTACCTCCGGAGAAACCACCACATTCTGGCCCAGGTTGCAGTTTTCGCCAATTTCGCAGGAGGGCATGATATGTGAAAAATGCCATATCCTTGTTCCTTTGCCGATTTTGCATCCTTCATCAATTACTGCTGTTTCGTGGCTGAAGTATACTTTGTGTTGCATAATTTGAAATTTTAAACTTCGTAACTTTTTTAAGGGCAATTTATGTTTAATGGTATTATCCCAGAAATTCAAGAACACTTTCGGTTATATATTTTAATTGTTCTTCATCCAGTTCGGTGTGCATGGGTAGAGAAATTACCGATTTACTCAGCATTTCGGTCACGGGAAAATCTCCCTCCTTATATCTGGGATCAGTATATGCCTTTTGCATATGCATGGGCACCGGGTAGTAGATCATTGCCGGAATATCCTTTTCACCAAGGAATTTTTGCAGGGCAAACTGGTCAAGGTTTTCAATTATTAAAGTATACTGATGAAAAACGTGAGTGGAAAATTTACTTCGAACGGGTGTTTTTATCCGGGGATGATTGGAAAACGCCCGGTCGTAAAAGCAGGCAGCTTTTCTGCGGGCTGCTGCATAATCATTCAGTCTTTTGAGTTTCACCCTGAGAATAGCAGCCTGAATACTGTCAAGACGGGAATTTACTCCTATAGAATCATGATAGTATCTCACTTCCATACCATGATTTACAATTACCCTGAGTTTTTTTGCCAGTTCATCGTCATTGGTAAAAACGGCTCCGCCATCGCCATAGCAGCCCAGATTTTTGGAAGGGAAAAAAGATGTACAGCCAATTGTACCCAAAGTCCCTGCTTTTTTACGGGTACCATCACCAAAAATAAAATCTGCACCGATAGCCTGGGCATTATCTTCAATGATAAATAAATTATGCTTTTCTGCAAGCTCCAGCAGAGGCTCCATATCAACACACTGCCCGAAAAGATGCACAGGAACAATAGCTTTGGTTTTGGGGCTTATGGCATTTTTAACTTTTTCCGGGTCAATATTGAATGTATCGGGCAAGACATCTACCAGCACGGGTGTCAGTCCCAGTAAAGCTATAACTTCAACAGTGGCAACAAATGTGAATGATGTGGTTATAACCTCGTCGCCCGGCTTCAGGTCAAGTGCCATCATGGCAACCTGCAGGGCATCGGTACCATTGGCGCATGGAATTACGTGCTTAACATCCAGATATTCCTCAAGGTCGTGTTGAAAGTTTTTTACTTCACTGCCATTGATATATTGTGTTGAACGGATTACATCTATTACAGCAGTATCAATTTCCTGTTGGATCTTATCATATTGACTTTTCAGGTCAACCATCTGGATTTTTCTCATGAGAAACTAATGTGTTGAAGATTAGCGATTTGTTTTGTATTATAAAAAAAGCGGTACAAAGATAAGAAGTTTTGTTTTGCCTGAATTAAGTGTTACACAGTATTGGAAACAATTATAGAATATTTTTAAATCTGTCGGGGATTTTGATAACAGGTTTTTCCCTTAGCATACCCGGTTTATTAACTGCAAAAATGGGACGAAAAAGGCTTTGCCTTCTTCTTGCAATGGGAAAAAATTCGTCACCCGGAATTGCTTTTTTCCTTAAAATCAAATTGAAAAGTGCAAACCGCCTGTTAAAATGACCTGACCATCCGCTCTTATTTAATTCTGATTTTTCAATTTTTTTTCTGCACATTTCGTAATCTACCATTCCAAAGTGAAACAGATAAAGATTGGGGTCAATTGTGAAATTTTTGCCTTTTACCCGGTGGAAGCCTGAACCCCAAATAACAGGCCGGGTTGCAACAATTGCTTTGGTATACCTGGCCGAAACATGTGCAAAACTTCTTTGCTGAAGAAAGGGTTTGGATGGGTCAATGGGTCCTTCTTTTTCGGTATGCTGCCCCACATCAAGACCCAGGGCTGATAAAGAAGAAGTTGAGACGGGTTTTTGTAAATATTCAACAAGGACTTTACCGCAATCAGGGTCTGCTACAATGTATTCATCAATATCATGGGCAATTACAATATCATAGTCATCAAAAAGACCTTTTGCTATGTTGGAAACAAGTCTTGCCCTGTATCTGTCTCCTTTTGATCTTGTCATGGGAGTATGTTCCTTTTGAATGATATTGATGAGTTCGTGTTTTTCAGGAAAGGGCTGGTCGTATCCATCAATAATCAGATACAGATTTTTATAACCCAGTTGTTCTCCATAATAATCTATCCATTTATGCACAAAAAAATTATCATTGCGCACCATGGAGATAGCAGCTATCTTTTTGGCTTTGGAATGGGTCATAAAAAGCAGTTAAATATTGGCTGATAAATGATTTATATTTTCCATGAGTATGGTTTCTCACTTTTTTTCATGCGCAAAAATGCAAAAAAAAAGCCACAATTATTGTGTATTTTTGTCGACCGGTTGCCGGAAAGTTTGATCAGTATTTGATTGATGCCCTGGTGGCCTGTCTCACAAATATGATAAAAGATACCGATAACCTGAAAAATAATGACCCGATAGATGTAGTTATTTGCTGGGTTGATGGAGATGATCCCCGCCATCAGCAAAAGATGGCTCCCTTTTTGAAAAATATAAATCGCAGTAGTATCCCGGGTGCTCACCCCACAAGATTTGCATCGGTAAATGAAATCAGATATTGTGTGTTATCTGTGTTAACCTTTGCACCCTTTGTAAGGAACATATATATTGTAACCGATGAACAGGACCCTGGTGTGCATGATGAGGTGAAAAAGTACTTCCCTGAAAAAGCGCATTCAGTTAAAATTGTTGATCATACAGAGATTTTCAGGGGTTATGAAAAATATTTACCAACCTTTAGCAGCAGGGCAATTGAGAGTATGATCTGGCGAATTGAAGGCCTTTCAGACAGTTTCATCTATCTTAATGACGATAACTTCCTGATTCGCGAAACACAAAAAGAAGATTTTTTTGTGAATAACCGTCCTGTTTTGCGGGGTAACTGGTGCTATGACCAGTATTTGCGATTATCGTGGAAAAAGCTTCAAACCGGTATACAAAAATACTTACTGGGGAATAAAAATTTTCAGGCACGTTCTTCTTTTCATCTGGTTCAATGGAAATCAGCTCATTACCTGGGAATGAAATGGAGATATTTTTACATGGACCATACCCCTCATCCTTTGAAAAGGAAGTCCGCCGAAGATTTTTTTCTGAACAACAGAATCATGCTTGAAACAAATCTGGAGCACCGGTTTAAGAATCATCGTCAATTAAATCTTATCTCCTTGCTCTATCATTGTGAATTATTGCAAAGCAATACACATATTTTGAAACCGGCTTTAGCCTATTTGCAGCCATATAAAAGATCTGAAAAATATCTGGAAAGGAAGATCAGTTTTTGTGAGCAAAACAATGATATTAAATTTTTATGTATCCAGAGTATGGAAATGTGCAATAAAGATCAGCAAAAAAAGGTTTTTGACTGGCTGGATCATTTGCTTGGTTTAAAATCCTGAGTATATTTACCAGATTAAGGATAAGACTACTAAATGTCATAAAAGGATACAATCGTTCTGCAAAACAACTCAAAATATTATTAATAACCGATGATTCAAATTCTTATCAATAGTTTTAAATTGAAGCAGGATGAGAGAATATGGGATTTCATCATGTTTTTAATTCTATGTGTCCTGGTCATTAGTCTTCCCACATCCAGGGCATTTGTGAGTATAACGCAGGGTCTTTTGGCAGCGAACTGGTTGGCCGGAAGAGACTTCAAAGAGAAACTTCAAAGATTTTCAGCAAACAAACCGGCTGTTTATCTTGTCGCACTGTTTTTTGTATATGTAATAGGTTTGCTCTGGACAGGTGATCTGAACTATGGCGTGGGGCAGGTATTAAAAGACAAACTGCCTTTTTTGTCCCTGGTTTTTGTGGTATCCTCAAGTCGAATGATCCCAGAAGAAAGAATTCACTCCCTCTTTATTCTGTTTTCATTGTCTGTTTTATTTGCTACACTAATCGGATTTATTACCTATGTATCCGGTAATTTTACTGATACAAGGGAATTGTCTCCTTTTATACTTCATGTACATCTTAGCATGATGATTGTTTTAACCATTTTTTTGTTTCCCTGGGTCGCGAAACAGTTAAATATTAGCCGGACGTGGTATTATGCATCGATTCTGGTTTCGGTCTGGTTGTTATTTTATTTGTTTATTCTGAGCAGCCTCACAGGTATTTTAAGTCTTTTGGGTGTTGGTCTTTTTGTTTTATTGCGTTTCGTCTTCCGGAAACCTGTTTTATTAAGGGTAGCTTTGGTAAGTTTTGTTTTTCTTGCAGGTGCATTGGCTTCATTCTATGTTATCAACCAGGTCACCAAACCATTAAGTCTTTCAATTGAACCCGACCCGGCTTCTCTGCAGGAATTAACAGCCGAAGGCAATCCTTATCTTCATAATTTTCAGGATGATCTTAGAGAAAACGGCCACCTGGTATATTTCTTCATTTCTGATAATGAGCTGCGAAAGGCCTGGAATAGCAGGAGTTATATTGATTTTGACAGCCTGGATGAAGCAGGCAATGAAATCAGATACACAATATACAGGTATCTTTCTTCCAGGGGTCTCAGAAAAGACAAAGAAGGTTTAAGCAACATAGATGAGAATGAAGTGCAGGCTATTGAAAGAGGTGTTGTAAATTACTTGCATTTAGATTGGCCCATGCTGATGGTCAGGTTGCACCAAACCCTTTGGGAATATCAGGAGTATCAAAGAACAAGAGATCCACATGGTCATTCTTTTACAAAAAGGATTGAAATCTGGAGAGGAACATGGCTTGCATTCACTCGATATCCCATATTAGGATGGGGTACCGGTGATGTATTGCATGCAATTGATTTTGGATTGGAAAAAATGAATTCAAAACTGGAAGACCATCGATTGCGTCATCCCCACAATCAGTTTCTGCATGTATTGGTAATGATGGGAATTGTTGGCTTTATAATCATATTTGGACTGATATTCTTTTTTATCAAATCATCGGGAGCTGTCCGCTTTTTCCCTTTTAATATTTTTCTCATAATCATGTTTGTTTCTATGTTGGGAAACAGTCCGCTTGACTCACAAATATCTCTCAACTTTTTTCTTTTCTTTTGCCTTGTTTTTGGAATATCATTGAAAAATAATGCTGCGTTATATCCTGAGAAAAGACAGAACTCTGATGATATCTAATCAAACTACCCAGGTCGGTATTCTTCATTTTTTGTATTTCATGACCAGCCTCTCATACTGGCGCCTTAGTTTTTTTTTCTTTTGTAAATTTAATATCAAATGAATCTGAAAAGGGAATGCTTTCCAGCCAATTTGTTTGTAGTCAATGATTAGGGGTACCCATTCATCCTTACTTTTTTTTAATACAAACATATTGTTTCCGTTGAAAACATCAAAAAACCAGATTTCATGTTCAATCAGAAATTGAAATAGAAAATCAACCTCTTTCCAGAACTTTTCATTTGCAGCACCATCATGCTTTTTAAGTGACAGAGAGGGAGTGCCATCATAGTCAAGGGGCATGGATGTTACCACAAAGTTTTCCCTGGCTTCATGAACCGGATTGAAAAATCTTTTGATTTCATCAGGCAATCTTTTGTAGGTTTCGTATTCTTCAAGGTTTAACTTTTTTCGGAAATACTTTAACTGTATCTTTCTGATTAACCCGGGTTTGGGATTAATTATTTTAATACAGATATCTGCATAGCCCTTCACTGAATAACAGTCTCTGAAATAACCACCCCCGATTTTCTGATCAAAAATCAGTTTCCCTCTCTTCGTCATTTGAAATTTGCTCATCCGGTTAAGTATTTTTTGGCTAACTGGTTCCTGATAAATGTTTAAAATAATAAAGAAACCTTTTCAGCGGTTTAACCTTCCGGTTTTTCAGGAATGATAAGTCGCTGGTTTCTGATGACCAAATATAGAATATTTTTTTATGGTGTATTTCAGAGTTGGTTACAAATAGTTCGTCCTAAAAAAAATGCGAGCCCACAACCTTAATATATCAAAGATAAAAACCATTCTATTAAGATGGCACTCATGAAGATTCATATTATTTTTTTAATTTTATCATCTCAAAAAAAAATTTGGTGCTGAATTTAAAACCTGAGATATGAGTTTTTTAATAAAAATGATCGTAACTACTTTTGCGGTTGTTATTGGCTCTTACTTTTTACCTGGAGTAGTGGTTGCCGATTTTTTTACCGCCATTATTGTTGCCTTTGTGCTGGGGATACTAAATGCATTGCTCAAACCCATCCTTGTGATTCTTACCATTCCGGTAACGGTTCTTACTCTTGGGCTTTTTTTGCTGGTGATCAATGCATTTATTATTCAGTTGGCGGCTTATTTTGTCAGAGGCTTTGATGTTGCCAGCTTTTGGTATGCTTTGCTTTTCAGCATCATTCTTTCCTTTATTACCTGGATTTTAGAGCAGCCGGTAAGACCCAGAAATACAAGGTATTAGCAGGACTTCTTTCCGGTTAATTTTCATGCCTTAATTCCCTTTTTCAGTGTTTGGCACGTGAATTGGTATTGCCTAATCGAATGAGTTATTCACCAATTTACGGAGGACCATACCATGAAAAAATCAGCACATTTATCCGCAAGTTACAAGGAAGCAACTTTTGCCTCCCATTTTAAAAGTGCCGGTAACGTAAAAATAATGACCGGTTTTCTTGCAACTCTCATTCTGATGCTGCTATTACCAATTGCAAATGCAAATGGTCATCCGGCTGCATCTGAATTGCACCTGCGTCTGCACGACAATGCTTTTTTTACTGTAGTCATCAATAATCAACAATACAATCATATCAGTAATCAACATGTTATCGGAAATTTAAGACCCGGCAGGCACTACATGCAGGTAATACGATACAACACTGTTTATAATGGTTTCGGTTATTCATTCCAGCATCCGACTGTGATATTTTCAGGTCACATCAACATAAAAGGCAGGCACCGCATATTTGCAATGATTGATCACAGAGGTCGCTATCGTATTGAAGATTCATATGTTTTGCATCATGCACCTCCTTCTTATCATCAGGGCTATGCTCCTGCAGGATACCACTATATGCCCCCTGTTATGGGTCACCAGGCTTTTGCAATGTTGAAGAACACTATTGCTTCAACCAGTTTCGACAGCTCAAGGCTGAAAATAGCAGAACAGGCCATCGCTGCCAGCAATGTTACCTCAGCACAGGTTTATGAACTGATGCAACTGCTCACTTTCGAATCCAACAGGTTGAAACTCGCACAGTTTGCCTACGCTTACACTGTTGACAAACATAATTACTTCCTGGTAAACAGGGCCTTTAGCTTCAACAGCAGCATAACCAGACTCAATTCATATATTGCTCACAACTTCTGATATTACTAATTCATTAAATTTGCAGAGACGCATCGGTTAGCGTCTCTGCTTTTTTTAAGCCATGTATTCCAGCAACTTATCATAATCTTTCTCATCAAGCTCATATACCAGCCCGCTTACTTTATTTTTTATCATAACCTTTTTCAGTTTTGCTCTAACCTGCTCATCTGAAATATCGATACCAACTTCTTTGAGCGTGACAGGGCTCCCCAGTCCTTTAAACACATATTCCATTTTGTGAATGATATCATCAACCGAATGGGTTTCAAAAAGTGCAGTACCTAGTTCCTGGATACGTTTTGGAATTCTGTCTTTCTGCAGCTTAAACCAGGCTGGGTAGGCAATGGAGAGTGAAGCTCCGTGAGGTACGTCATAAGTAACAGACAGGCAATGCCCGATGGCATGCACACCCCAGTCCTGGTGTTTTTTGCCAAAAACAGTCATCCCGTTTAGGGCACAAGTAGCAGCAAACATAATACGTGCCCTCAGGTCATAATTTGTTAAATCATCAAGAAGTTCAGGGCCATATTTCATGGCTTCCCTGATAATGGCTGATGTAAACCTGTCGGTAAGTGAAGCATCTCCCTGTCCGAACCATGCTTCCAGCGAATGTGCAATTAAATCAACAATACCATAGGCAGTATAATCGCGCGATACAGTCAGAGTAAAAGATGGATCCAGGAAACTGTGCTTTGGGTAAATTAATTTGTTCCCATAGCCTTTTTTTACTTGCTGACAGTTATTCTGAACTACTGCATAAGGATTCATTTCAGTTCCGGTCGCTGCAAGGGTAAGCACTGCAATCAGGGGTAAAGCATCGGTGGGTTTATGCTTTTCTTCCATGATATCCCATGCCGGACCATCGTATTTTGCTGCCAGGGCAATGATCTTTGCACTGTCAATAACACTGCCGCCACCCAGGGCAACAATAACTTCTGCCTTTATCTCTTTGGCTAAAGCAGCCGCTTTATCAACATCTTCAATGATGGGATTGGATTTAATACCACTGAATTCGGTTACTTCAAGTCCTGCTTCTTTCAATCGTTCCATTACCTTGTCCCATGCACCGCTGGCTTTGGCAGATCCCTGACCGGTTACAATCAAAACCTTTTTACCGTAATCAGAGGTTACCTTTCCTATCTTATCTGTTACACCATCGCCAAAATGGAGCTTGACAGGATTGTACATCACAAAGTTTTCCATATCCAATGTTTTTCACAAATATAAGCAAATGAGAAAATGATAATATGTTTTAAGCCGCCTGATGAAAAGTTATTATTCAGGCCATTTCTGTAATTATTGTTGCGGTGGTTCGAATATCATACTTTTCCTGGCAACTGCCGAAACCTGGAAAAATCCGCGTGCACCTTCACTCATGTTGGTGGGGATATTAGCCGGAGGAGCACCTGCAAAAGGGTTTCCCGAAAGGTCGGTCTGAAAGAAAAAGATATTGTAAAATTCAAAATTTTCTTTGGAAATACTTCGCATTTCAAGGGTAAGAGTATCTCCGGGGGTAATATCATTTTCATTGATGGTAAGAACAGCATAGGATGAATATTCATCCAGGTTTATATCACTCATGGGAGCTTTATCAGATGGGCGGGGCGTTTTCAGCTTTCTGTTGATGTAAAGATTAAACAGGTAGTGATCTCCTTTCCCGGGCAGATCGGCAAAATGTGCAATTACATCATAAATGGTAGTATCAAAAAAATTAAACTCAGAAAAAGGATTAATTTCTACAGTTACAGAATCGATTACCGGTACCGGTCTTAATACACTTTGTGCGAAGTAGATATTGTTGTCAGTGGTTTCAATTATAAGTTCATAATTTGTTTCAATCAGAGCATCACTGATCTGTGAGTTGAAATAATATCCCGGCAGACTATCGGGGTAAAGTTCAGTAAATTCAAAAGATTGATCATTGCCTTCAACAATTACCCTTGCCTGCTGAACAGCATTACCGGTGGTAACTTCATAATAGGACGAAGACCTGGTAAGCCTGATCCATTGTCTTGAACCATCATCAATCAGGTTGGCTTCCACAATCAGATATTTTCCTTCAATATCGGCCAGATCCAGTACAACATCCTTTTCACACGCAGATATGCCGGCAAGGAAGGTGAGAGCTAAAACTATCTGGATATATTTGTTTTTTAAGGCTTTCATAATCACACACTAAAAATTAAAGTTCCACGTAATGGCCGGAATGGGTCCCGGGATATAAAAAAATGATGAATTGGGTACTCCCGGTCTGTCAGAATTTTCAGCAAATGACACAGAAATGGGATTCACCCTTCCGTAAACATTGAACAGTGAGAAATTCCAGCTGCTTTCAAAGCGTCTCCGCTCGCGGTCGCGTATATTGGGTGTAAATGTAACCGACAGATCAAGCCTATGGTAATCGGGTAGTCTGCCGGAGTTACGGTCAGAATAGATAGGCGCAAAGGCTCCCTGATAGAACATTTTTCCCACAGGAAGGGTAATTGCCGTTCCGGTGGCATAGATAAAACTCATTCCCACATTAAAAGCTTTAGAGATCTCGTAACTTCCCGACATACTCAGGTCGTGCCGGCGGTCGTTGGGTGCAAAATAGGCCTTGCCCTCATTAATATCATCTATTTGCCGTTTTGCCACTGCCCATGTATAACCCAGAAATCCGCTGAGTCGCCCGGTTTGTTTTTGCAAGAGGAATTCAGCACCATATGCCCAGCCCCTACCTATGCGCAACTGCCCTTCAACCAGTTCATTGCCCAGAATATCACCATTATCCACCACATCAGATACATTTTGCATGTCTTTGTAATAGAGCTCAATGGATGTTTCTATGCGGTTATCAAGGAAATTGCGAAAGTATCCCAAAGCCACCTGATCTGCTATTTGCGGGGGTATATTGTTGCTGACCGAATACCAAACATCGTAGGGTGCCACCGATTGAGCACTTTGCGCCTGCTGAATATACTGTACCATGCGGTTATAGCTCCCTTTGACCGAACTTCTTTCATTTAGTTTCAACCTGAAGCTGAATCTGGGTTCCCAGTTGATAAACTCATCATAAAAATTTCCTCTTTCCAATTGCAAAGTATCTGTTACTTCCCACTGGAGTGGGTCTGTTTTGTCAAAAACATATTGGTTTCCAGGTCCTATGAGTTGAAAAACTGAATTGCGCAATCCATAAACAAGGAGCAGTCGGTTATTGAAAAGGCTTTGCTCGTTGTTAAAATATATACCATGTTCAAGGGCATTGGTAGCAGAAAGATTAAACTCAGCTCCTGCAGCACCTTCAATTCTTGCCTTGATAATACCGGGGTCGAGGTTGTGGTAAATGGATTGAAGGCCAAACGTAAAGGTATTGTTGTTATTGAAGATATAGTTAAAGTCAGCCTTCAGGTTCAGGTTATGAAGATAAGATTGCCATCTGAAACTGGCAGGACCCACATCGCCAGCGATGTTGAACTGGTAATTGCTGTAAAGTATGGAAAAATCGCTGAACATTCGGCCATTGTAAATCCTGTTCCATCGCATACTTGACGTGGCATTGCCCCAGTCGAAACTGAAAAAATCGCCGAATACCGTCACATCCCGGCCATAGTAACCTGAAAAGAACAATCTGTTCTGATCGTTCAATACATAATTCATTTTACCATTCAGGTCATAAAAGAAAAGCTGTGATTCTCGCTGAGCCTCATCAGAGGAGAGCTTCAGGAAAAGATCGGCATAGGTTCTTCGGCCTGAGAACAGAAAAGCACTTCTACCATATTGGATCGGGCCATCCACGGTTAACCTGCTGGAAATAAGCCCTAAGCCTCCACTCAGGTTATATTGATTCATGCTTCCTTGTTTCATCCCTACATCCAGCACTGAAGAAAGTCTGCCGCCATATTCCGGCAGTATACCTCCCTTATAGAGTTTCACATCCTGGATGGCATCGGGATTGAATACCGAAAAAAAGTTAAAAAGATGAGAAGCATTGAATACCACTGCATCGTCAAGAAGCACAAGATTCTGATCAGCATTTCCGCCACGTACAAAAAATCCGGTGTTGCCGTCACCCGCCGATTGAACTCCGGGTAGCAGTTGAATGGTTCGCAATACATCTACCTCGCCCAGGAATGCAGGAAGATTTCTTATGGATTCGATATCAAGGGTAACTGTACTCATCTCTGCACGCTCCAGGTTGCGGCCGGATCTTTCGGCAGAAACTACAACTTCTGAAAGGCGCAATCCCCCGTTTTGTAAGAACACATCAAGAGTTTTATCAGTGTCCATAACGATTTTTCGCTCGAAACGCTGGTAGCCAATAAATGAAAATATCAAGGTGTATTCTCGCTCGGAAAGTCTTATGCTGTATTTTCCGTCTATATCGGTTACGGCACCTCCATCGATCTCAGGAATAAAAATATTTACTCCGGCAAGGTACTCACCGGTTGATGCATCACGCACTGATCCTCTTAAATGATATCGTTGCTCAGAGAAACCCTGAATTGTCAATGATAAAAAAGAAAGAAATATAATGATTTTGGAAAACACTTTCTATGGTCTGAATAACTTTTGATTTGATTTTTAATAGCTGTTTAACAACTTGTTTGGAATATTGTTTCAACTATCGAAAGTTAATTCAGGTTAAATACGAACGAATTTTGTCTTTCGAAGAATAGATTTTGATACTAATGCCAGGAAAATAATTTACAAGGATTTGTAATAAATTGCATAATGCCATGTTTTTTTGTCGGGTTGGTCTTTGTAAATAGTCCATAATCAAAGCCATGAAATGATTAACAAACGGGGGAATATGTGTATTGAAAACACATTATCAGCTGTGGAAAAAAAGTAGGCCAGAATTCCGGTTGTCAATGCATACGTGGCAATACCCAATTTATGGGCAACCAGAGTGAAATGATTTTTTTCATTCACGTGAGTTTTCCTGTTGACTGCGAATTTAGAGTAAAAATACATTCACATTTAAAAGGCATGAAGTATTCCTAATAATTAACTGCAGAAAAGAAAATGAAATCAGAAAATTTATTAAACATTCTCAGATTAGCCGGTGTTTATGGGATATAATAAAAAATCTAAGTATCTTTATATATGTAATTCCATATTTGTAAGAATTTGAAAATACCAGATTGCTAAACTTTTAAATATTGATTTATTATGTTGAAAAAAATAAACCTTTTTGCATTTGTTACAATGTTCACTTTTTTGCTAATACCCCAAAATGATGCTGTTGCCCAGGGACGTAATGTTGAAGAAGTTGAGTTTACTGTTCTTGGTAACTGTGGCATGTGCAAAGACCGCATTGAACGTGCAGCATACAGTGTCAGGGGAGTACGCAGTGCAAACTGGAATCAGGAGCAACAAAAATTAATAATAACTTTTCGCACTGACCGCACCGATCAGGAAACCATAGAACGTACCATTGCAAAGGCAGGGCATGATACTGAGAATTTTATTACCGACGAAGAAACCCATGCCAATCTGCATCATTGCTGTATTTATCCCAGAGATCCTGAAATGTTAGAGAATAACAGATTGTACAACGAAGAGTAATTTCTTTTTAAAATATTAGGCTTTTATGGCTAAAAAGACTTTTCAAATAAGTGGTTTGCATTGTCAGCATTGCGTTTCAAAAGTAAAAAATGCTATTCAGCAGTTTGAAGGCGTAAACAAGGTTTTGATTTCGAATGAAAATGATATGGTTACCGTTGAAGCCGAAAATATCCCCGATATTGCAGTATTAAATGACCTGCTCGAGGATCTTGGTAGTTACAAACTCAGTGAAAGTTCTTAGTCCATTTGAGTTATTATTGTTAAATTTGCAATCTTGAAATAAAACAATGCAGAATATTTTAAAGCACATATTATCATGGACTCTTGCAGGCATCTTCCTGGTATCTTTTACCGGGCTAAGGTTGCTTATTCATCATTGTATGGCTTGTGAAAGTTCCGATGTTTTTCTTTTTGCCCAGGTTGACGATTGCTGCGAGCATCATAGCCATAATCATACTAACGAAAATACCTGTCAATTACCTTTCGATAAAACGACATCTTGCTGTTCAACTAATGATACACAAACGCATTGCGAAAATTGCTGCAAAAATGAAGTGGTCTATGTGAAAAACGAATATGATGTATCACTTGACAGGCAGCAATTTAAAATAGAACCTAATGAGTTTGAAGTTGCCTCAAGCCTATTGAATGAACTTCATGGATTTGACAGCAGCGAATATAAATTTACATCCCATAACAATTTTATCCCACCACCCAAATGGGTTGGTAAAGACTTCATTCTTTTTTCCCATCAGTTAAAGACTGATCACATTTCTTTTCAGGCTTAATATTGCTTTTTTTAACCTTTGTTAAAACGGTGTTTGTGATATTTAATCACATGAATTTTTTTCTTAACCTGAATAGATAATGTTATGAATACCTTTAAAATATCAATCATATTTTTATTAGTTTCTTTTTTCAGTTTGTCACTTTTCTCGCAGGAAATGCTTAGAGGAAAGGTCTATGGTAACGAACCGCATAATGGTCATTATCATCCGGTATTTTTACCCGGGGCCAATGTGGTCTGGAAAGGAACAACCCAGGGTGTGGCTACGGATGAAAACGGAAATTTCAGGCTCAATGTCACACAAAATCTGCCCCATGCCATTGTAGTAAGTTTTATTGGATATCAGGCCGATACAATAATGATTGAGCCAGGTCAAAGCAGAGTTGATGTGTTGCTTAAGCCCACGCAACAACTTGATGAGGTTGTTATTGCAGGTCGCCGCGCAGGAGCCCACGTTTCGCACATGGAGCCCATTCTAACCAATGTAATTACTGAGAACGAACTTCAGCGTGCGGCTTGTTGCAACCTTTCCGAAGCTTTTGAAACCAATGCTTCGGTAGATGTTACCTTTACCGATGCTGTTTCAGGGGCGCAGCAGATTCAATTACTCGGGCTTGCAGGTATATACAGCCAGATACTTACGGAAAATACCCCCACAGTTCGCGGTCTTGGACAACCTTATGGCCTGGGCTTTATTCCCGGCCCCTGGATGGAATCCATCCATATTTCCAAAGGTGCGGGTAGTGTTGTAAATGGTTATGAGTCCATTACCGGGCAGATCAATGTGGAACTGAAAAAGCCCGAATCATCCGATATGCTTTTCTACAACTTCTATGGCAATGATTTCGGACGCCTTGAAAGCAGCCTGAATGCAGCAACCCGGCTTAACGACCAATGGTCGACTATGGTGCTGGCCCACGGTGAGATACTGGAAAACCGTTTCGACCATAACGGAGATTCTTTTCTGGACCATCCGCTTATGCGGAAATACAATATTGTTAACCGCTATCGGTATGACAGATTGGGTGTAATGGAATCACAATTTGGTTTTCGTGTAATGCAGGAAAACCGCAGAGGAGGACAGATGTCGTTCTTTGATAATGGTGAAGTACTGGGTTCTCCGGATTATTATGGTTTTGGAGTAAAAACCGACCGTTACGAAGCTTTTGCCCGTACCGGATTTTTCCTTCCCGGACAACCTGACGGAAGCATCGGTACCCAGTTGAGCTTTATCCACCACAATCATGATTCGCAATATGGCTGGAATGAATATCTGGGTCGCCAGAATACCATTTATGCCAATATCATTTATGAAAACTCCATCGCCGGCGATCCCGATCATAAGATCAATGCCGGATTTAGCTTCCTTTTTGATGATTACAAAGAAAACCTGAATGCATCGGATGACGAAGTCAATTTTGACAGAACAGAATCAGTTCCTGGTGTATTTGCACAGTATACCTTTCATCATCATGAGAAGTTTGTAGCTATTCTGGGTGCACGTGCTGATTTTCATAACCTACACGGTACTTTCTTCTCACCACGTTTACATTTGCGTTCCAATATTACTCCAACAACTACCTTGCGTGCTTCAGCGGGCAAAGGATACAGGGTACCGAACATGCTTGCCGAAAATACCGGATTGCTCGTTAGTAACCGTCAGCTGGTTTTTGTAGAAGATATCAACCCCGAGGAAGCATGGAACTACGGTGGTAGTGTAACCCAGAGTTTTGATCTTTTTGGCAGGGAAGCCTCAGTTGCAGCTGAATATTACCGCACCGATTTTGTCAACCAGCTGATTGTGGATGTGGATACCGATTACGGAATGGCTATGTTCTATAACCTTGACGGAAAATCCTATGCCAATAACTCACAGATTGAATTTAAGTTTGAGCCTGCTTTGTTCTTTGAAGTTACTGCCGCCATTCGTTTTACAGATGTTAAAACTACCATTAATGATGAACTGGTACGCAAGCCTTTTGTAAACAATTACAAGGGACTGCTTTCCGGCTCATGGGCCAGCCGCAACAATAACTGGCAGGTTGATTTAACCGGACAATTTAATGGTTCAAGCCGAATTCCCGACACTTCCATGCTGCCTGAAAATTACAGGATGCCCACCGAATCACCTGCACACGTGATTGTGCATAGTCAGATTACCCGCAGATGGAACAATTTTGACCTTTATATTGGTGGCGAAAACCTTACCAATTACAAACAGCATAACCCAATTATTGGGGCATCTGATCCATTCAGTGCCGATTTGTTCGATGCTTCTATGATCTGGGGCCCAATTATGGGAAGAATGTTCTATCTTGGATTGAGATATTCTATTCAATAAACTCACCAGCCGTAAATTTACAAATGCTTTTACCCGGCAGAAATGCCGGGTTTTTTGTTTTATCTTTGTTTTGCCGCTACCAATGTTAACGCTGCTCCGCAGCTAATTATTTACAAACTATTAAACTATTAAACCTTTAAACTTATTCCCGAATCGCTATCGCTCTCGGGACTTCCGCTTCGCTTCAGCAACCTATCAACCTATGAACCCTAAACATCTAAACCCCTAAACCTCTAAACCTAAAAAATATGTGCTACTGGGTAGGAACCAAAAAAGTACGCGAAGAGATGCTGCGCCGCCTGCAGCAGGAACCCAATGATGAAATCGCTCAGTTGTTTTACAAAACCTTTGTGGGCAAAGCCGAACTGCCTTTTAAGGAGTATTATGTGGCCATTGGTAAAGCCCGGCCTGAAATTTCAGTGCTTTTGAATGACAAGGAAATGGGTTTGCAGTTCAGAAATATGATCTGGGGTTTACCGTGGAGCTATACCAACCCCAAAACCGGGAAATCTTATTCCCGTGAAATGATCAACTCAACGTGCGAGAAGATTTTTTTTGTGCATCGTGATTTAGTCTATTCAAAACGCTGTGTTATCCCGCTCGACGGATATTATGAGTTTTTTCACTTCAGCAATGAGGTATATCCCCATTTTATGAAACCCAAAGAGGGTGTCTTTTTTGCAGCGGGAGTATGGGATGAAAGTGTTGACAAAGAAACCGGAGAGATTGTTGCCAGCTTTTCCATCATCACCACTCCGCCCAACCCGCTAGCCCGAAAGCTTCACAACAACCCCAAAGCCCCAAACGGACCGCGTATGCTGCTCATCCTTCCCGAAGAAAAAGTATTGGAATATCTGAACCCCAATGCCCGCAAAGCCGACCTGGAGAAACTCTTTGCCCCTTATGACCAGGAAAAGATGGAAGCCTATCCGACAGTTAGATTTTTACGAAAAGAATTTACTGGTAAGCTTAACACTGAAGAAGTCCGCAAAAAAGTCGAATACCCTGAGTTGTTTTTTGCATGAAACAAGTTTAGCCAAGGATGCACGAAGAGAGTTTTTGCCACGGATGCACGGATGTTTTATAGCCACGGATTCACGGAT
>REDJ01000087.1 GCA_007693555.1 Bacteroidota bacterium
AACATTGAGCAAATCCTGCAGCAGTACCTGTCCGTCGCCGTCGCCATCACCTCCGAACATTCCGAAGAATCCTCCGGGGAGTGGCTTGTGGCCACCCTGGTAAGCAGCTCTTTCCTCTTTCACATAAGCCTTGCCAGGTGCCTGTGTGAAATCCCAGGTATATACTCCGTCCACTTCTGTCAGGGCCTGAGAAGACATCACCGCCAGGTGGTTGCGGTGGTAAACCACAACGTACAATCCCTGCTCAATTTCCACTTCAAATACAAGAGGTTGTCCATCAGTACCTACAATGTGGCCGGTATTAAGCAGCAAGGCAGCTTGTTTTGCCAATGCTGCGTTAGCCTGGTTTGGAGCAGCAGCATCACGCAGTTCTATCAGTACCCAATCCACAACATTAGCGGGCATTTCATCCACTGATTCATCACCGGTGTAATACCATTTGGGATTGTTATTGCCAAAGTAAGGCAAACTGGGTCCGTATGGCTGGTTAAGCGGAATTTCAGGATTCAGAGTGGTGCGCATCAAATTACCCTCAACAGGTAAGAATGCTCCTTCAAGGATGACCTTGACATCCAGGCTGATAAACTGTGAAAGTGTTGTAAAGCCAAATTGTTCTCCATATGAAGTTCCTTCACTATTCGTTGCATAAGCCCTTACAAAATAGGAAGTTAAAGGTAAAAGATCCGTAAGTTGGCTGGTAAATACTCCTGTACCCTGACCATCAATTGTAAAACCTTCATTTTGTTCAAGGGTGGGATTTGATAATGTACTCCAAACAACTCCTCTTGAAGTAACAGGAGCCCCGCCATCATCAGTAACAACTCCTCCCGAAGCGGCTGAAGCGGATGTTACATTAAATGGCTCTGCAGTGGTAACCGTGGGTAAAACTGCAATTTTGTCAAGTACTATAACACCCAGGTTAACATTTTCACCCTCAACAACAATATTATCTTCTTCATAAACCTCATATTCACTGGCTGTGATGGTAAGAGAGTATATGCCGTTAAATACTTCCTCAAAAACAAAAACACCGTTTTCATCTGTTAAAACTGAAAAGGAATCAATACCCTCAAGCGATACCTCAGCGTTTTGAATTAATACACCATCACTACCTTCTACAACTCCACTTACAGTATAGGGGATCTCAGGCAACCCTTCTACTTCAAATTCAATGGTTATAATATTGGAAGTTCCTATGGTGTAGACCGATTGAACTCCTGCAATATGATTACCTCCTTCAAGACCTTCAAAAAGATATTCGGTTTCATCAATTTCAGAATCTACCAATTCTGAATTCAGATAAATATTAAAACCGAGAAATGACCTTTCTTTTTTAGGAAAACCTGCTCTGCTATTAGCAGTTCCATCCCTGGCATGATCAAAACTTTCAGCCGGGTTTTTATACTCTTCATTGCTCTTACGGGTAAATCTGTTTAAGGCAAGTTTTTGCCTGTCTCCTTCGGGACCTGCAGATATTTCATCAATAAACCAGATATACCACAAACCATCATTGGTAGGTCCGTCTACGGCATGAAACGCTAATTTTACAGTTTGACCTGCCCATGCACTGAGATTCAGTATAATTGGAAAGTCATAATAATTCCAGCCTCCGGTTTGTGCGGATGCATCCCATAAAACAATCCAATTTACACCACCATCAGTTGATAGCTTAACATAATAGTGGTCATTGTTGGTTGAACCTAAAAATACCGCTGCCCAGAACTCCAGTTCATAATCATCACCTATTAAGATTTCAGGTGATATGAGCCATTCATCCTGATTATCAAAATCCCACCATATTCCGGCGTGATAATTACCAAAAGGTTGAACATCACTACTTATATAATCATTCACAGTCCAGGTAGCGGGAACAGGGCCTGATGTATTTGTATTACTTATTATCCTTGACCATCCTTCAGGCAAACTACCCCCTTCAAATCCTTCATAAAACAACTCTTCATCAATATTATTCCATGAAAACAATGCCTGATCGGGCTCAAGTCCTTCGGTGATTACTTTGAGATTGAAGGGTTCTTCAATAATTACCGGCATTCCTTCAAGTAATAAATCATCTATGTACCAATGATTGATATTGAATGAATTTCCTTCAAATCGGAAACCCAATCGCATACTGGTTGCACCGGCCGGAACATCAATATTTAATTGATACTCTCCCTGGGGAATATCAGCAGTTATAACCTCTTCCCAGATATTTATCCAGCTTTCACCATCATCAAAAGAAACATCAACTGCTGCAATTTCTCCTTGATTTACTGAATAGTTATCCAAATATTGCTTAAAAGTAAATATGAGTTCATCTTCACCAGATAGGATAATAGGATAAGATACCACCCTGCTTAAACCGGTAGCTTGCGGATTCCAGAACAGTTGTAATTCCGGTGGTGAACCTCCGGCTCCTGAGGTATTGGAAACAAACCAATTATGAGCTGCCGGACCGGTGCGTGTCCAACCGGGAGGTAACTGTCCGGTGGGATAATCAAAAGGCTCATTGAGAACTATTCCGAGAGAAAATACAGCCATTGCAGGAGACCCTTGCCCATTGGAATTTATTCCCAGAACTGCATAATTGTAAATACCGGCTGAAGGTATAGAATTATCAGTAAAACTCTGTGGACCTCCGATTACAGGATTGTTTACTGTATGAATGAGAGTTCCGTTTCTAAATAATCTTATTTCATCTAATTCGGTAAGGGGTTCACCACCCACATTTTCATCGGGGTTGGTCCAGCTTATGTTTGCCTGTAAGCCGGACCCGGCCAGAACGATCAGATTTGTCGGAGCTGCCGGAGCCAGTTCGCTAACAAGCGGCACATAATCTTTAATCCAATCTTCAAAATAGCTAACCCTGGCATAAACACCAGGGAAATCGGGAAATGCACATCCATTTCCCCAGCTTGTAATACCTGCAAGTTTATAGCCCCCGGCTCCATCTGGTACAACCAGGGGTCCGCCGCTATCACCCTGACAGGCATCAACTCCTCCTTCAGGATAACCTGCAAGCAACATATCGGGTGTAATGGAACTTGGATTATAGCCTCCGGTATCATCTGTTATCGGCACCTGTGCCGCCTGTAAAATATCTGATGAAGGACCTCCCCATGACAAAGCACCCCATCCGGTTATGGTACTCATAACACCGGGATTTGTAAAACCCGCAAGAGCATCAGCCTGTGTAACAACAGGAACAATCGCTACACCAGCCGGGGCAAGGTTAAGTGGTGTTTGTAGTCTTAATAAAGCAATATCATTAGCCCATTTTACCGGATCATCGAAATCAGGATGGGCTATGATTTGAATTACATTTATGTCCTGCCCGGTAGTATGGGTGCGGTTTGTTACACCAGCCCTGATGTATTGGGGAGTCCAGCTACCCAATACACAATGAGCCGCAGTAAGAATCCATTCTTCATGAATAATGCTTCCTGCACAAAACTGAGTAGTTCCCTGCATAAGAGCCACATGCCATGGATAATCCTCAATATTGGCATCCTCTCCCCCTACAATTCTACCCGAGCGCCATCCGTGCTCTTCAAAAAAATCCTGTAATTCAGGGGGTATTTCAATAGAAACTTGATCTTGCCTGCGATCGTTATCCAAAATGAATTTCTGTTCATCTTTACTTAGATTCAGAGTACCTTCATTAATTTGAGCAACAAGGCTAAATGCATAACTCAAAAAAATTATCAGATGTAATACTTTTTTCATGATTCATTGGTTTAAATGAAAAAAAAAATGGGCTATTTAGTTGATATATTAATTTCTTTAGGGCACCTGTGAACCCAAACCACTGTTGGGATTCAAGATATTTAAAAGGTCCTGCAGCAATACCTGGCCATCAAGGTCAAAGTCTGCAGCACTATAACCAGACTGCCCCGATAGCGGATTCAACACATTAAGCAGATCCTGCAGCAGTACCTGACCGTCACCATCACCGTCTCCTCCGTACATACCATAGATCCCGTCCCCAAGGTATTTCTGCCCTCCTTCGTAGGCTGTTCTTTCAAAAGTTGAATACGCCCTTTCCTGGCTTTGGGTAAAGTTCCATGAATAGATACCATCAGCTTCATTTAATGATTCGGAAGACATGACTGCTAAATGATTCCTATGATAAACCACGACAAATAAATTGTGATTTACATGTATATCAAACTCGGGTAATGATCCATCTATAGCTACAATATAACCATCATTAAGTAAAAAACCTGCTTGCCTGGCAACAACTGTATTACTTAAGGCACCACCGGCAATTGGTGCATCACGTAATTCAAGTAAAATCCAGTCAACAGTCCCTTCCGGGAAAGTTTCTACCGACTCCTCTCCCTCATAAAGCCATACAGGATTGTTATTATCATGATATGGCAGGTCAGGATTGAAAGGGTGATGATATGGAATCAGATTATTTTCCTTAAGACTGGTACTCATCAATTGGTCTCTTCCTGAGACAAATGCACCTTCGAGAATAACCCTTATTTGTAAAACATACATGTAATCCAAAGTCGTAAAAGTTTCCGGACCAGACCAATCGCTCTCCAGATCCGCACCGCACACGGACTTCACATAAAAATCATAACTTGTTGAGTGTTTCAGATTCAAGAGATGCAGCTCGTTTTCCTCTATGTTTTCAATAAGTGTACCTTCAGAACCCGGATCATAACCACTTTCACCCCAGCTAACAGTAAAGGAACTCTCTGCAGAAGCAGGTATCCAGCTTATCAATGCATCATGGCTGCCAATATCGTCAACCGATAGAGCAACAGGAGCCTGGCATTCAGGTATTTCCTGATAAACATATACATCATCAACGCTCCAGCCATTTATGCTGAAGGAACTTTCACCATGTGCCCGGAACCTAATTTGAAACAATTGCCCCTGCACCCCTGGTATAACGACACCCTGAATAACAAATTCTGCATTACCTCCACCTAAACCCGCATTGGTAAAATTTTCCAGAAGCTGCCAGTCTTCTTCTCCAAATACCCGGTATTCAACAGACATTTGTTCCAGGTTATTGTTATCATAGTTATTCAAAAAAACAATGAAATCAGTTTCAACAATGCCATGAGGATTGGAAGCCATTAATAAAGGACTTGTGAGTGAGTATGAATAAGAAGATCTGGTAGGACTCCAGTTAAATATGGCGTGAGGGGCACCGGATTCTGAAGAAGGGGGAGCATATTGACTTCCAAAGCTCCAGTTTCCCTGCCCCTGTGGGAAAGTCCAGCAATCAACTGATCCACCATGAAACATTTCAGCAAATGGAAGTTCAATAATACCGCATTGCGTATTAAAACTCACAGGCCCTGACCAGAAACTGACTTCATCTTCTGCACATAATGAACGTACATATACATCATAGGCTGAAGAACTTTCAAGGTCAGTAAGCAGATAGTATGGTTCATCAAGTTCTGAAACAAGTGTGCCACTGCTTTGCGGATCAAAACCCTGAGGACCCCATTTAAGCTCCCACAGAGTTTCACTTCCGCCCGGCTGCCAGGTAATTTCGGCCGAAGATGACCCAACCTGACCGGCCTGCAAACCTGAAGGCGCAGGACAAATGGTAGAATAAACAGCAAAATTGTCAATAACCCAACGGTTAAGATTCCAGGAATTGGCTCCGGCAGCAGTAAACCTCACCATAAAAATACGGTTGAGAGCATGAGTTGTTATGGTTGTTGTATAAGTCTGCCATGAAATATCACCCCCGCTGTTATCAAATGTCAAAACATCAACCCATTGCGTACCATCATAAACCCGAACTATCATCTGCTCCAGGGTATTGGTAGAGTAATTATCCAACATCATGTCAAACTGAAGTGTAATTTCATTGCCTGAAATATTTCCATCCAAAGGTGGGCTCTCAAGAGAAAAGCTGTAATTGGTAACTGTAGGAGTCCACTCAAACTGTATGGAAGGAGAAGGATTACCATGCTGATCCGTCATCTTCCAGTTACCACGACCCTGGGGAAAGCTCCAGCAAACAGGAACTAAATCGCTGTTAAAGCTTTCAAAAACCGGCAATGAATATACGGAACACAAGGTAACTGCACTTGCCGTGCGACCCATTGAATAATTAGTTTGCTCATCAACAGACCATATTTTATAATAATAATGCGTAACAGCTTCCAGTCCGGAATGAATAAACGATAAATCGCTTCCAGCGTAAAGCACCTCCCCTCCTCCTTCAATTTGATTACCCGGAAGATAGATTGTTCCCTCCTGGGGTATTCCGAATACGCCATCAGGACTCCAGGCCAAAAGAACGGGATTAGCGTCACTATTCAATTGCCAGTTGAGACTTATCTCCGAATCGCTCAGGCCATCCGCTTGAAAAGACCCCGGATTTGCAGGCATATCAAGATATTCCTCAGCCACTGCTACTGCCAGATAAGCATTTAATCTGCCGGCTCCCAACTGGCCTGGAAACCCGGGATTGGCAGCATAATGATTGTCTGCAGTATTTAAAAGAATATCCTTTATATCTTCAGGTGAGAACTCACCATAAACACTGGAAAGCATCAATGCAACAACTCCCGATACATGCGGGCAGGCCATGGAAGTTCCCTGGTAATAACCATATGAATTGCTATTGAGAGTGCTTAAAACTCCTCTCTCAGTAACAGTATTTGTTTCACCACCCGGAGCAGAAATATCTATCCAGCTCCCATAGTTTGAATACCATGATTTGGCATCCTGGTTATTTGTGGCAGCTACTGAAAGCGCACCGGAATAATATCCCGGATAATAGGCGGCCGATGAATTACTGTTTCCTGCGGCAAATATGGTAATTCCACCATTCATTGCATCACCGCCACCATTTACATTAAAATAGTCTATTGCATCAAGTGTACTTTGTTCATAGAAGTTAGGGGACGTATATCCCCAGCTGTTTTGCGATATGGCAGCACCATTGTCAGCAGCATATATGGGTGCAATATGAAAACCACCACTACTAAAAGTGGTAAACACCTGGCACGACATCAATCTTACCCCGTCATTAATGCCCGAGCCCCCGGCAATGCCTGCTACACCGATATTATTATTGGATACTGCAGCTATGGTCCCGGCAACATGGGTACCATGATTGTGTGGCTCAATATTGGGGCTGTTGGCAACAAAGTTGTAGCCTATATCCGGCCACATGTTGCCCGCAAGATCAACATGCTCATAATCTATACCCCCATCAATAATGGCAACGATTACTGCCGGATCACCCTTTTGCAATGACCAGGCATCCTGAAGACTGATATCAGCCCCCGGAGTACCGTTCTGTTGTCCGGTATTGTGATAGTGCCATTGATTAGTAAATTGAGGATCATTGGGAGTCCATGACCTGGCAGGATTGAAAACAACAGGATCAATAGCATGGTAATCATTTAGATCATGGCTGCCGATGAGCTTTTTTACCAGTTCAGGTTCTGCAATATCAACCTCACGCAGGCTGTTATAATACCTGATAAGTGAGATGATATCAGCATTCTCATCCAATTCAAGCCTGTACCAGAGATGAAATCCCCAGGCTTTATGCCTTTCGGTGAATCCGTTGCGAAAGGCAGGGCTGCTGAAATGCTGTTTGGCTGATCTTACACCATATTCCCTGTTCAGCCTGTCGACTGCTTCCAGGTGAAATCTCACAAACCCGTCATTGTCTTTCTCAAATGGGTTTCGTAAAAGGTGGTCTTCATAACCCTTGTTGAACTTAATGAGGAGCACACCTTTGTTATAGGCGTTTTCTTCCAGTCTGTTATAATCCATAGGAGGGCGCTCACCCCTGGTTACCTCATAGTAATTGTTATTCCCGGAAACCAGGCTAAGGCAAATGAGCAGAAAAACCGGGAACACAGAATACCCTTTATCCATACGTATCGGATTAAATAAATAATAAATACGCGGGTATGGAAAAATCTTACAATGAGGTAAGATATCGGATAATCTCCATATTTCCCTTATTTCGGAGAGGAGCGGTAAAAATAACAATATTTTCTATAAAATGAAACTTTTATCATGTTTGTTATACATGAAACTATTTGGATATAAGAATTGGCAAGGGATGTAAAGCATAAAAAAAACCGGGAATTTTGTTCCCGGTAATTATTCTTTTTTTTATAAAAAATTTTTAAAAAACCCGTTACGGTACCTGCGTACCCAAACCACTGTTGGGATTCAGGATATTTAACAAGTCCTGCAGCAATACCTGCCCATCCAGGTCAAAGTCGCCTGCCCTGTATCCTGACTGGCCCGATTGCGGATTCAAAACATTGAGCAAATCCTGCAGCAGTACCTGTCCGTCGCCGTCGCCATCACCGCCGTACATTCCGAAGAATCCTCCTCCGGGGAGTGGCTTTTGTCCATTCTGGTAAGCTGCTCTTTCCTCCCTCACATAAGCCTTGTCAAGTGCCAGTGTGAAGTCCCAGGTATATACGCCGCCCACTTCTGTCAGGGCCTGAGAAGACATTACTGCCAGGTGATTGCGGTGGTAAACCACAACGTACAATCCCTGCTCAATTTCCACATCAAACACAAGTGGTTGTCCATCAATGCCTACAATGTGGCCGGTATTAAGAAGCAGTGCGGCCTGTTTTGCCAGTGCCACGGTAGCCTGGTTTGCAGCAGCAGCATCACGTAATTCTACCAGTACCCAATCCACTGCATTGGCCGGCATAACATCAACAGATTCATCACCGGCGTAATACCATTTGGGATTGTTGTTGCCAAAGTATGGTAAACCGGGTGCGTAGGGCTGGCTGAGCGGAACATCCGCATTCAGAGTGGTGCGCATCAAAGTAGCATCACCGGGTGAGAATGCTCCTTCAAGGATGACCTTGATGTTTAAAGTGATGCCTTCTGGTTGTACTTCAATATCCGCAGCAAAGCGCGGGGTAATTTGCATATCATCGTGGAACTGGGTTACCACACCGGTGATATTTACGGCTCCGTGGGGTATTTCCATCCCTATGTAATCTTCATCCCAGAACATTGTCCTGAGCACAAATGTGTTGGTCCCATCGGTCAGGGTGTAGTTTTGCCCCACATCAAATACCTCTCCTGCTTCAATCCCTTGAAAAGTAACATTTATGAACTTGATGAGTTTTGCCTGGTCGCCCGGAGTTACTTCGGTCAGGGTATACTCATAAGGTTCTACAGGAGTGTTGCCCAATGCTTCCGGGGCGTTCTGGGTGGGAAGGAACCTTACCATGTTATTCAACACCTCAATCTGTCCGGTCACGTTTGTCATTACGTCATATAGATTGTAACTTGTGGTAATATTTCCAGGCGCATCGAATATGAAGATGGCTGCGGTTTCATCCTGTATGAATTTACGGTTGCGGTTGGGACCTCTGTCTTTGATACCGGAATTAAAAGTGTAAGAACCGGTTTTCACAGCCCCTTCATAGGGTGGGCCTGTTACATGATCAAAATAGAAAATGTTATCTGCAGATGACAGAAAGTCCATAAAAATCACAATCTTGTCATACATACCCGATTCAGCACCGCTAAAATCATAAGTGAGCTCGACCCATTGTTCCGTATCGGAAACATTCTGCGATACTTCGAATGCTATGGTATGGTCGGTTTTATCCTCCACCTTGAACCGTACCTCGCAAGCAATGGGCGACCAGATTTTAAATCGGAATATTTGCTGCTGAGAAAAATCAAGTTTGCCATCGAGCAAGGCATATGCATGGGCAATGGGATCTGCTGAGCGTTGCCATTGAGCCACATGGGTGCTGGTGTTGATTCCTGATGGGTAAGGATTTGCAACTACGGTTGGGGAATTGGGCCATCCGGCAAAGGTTACATTGCTATTCTCTTCAAAATCGGAGTAGATATAAGGAACAACCACTGATTGTCCGGGCATAGCCACGATAACGGCCTCACCGGTGTAGCGGAATATCATTTCACCGGGAGGCATTGCCCGAAGTCCGGCCAGGGTGGGGACGTCTATTACATCTGGGAACTCCAGGTATCCCCACAAGTCGTTGACCACCATGTCGCCGGCAACAGTGATTTCCCTGTTGGGTTCCCAGGCCCATTCGCCGCCATCCCAGCCGTCATTGAGGAAATACTTGTACTCATAATCCCCTTCTTCCAGGAGGAATGTTTTTGTCCAGATCATGGTTTCTCCCACGCGTGTCATCAACTGATTGTCGGGGTCTGTGCCCGGAATTGGCCAGAAACCGGCAAAGGTGCCGGTTACGTATACCAGGTCGGTTTCGGGGTCGAAACCGGTGGTATAGGACATATCGAGGTTGAGGGTGACAGAGTAAAGTGGTTCCGGATATTTCAGTGCCAGGCTGTGATACCAGCCTGCTGAAACGGCTAAGTAGTTTTCATTTGGCAGTGGGACATCGCATTGACCTGATGTACAATTTCCCCAGGCCACAATGGTACCGTCTGATTTCAAGCCAAGGCCAAAACTCGATGCTGCTGCAATGGCAACAAAGTCAGCATTCGGCAATGGAACATCGCACTCCCCATTTGCATTGCTTCCCCATGCTACAACCGTACCATCGGATTTCAAACCAAGACTAAAATACGTCCCTATCGCCACGGAAACAAAATCATCATTGGGGTCAGGGACATCACACTCACCGTACATATTTAATCCCCAGGCCACAATTGTCCCATCAGACTTCAGGCCAAGGCTATGATGCGCACCAGCCGCAACGGCTACAAAACCCGCATTTGGCACAGGCACATTGGACTGCCCCCAGGCATTTCCACCCCATGCCACAATCGAACCATCGGTCTTTAGACCCAGACTGTGATATTGACCTCCTGAAACAGCAATGAAGTCAGCATTGGGTACTGGAACATTACACTGTCCATAATGTGGAAACCCCGACAGGCCAGCCTGCCCTGCTCCCCATGCCACAATAGTTCCATCTGACTTTAGACCAAGGCTGTGATATCTTCCAGCAGAGAGGGATATGAAATCTGAATTCGGCTCAGGAACATCACTCTGGCCGTAATCATTGTTCCCCCAGGCGATGATCGTCCCGTCGGACTTAAGACCCAAGCTGTGTTCCGAACCTGCGGCTATGGCAACAAAGCCTGTATTGGGTGACGGGACGCTGCACTGGCCGAACCAGTTTTCTCCCCAGGCCACGATCGGGCCGGGCTCGATGACCTTAAAGCTCAACCAGCCGCCATCCTGCGGCCAGAGTGCTTCGTTATCCTGCTCGTCAATGGCTACCAGGCGCCAGGGGATCTCAGTACCACCGGGATGCTGGCCGAAGGAGGCGACCCAGATGCCTTCGCCCTCGTCTACCGCGGCCTTAATCTGCTCCTCACCGCCATCAACGGTGTAAAACAAAGTGACTGTGCTTAGCGGATAGGTGCCCTGCAGTACGTTGGCCTTGAC
>REDJ01000164.1 GCA_007693555.1 Bacteroidota bacterium
CCGGCGATAAGCGCGATGAGCTGGTATCAAAATTGGCCGAAGATTATGCCAGGCGCGGATTTGTTGTGGCATCGGTAAATTACAGGCTGGGATATATTTTCCTGCCAGGGCGCTACTCCAATCTTGAACGTGCCATTTACAGTGCCATGCAGGATGTAAGGGCAGCTCTGAGATATCTGTCGCACCACCATGAAAGGCTGGGTATCGACCCCGATCTTGTTTTCCTTGGTGGGCATAGTGCAGGTGGTATTCTCTCACTCAAAACTACTTTCATGGAAGAACCTGAGGTATGGCCAAGCGTTCGCCGAAGTGTGCTCAGGATGCAACCCGACCTGGGTTGCCTTGATTGCTCAACCAACGACCTGTATGGCCCCTTCAGCATAAAGGGGGTTATCAATATGTGGGGCGCTGTTGATGATATCAACATCATTAAAAAACATAATCAGGTACCCATTTTATCAATCCATGGCGATGCCGACCTGGTTGTTCCCTATGGCTACGATTTACCGTTTACCAACGTGAGTCCCAGGGCTTCTGCATTTTTCTCAAAAAGATTACACGGATCAGCCAGTATACTGGAGCACACACGCACACTGGGGATCGACCATACACTTTATACTTTTGAAGGATTGGGCCACGAACCCCATTTTGATGAGGAGCATGAACTAATCCCCGAAAACTATACCATCATTCACAACCTGATCCTTGAATTTGTGAATACCCTTATCATTTCACCCATAGACAGGTTCCGAGGCCCTCTGGTAGTTACCCCATTCGACCCCGCCCCGGAATATCACTTTGAAACATCAAATTACGATGCCTATTATTTCCAATGTGATGATTGTATCCTTGTAAATGAAACCGGGAATTTTGCACGGGTGGTTTGGCTATCTGGGAAAGATCAGTATGAGCTTCGTATCTCCGGCATCGGGCCCAACGGACAGGTGATCTCTGATACGCTGAATATTAACCTGAGGCGTTGAGTAAATAAATAGTCCGGGTGCGACTTGAAGTCGCGCCCGGACTGCAACGCCCGGTAAAGTAAAAAAGAGTCCGGTTGCGACTCAAAGTCGCGCCCGGACTGTCGCACCCGGACTGATAAAAGCAAAGTATTTCTGAAACAAAACATGGGTATTCCCCAATATCTTTATAACTTTAAAAGCTGAAACAATCTACCTTCATAAATAATGGAAAAACTCGGAAAGGTCAACAGGATTTTGTTGTTTACATTGGGAATATTTGCCTTGTTTTATTTTGGCTCATCCTTTCTTATACCGTTGATTTTTGGGGTATTCTTTGCGACACTGGTAACTCCGTTAGCGGGTTTACTGGAAAGGATTAAAATGCCAAGGGTACTGGCTGCGTTTACAGGCACACTTGTTATTTTTATTGTGGTAGGAGGCATTTTATATCTTTTTCTATACCAGTTAACACTTTTCATCACCGACATCTCACAGATCAGGAGCGAGTTGCAATCGTTTATCGGAACGGCACAGACCTGGATTACGGATGTTACAAACCTTTCTCTGGAGGAGCAGAGAAAAATATGGCAGGACCGTTCCGGGCAGTTACTTACCACACTCGAAACAGGTATCACACGCTTTCTGGGTGATCTGGCCAATACAGCTTTTAACTTTTTGCTGGTACTGGTTTATGTTTTTCTTTTTATTTACTACAGAAAAAAGTTTACAAAGTTTGTTATGATGTATACTTCTGAAGAAAAAAAGGAAGAAACCGGAAAAGTACTGGATAAAATCAGCCGGGTTGTTTATCATTACTTATGGGGGCGGGCACAGGTGATGACCTTACTGGCTATTATGTATTACATCACATTTCTTATTTTTGATCTGCCCTTTGCTGTATTACTTACCTTGTTTGGAGCACTGGTAACTATTATTCCTTACGTAGGTCCGTTTATCAGCGGATTACTCCCAATGTTATTTGCTGCAATATACATGGATGAAATAGGTATCATCCTCCTGTTTTGTGCTATCATCATTACCATACAACTGGTTGAAAGCTATGTTTTTGAACCCCTTATAATAGGTATTGAGGTAAAACTCAACCCGCTTATGGTCATTATTGCAATTATTATGGGTGGAATGATATGGGGCCTTTCGGGAATGATATTGTTTGTACCCTTGTTTGCCATGTTTAAAATTGTGGCCATGCATACGCCGGGGCTCGAGCCTATAGGTTTCATGCTGGGTACATCACGGGAAAAATTTCCGGAAAAAGATAAGGAAACTACTACAGAAAAATGAAAAAGTCCGGGTGCGGCCTCGAAGTCGCACCCGAACCTGAAACCCCTAATACTCTGTTTGCTAATCAACTATTGTCACTATCTCAAATCTTACCCCGTGGTATTCAGTGCCACCACCTCCCCTGCCGGCTGCAATGGCAATATACATATCTTTACCTTCATGAGATATTTTAGCAGCTAAAAATTCACTTATACTCCGCGGAAAACGATAAAAATCCCAGACATAAGTGCTCATTCCACGACTTACACGTTCTTTGTTGAAATATGATTCAAAACTCTGGTCATGAATTTCTATTGACCTTGGAGCTCTTGACTGAAAGATAATCTCACCTTCCAGTTCTTCAATGGTTCTTTGATAGTAACGCATGATTTCCAGAGGAGAACGACCCTCAGGTGCTTCACAAAACTGGCGGCGAATATTTCCGGCTATTGCTTTTATCGTACTGTCGCTTGTAACCAGATAATACTCTTCAAATCCAATCTTGTCATCATACTTCACTTTACTATCAGCAAATATAGGAATGATATCGCTGAATAACTTTTCCTCCTTTACATCTGCCTCTTCAGCACTTCTGGATTCTGTTGCCAATTGAGCAACACCTCTTGCTGCTCTGGCAGGGTCTGCTACATCAACTCTAACTCTGCATCCATTTGCTATTAGCAGAAAGCTAATAATCAATACACTTACAAATACTGTGTTTGGTTTTCTTTTCATTTTTTTAGGTTTTTTAATTAATAACTTTATCGAAACTGATAATATTGATTTAACAAAAGAAATATCAGTGTTTTACAACCTGAATAATCCGTGAACCAAAACCACCTGATGTTTCAAGTTTCAGTAAATAGGATCCGACGGGAATATCTGATAAATCTATCCTTGTCTGGTAAAAATCTCCATGTACAATTTTTATAACTTTTCCGGAAAGGTCCAGCAAAAAGATCCTTTCAATGCTTTTTTCTGACTCTACAGTAATGTAGTCACGGGATGGATTGGGGTAAATGATTATACTTTCAGGGTTGATCTCTGATACCAGACTCTCCACATCAAAATTGGCGGTAATGACCACATCATCGGCCGGCATGATATAGAAAAGGTATTGGTCATGATGTATTTCATTCCCATCTTCGTCGGTCCAGTTCAAAAAAACATAACCTTCGTTAGGATAGGCATCCAGATAAATTTCATCACCCATATGATAATATTCCTGATTTGGAAATACCTCAATATATCCGGCCTCTTCAGGATTTACCACCCTGGTAAGTGAATAGATCTGCAGTTCAAAATTTGCGATGAGAATTAAATCATGTGCCGGCATTATCAGGGTTAATGAATCTGTATCGCCAAAGAGATTTCCATCCTGATCAGTCCAGTTTTGGAAAATATATCCATCTTCTGCATGAGCATGAAGTGTTATTTCATCTCCCATATTGAAAAATTCCTGTTCAGGAATAACCTCAATATATCCTGCATAATCAGGTAAAGCTTCAACATGCAAATGATACTGTGTAGGTAAAAAGTTTGCAGTAAGAGTAGTATTTTGCGCAGGCATTTGGTAAATAAACTCTTGCTGTGTGTTTACAATACTCCCCTGTTGGTCGGTCCAGTTGAGAAAATGATAACCCTCAGCCGGTGATGCCCTGAGTGGAACAGATTCGCCGGCCTGGAAGTTGCCACCGCCATCCACACTGCCGCCTTCAATTGGATCTGCCGTGAGGGAGAGACTGTAAAGCGGAATACTTTCCTGGATAAATCCGGCCGTTAAAGTGACTTCACCTCCAGGAAAAACAAACTGAAATATTATATCAGAGCTTATGGCTATACCATCCATATACCAGTTCTGAAATTTGTAGCCGGCTTCCGGTAATGCTGTAAGCTCAATGATATCTCCAAAATGGTATTCATCCTGCTCAGGATCAATAGTCACTGCACCTGTGTCTTCCGGCAATACAAGAACTGTAAGAGGCATGGGCGGATAATTAAACCCTCCGGGCGTTTGCTGCCATTGCAGATAGGGATAAGATTTCCCTTCATCAGTTTCCCAGAAATTATTAAAATCCCACCCAATAAAATAACCCTGGTTTATCATTTGCGATGAAGTTAATCCTTGCCCCCCAGCACTATGATCCTGCCCCGATGTTTGTGTATTCCAGTAGGAATTCTGGGGTGCATTTCCTAATCTGTGGCCTATCAGCCCACCTACCCGTGTATTTCCTTCTACAAAGCCTGTGCTATAGCAGTTATGCACTATGTTGCCATATGAAAGACTGCCAAGCAATCCGCCCACGTCACTGTCACCAGTTACATTGGCATTACTATAGCTATTCATAATGCCTCCACTTGCACCTCCAAAAGCATAGTTTCCTGCTAAACCTCCCACATGACGATACCCATTTAAGCTACCCGTTGTAAAGGAGTTTTCAATACGTGCAAAATTGCTGCCCATTCTTCCTGTTAAGCCACCAACATAGCTATAGCCGGTAAATTCAAGATTAATTAATCCCATATTGATAATTTCTGCTGCATCGGCATAACCAATAAACCCAACATGATTGGAATCCGGCCTGTTAATGTAAAGATTTTCTATATAATGCCCCCCACCATTATATGAACCGGTAAATGGGTAAAATTCATTTCCGATTGGCATCCAGCCCGCACCATTAAGCCAGCCGGCAGTTTCTGAAGCATTAATAGAAGATGTCTGCAGATAATGCTTATTCCATTCATCAGGAAGCAACGTTATCCAAAGCAAGTTGGGTAAGCTGTCAACCAGGAAGGGATCATTTTCTTCACCGGAGCCGGCAGGCTGAACAGCTTCCATTGGAAGGGTTATAAAACTTACCTCTTCCCCGAAATGGATACCGTGTTCATTGTGAACAAAGGCCCGGACAAAATAATTCTGATTCATTTCCAGGCCTGTGATTAGGGATGTGAAAGGGCCTGCCTGCTGAACAATCCCTTCATCTGTGCAATCATCATCAAGGTCCGGCATTCCTGAGGTATTCCAGCATACTCCGTGCTGTGCAGCGGGATTTCCCTGTAAAACAACCACTGCATCTGCAATGGCAGACTCATGGGTAATATTATAGTATAATACACCGGTGGTTGATACCAAAGGAGCATAGGGCTCATCGGGAGCAGGATCATCAGGATACTGCCAGTTAAAATAGGGATAGCCATCATTCCTGTCGTTACCGATATTCCATATTTCTTCAATACCGGCACCTTTGAAATCCCAGCCTGCCTCAATAAAGGTTGAAAAACTTGTCATCTCTTCAGTGGTTTTTCCTACACCACCATCACTTTCCTGTATATTGGAAATATCTATATCCCAGAACGATCCTATAACAGGTACATATGCCCATGATTCATTCTTACCGATAAGTCCCCCGACGTTTTCATTACCTGATAAAAATCCCGCACTATAAGAGTTCATAACGTAGGCGACTCCTGATTCCACAGCATAGCCTGCTAATCCTCCAACATTATTATTTCCCTCAACAAATCCCCTATTAAAGGAGTTCTCAATAATTGAATTGAGAAAAGTTCCAATTATGCCACCCACATTTTCAACTCCGTAAACAAGGCTTTGATTGACACTATTCTTTATGGTTACATGATCAATAGATTTCCCTACCAGCCCTCCTGTTCCGGTTCCGGTGCCTTCTAAACTTCCACCAAAAACAAGACAGTTTTCAATATTCGTATTTTGCGCTCTTCCGACAATTGTGCCTGTAAAATTTCCACCGGTAATATCAGGATTTATCATGGTAAGGTCAGATACACTTCCAACGGTTATTCCACCAAAAAGTCCAATATGATCGTGATCAGGGCGATTGATGGTAAGACCGTTGATTAAATAACCGTTTCCATGGTATTGACCCATAAAAAAGTCGTCGTAATCGGGTCCTCCTATGGGCAGCCAACCCTCTCCCTCATTCCAGGGTGGTACATTCAGATTTATACTGGCAATTTGCTTGAAATATTTGTTATAATGACCATAGCCGGTATAGTTGCGCACATTGTTAAGATGCTCGGCGGTTTCAATCAACCAGGGGTCGGTGGGGGTGCCATTACCTCCGGCAAACTCCTGTTCATCTTTTTCTAAAGCATGGGAATAGGAGTTTATTATACAGAACAGCAGCAAAACAAACAGGTTTACAGCACGTATTTTCATTTTCTTAATAGATTATTGGCAATAAAACATTAGTAAATTACAACCTTATCTTACCTGTAGTTTAGCTGTTCCTAATATCTTTTCACTACTCACGAGCTGCAACAAGTAAATACCTGTCTGAACATTGCTGATATTAATCCTTGTTTGGTTATCAGAAATCAAACCGGATAGTATCTTTCTGCCGGTTACATCATACAGGTAATATCTGAGATTTGTGTTTGACTTTAAATATTGCGGGTTAATATTAAGTGTAAAATGATTTTCTGCAGGATTAGGATAAACTTTTATCGCCTGAAGTAAGGCATCAGAATCAATACCCAAATCAGGATCAGCCATAAAAGTAGCTGAAATGGTATGTGCATCCGTAACGAGAGAAAAAGTCCATGTGAAACTCAGCAAACCTGAAGCATCATCTAAAGCTACGTCATCCGCAAAGACCTCATCAATAAGGTATTCTTCATCAGCTTCTATGAAAAATGATTGTGAATCACCAAAGAGAACTTCTGTTTCCCCCTCAGGATATATACTTCCATTTTCCCCGGCAGTTGCAGTAATTATTCGTGTGACAACATTATCATTTATTTCGTATGCACCCATATCCACAATTCCTCCGGGCTCTGTATTTCCCGGTTCCATAATACGCGGGAAACCCGGCCCCCTGATATCTGTCAGAATCCCCATTGCCGCTCCTCCATCACCAAAGGGTGCATTGGACCCGGCATCTGCTACAGGTGATGTTTCAGCAGGCATATAAGGATGATCTCCATTCATATCAAACTCCGGATCATCATCAATGTTATTTCCACCGTCAATCCCCCGGTTTTCAAACCAGTCGGGGCCACTGCCTCCGCTCTCCCTGATATTGCAATAGCTAAAGGTAGGAGCATCATCTTCATCTCCCACATAGCCAACTTCTTCAAAACCCATGTGCTCAGCATGATTGCCCCAAATGATTGTGTTTACTATATTGGCTGCACTGTTCTGATTGGATATCCCGCCACCTCCATGTGCGGTTGAATTGCCGGTAAAAGTGCAATTTATGATGTGAGGTGTTGCATAATAATTATAAATCCCGCCTCCTCCCTTCCATTCGTTTTCACCGTCAGCAATATTATTGGTGAAAAGGCAGTTCACTATGACAGGTGAACTTTCAGTATTGTTATGGATGGCTCCGCCCAAAGGCGCCTGGTTACCTTCAAATATGGAATTGGAAATAATTGCAGTAGAATAATCATCATTTCTAATGGCACCGCCGTGCATGGCAGCCATATTATTATAAAACCGGCAATGATCAATAACCGGAGAGATATCATGTTCATTGTAAATTGCTCCACCATTGTGGGCCAGATTACCCGTAAATGTTGAATGGATAATATGCGGACTGCTGCCCATAGTATTCATGATGGCTCCCCCATGATGTGCCAGATTGTCTGTAAAAGTACAATGCATTATGTGGGGAGAACTGTAAAAAGCATTCATCATAGCACCACCTAACATCGCAGCATTATCCGTAAACTCACAATTGCGAATGGTAGGGTGAGACTCAGTCCCCTCCTCCACTATAAAATCGGAAGGGTCATCCGGGTCTCCAACTATTTCCACTTCAGGGGTATTTAGCATACCTCCGCCTAAAGCATGAAATATTATTTCTTGATTATCGGCATAGCCTCCGGTAATGACGAATCCGTCCAAAACAGCAGTTTCATCAAGTCCTAAACCAAAATGATAAAATACATGATAAACGTTTGTGTCATCCAGTTCGCCGCTTAATATGGTATGATTGTTTTCCCAGTCACGCTGCTCCGGTTGGGTTTCAGTACCGAGAAAACCTCCATAAATGGTTACATCGTTTTTCATCCGAAAGTGCCTGTGACGTTCATCCTGATCATCCAGATCATACGTGCTGGTAGGATGATAAGTACCCTGGGCAACCCAGATTTCAGAGGGACCTTCGGCCGCATCCAATGCTTCCTGAAGTGTTATAAATGCTTCGCCCCATGATGTACCATCACCACTGGCAGCATTCTGATTATTCACATAATAGATTTGTGGTGCTTGTGCGAATAACTGAATTGTTATTGCAATGAAAAATAATAAAAACAAATGTTTGAGCATGATTCCGTGTTTTGGTTAGCAACTATCTTTTAACAGTATAAAGTCAAATTTCCTGTTTAGCAAGTACTGCCTTTACAATGGACCCTTTTTTCCAGAAGTATTTTTTTGTTTTCCCATTTGCTGATTAATATCAGCTTTTGCAAATAAACAAAAAAACCAACATAATTAAGGCAAAGAAACACAGAGTTTCATATACATATGTTATATAAATATACATATATACTTCTTTATCTCCTGATTTATACATATTTAGGAAATGAATTTGCAGGGACATTTTATCCACAACAATTCGCTTTTCCCTTATTTAACTCTTTACACTACAGATTGATAAATTGATTAGCCGCTTTCTGAAAAAATTTGTAATATTGTTAAAGACAAAAAAATAAGAATATCATGGGAAAAGCCATCGTAAAATGCAAGATCGCCACATACGCTGAAGATACTTATATCGTAGAAGTACCCTGCGAAAAAGATGATATTGATGAAGTAATCATTACCCGCGCCTGGCAAAAGGTGAAGGAGCAGGAACCGGCAGTCCCCTACGGCCATCGCTCGGCTGAAATCTTAAAAAGGATTGATGACTGAATTTTGCTTTTAATCCGGTAACAAAACCAAAAAACTTATTACCCATGGTCATTTTCATCAAAAACATGGTATGCCACCGTTGCATCCTCGCTGTAAAAGCTGAGGCTGAAAGACTTGGCATCCACAATGCCGAGATCACCCTGGGTCAAATGAAAATCCTTGAGTCAGAAACTGATGCTCAGATTTTGGAGCAGCTAAAACTTGCATTGTGCAACCTGGGGTTTGAAATTATTGACGATAAAAAAAGCAGGCTCATAGAGCAGGTGAAAACCATCGTTATTGAAGGAATACACCACAGCAATGGTGAAATCCGCAACAACTGGTCGGAACTTATTTCAGCGGAACTGCAATATGAGTACAATTACATCAGCAACCTTTTTTCATCCATAGAAGGAATTACCATTGAGCAGTTTGTAATCAGACAAAAAATTGAAAAGGTAAAAGAGTTGTTGTTTTATGATGAACTCACCCTTTCGGAAATTGCCTACCGCATGGGGTACAGCAGTGCAGCCTACCTTACCAACCAATTTAAAAAAATCACCGGGATGACCCCGGGACAATTCCGCAAGCTTCTCGATAAAAAGCGCAATCCTATTGATAAACTGTAAATTTTACAGCTTTTTCCCGGCAAAGTGTAATAGAAATGCGTTTGTCATGATGTAACTTTAACTTTTAATCAATTTATTGTTAAAGCTAAATTCTTAATTATGAAAAATCTTCTTTTTTTAGTAACAATTCTTATCCCATTGATGGGATTCAGTCTTGATCATCACAAAACCGAATTCAAGGTATACGGTGCCTGCGGTATGTGCGAAGCACGCATTGAAAAAGCCGCCAAAAGCGTTGATGGCGTTACAGCCGCCGACTGGAACCGGGAAACCAAAATGCTCACCATTGAGTATGATGCTGACAGGGTTAACCTTGACGATGTACACAAAAAAATCGCAGAAGCAGGCCACGATACTGAAAAGGTACGTGCCAAAGATGAAGTTTATAAAAGTCTTCCGGCTTGCTGCCACTATGAGCGTCCTGACAAAGACTAAACCGGGCAGCTGATGTACTCGATAACTTTTCTTTAACCGCAAGGAGCGCGAAGGATGCGCAAGGAACGCTAAGAAATTTGCGCCCTTTGCGATAAATCTTTGCGAACCTTGCGGTTAAACGATTAAAAACCAACCCCATGAATTATATTTACACCATCACCGGAATGACCTGCGGGGGATGCGCCGCCAAAGTGAAAAGCGTATTCCTCAAGCATCCTGAAGTGCTTTCGGCAGAGGTAAGCCATCAGGATGGCAAAGCAAAGGTGCAGGCAGAAAGTAATCCCGACCGCAAGCAACTGGATAAACTCCTTGCCGAAGCCGGAGAATACCGCATAACAGCGGTTTCAGAAGACAGCACATCAACCAAAACAAACCAAACGCATGCATCGGCATTGCCTGAACAGGAATCCGCATCCACCTGGGAAACCTACAAACCCCTGGTGCTCATTTTCCTTTTTGTGGCAGGCATTGCAGCCATTGCATCCTTCGACGCACAGACCTTTTCCTGGCACCAATGGATGCGCTATTTTATGGCAGGCTTTTTCATCGTATTCGCATTCTTTAAATTTCTCGATCTGAAAGGATTTGCCCGCTCCTACGCTATGTATGACCTGCTGGCAAAGCAGTGGAAAGGCTACGGCTATGTTTATCCTTTCCTGGAGCTGGGGTTGGGTGTATTGTACCTTACAGCCATCAACCTGCCGGCCACCCACGTGGCCACCATTGTCATCATGGGCTTCAGCAGCATTGGCGTTATCCGGAATATGCTTTCACCCAACCAGGTGCAGTGCGCCTGCCTGGGTACTGTGTTCAAGCTCCCCCTGGGCAATGTTACATTGGTGGAAGACCTGCTGATGGTGGTTATGGCGGGGGTAATGCTGATTATGTAGAAGAATAACCGCAAAGACGCAAAGAAGGCGCCAAGGTCGCAAAAGAATTTGCGCTCTTTGCGGTAAAACCCTATAAAGATGCTTAACAAACTCATACGCTTTTTCCTTGAAAACCGCCTGGTGGCATGGCTGCTGATGGTATTTCTCATTGGTTGGGGTATCTCAGTGGCACCCTTCAACTGGCAGATTGACATCCTGCCCCGCGACCCGGTACCCGTGGATGCCATTCC
>REDJ01000166.1 GCA_007693555.1 Bacteroidota bacterium
CTTTGGTTTAGAGTTTACCAAAGATAATATTTATTTTGTTAAGTTAGCGCCATTATCCCTACGAGCAGGGAGGGGAGAGAAAACCCGGATTTCAGTGGTGGTACTTTTAATTTTGCGAAAAAATGGTACTTTTTAATTTGCTATTTACAAAATTCACCACAACCACTGCAGGAACACCCCTCCCGTACGAACGGGACAGGTCCCTGCTTCGTAGGGAGGGGCCGGGGGTGGGTCAAAAAAGAATAAAAATACCGGCATTTGATGTTCAAATTCAGAAGTAAAAAATTTAACCCACCAGCCTGCAGATAATCAATAAAAAAAATAACAGGCCATAAGACTGGAATAATTTTCTATATTTGAATCCAATCAACATTAAAACTAAAAGCTATGGCAAGACACCTTCAAAACAGTTTATTCATTTCACTTCTAATCATTTCTTTAACTATGCAAGCACAAAGACCCGAACATGAAGTAACCGATGTGTGGGAACCTGTTCCCCCGGTAGTTACTCCCGGTGCAGGTACCGCTCCTCCATCTGATGCAATTGTATTATTTGACGGCACCAGCTTCGATAACTGGATTGACAGCAATGGCAATACACCCCAATGGGAATTAAAAGACGGGATAATGACTGTGAAACCCGGCACAGGAGACATAAGCACCAGGGAAGGTTTTGGCGATGTACAACTCCATATCGAATGGCGCACACCAGACGTAATTAAAGGTGAAGGCCAGGGACGCGGAAACAGCGGAGTTTTTCTTATGGACAGGTATGAGGTACAGGTTCTGGATTCATACGAAAATCCCACATACCCCAATGGTCAGGCTGCTTCCATTTACAAACAGCATATCCCGCTGGTTAACGCCTGCCGGCCACCGGGCGAATGGCAAACCTATGACATCATCTTTATGGCACCCCGCTTCAATGAGCATGGGAGGATTACCCATCCAGCAAGGATTACAGTTATCCATAATGGAGTACTGGTGCAAAATAATGTTGAGCTTTGGGGCGACACCCGGTTTATAGGACTACCCCGCTATATTGAACATAGTATGAACGAGCCACTCAGATTACAGGACCATGGCGATCTGGTGAGTTTTCGTAATATCTGGATAAGAGAGCTTTAGACAAACCCACATTAGTCCGGTTAACTTACACTATTTTTAATTAATCCATTTATAAATTAGCGTTTTAACACTGTTTTATATCCGGGTTGCAAATGAATTGCCTATTTTCGGGAATTCAAACATTTTGTCATGACAGACACATACAACAATATTTCTTCTGAACCGGGTTCTGATTCCGGGAAAATAAACCGCCGGCATTTTATCAGGCTTAGTGCAATACTGGGAGGTGGTGCAATGGTGTCAGGAGGATTATTGGGTTGTTTGGGAATTCCGGGAGATGATACTGTTGAAGTAATAGAACAAAAAGGAGATCTCTGGATAGTAAGAGCAGCATGTCCCGGACATAATTGTGGCGGCAGGTGTGTATTGAAGTTGCATATCCGCGAGGGAAAAGTCATCCGTATTGAAACCGACGACCGGCCGGGAGATTCACTGGAAGACCCGCAGTTACGCGCCTGCATCCGCGGACGTGCCTACCGCCGCCGGCAATACCACCCCGACAGGCTGAAATACCCCATGAAACGAACCGGCGAACGTGGCGAAGGTAAGTTTGAACGCATCAGCTGGGACGAAGCCCTGGATATGCTGGCTTCTGAAATTAACCGCGCTAAGAAAAAATATGGAAATTCGGCCATATTGGTACCCTACGGCACAGGAAGTTACAACCAGATCAACGGTCGCCAGACTGCCGCAAGGCTCATGAACCTTATTGGCGGTTCATTGGGTTATTACAACAGTTACAGCTGGGCGTGTATTTCACGGGCTACACCTTACGTGTACGGCACATCCGTAACAGGCAACCAGCGCCAGGACTGGGTAAACAGCAAATATATCATCATGTGGGGTTGGAATCCCGCCGAGATGCGCGATGGCACCAACAGCGAATTTTTCATCAAAAAAGCCCGTGAAAACGGAGCTAAAGTTATCTGCATCGACCCGCGCATGAGCATGAGCGCAGTGGCACTGGCCGATGAGTGGATCCCCATCCGCCCCGGCACCGATGTAGCCATGATGAGTGCCATGGCTTATACCATCATTACCGAAAACCTGCACGATAAGGATTTCATCAAACGTTGCTGTGTGGGATTTGATAAGACACAGATGCCTGCAGGTTGCGAGGATGAAGAAAGTTATTCAGATTACATACTCGGAAAAAAAGACGGTACCCCCAAAACCCCCCAATGGGCAGAAGAAATCTGCAGCGTACCGGCTGAAACCATTGTCAGAATTGCAAGGGAGTATGCAACCATGAAACCTTCGGTGCTGTATCAGGGTTATGGCATGCAGCGCCGGGCATATGGGGAACAAGTTGTAATCGCCGGATGCGCCCTGCCAGCCATAACCGGCAATGTAGGCATACCTGGCGGCTGGGCCGGCGGACTTGCTCTCCAGGCCGACGATGGCGGTCCGTTCTGGAATGTTTTCCCGACAGGCCGAAATCCGGTAAGAGAATCCATACCCGTTTTCCTGTGGACAGAAGCCATCCTTCGCGGAACCGAAATGGGACCCGAAGACGGAGTTCGTGGTGCAGAAAAACTTGACAACAATATCAAACTCATCTGGAATGTAGCATCAAACATACTGATCAATCAGCACGCCGACACCAACCGCTCGGCTAAAATACTGAAAGATAAATCGCTGATTGAATTTATTGCCGTGCAGGACCAGTTTATGACTCCCACAGCCAAATTTGCCGATCTGCTGCTGCCTGTGTGCACACAGCTGGAAACCTGGGGGCTGCAGGACGGATGGAAATACGGCGATGAGGTGATCATTGCCCCACAGATTGAAGAGCCTCCCTATGAAACCAAAAGCGACTACCAGATTGCACTGGAGCTGGCTGAACGATTTGGTGTAAAGGAAGAATACACCCAAAACCGTACGGAAAAGCAATGGATTGAATGGGCTGTGGAAAGATATCGTGCCACCCGTTTTCCTGACATTCCTGACCTGAACACTCTGGTTGAAAAAAATGAAGGTCTGCATACAAGACCGGTTGATGAACCTGCAGTTGCTTTTCGCAATTTCAGGAAACAACCCGATAAACACCCGCTGAATACCCCTAGCGGGAAGGTGGAGTTGTTTTCCAAAACCCTCTTCGATATGGGCAAGCCCGATACTATTCCTGCTGTTCCAAAATACATTCAGGAGTGGGAAAGCCCTTTCGGAGAAGAAGCAGAAAAATATCCGCTTCAGGCGCTTGGCCATCATTACATGTCGCGTGTGCACTCCATCCACGATGGTATCGACTGGCTGGAGGAAGCTTTCCCGCAAAGGGTATTCATAAACCCCATTGATGCAGAGAAACGTGGAATAAAAGACGGAGAAGAAGTATTGATATATAACGACAGGGGCAAAATAATGATCCCCTGCCGGCTAACACCAAAGATTATGCCCGGGGTAATAAATATACCCCAGGGAGCCTGGTGGAAACCCGACAAAAACGGCATCGACCGCCGGGGAAACATCAACGTGCTCACATCGCACCGCTGGACACCCCTGGCTTTTGGGAATGCGCAGCATACGATTATGGTGGAAGTGGAAGGGAGAAGGGAGACCGGAGACGGGAGACCGAAGACCGAAGTCCCGAGAGCGATTAGCGATTCGGGAACGGAAGACTGAAGCTTATGCCGACCTACTCCACCTTTCAAGGGGGTTGGGGGGATGTAAAAGGTCAAAAATGAAGCACGATATCTGAACTGAGCCATAGCCGAGCTCAGTGAAGCGAAACTTGAATAATAGAAACAAAATAAAGCGGGATGCAATCCCTTACTTTAATATTTAAGTTTTGAGATTTTAACCATATAAGGCATATAAGATTTTAAAAGACATATAAGAAAGAAAAAACAATAACATTCAAACTCTGCAAACTCGGCGCCTTAGCGTCTCCGCAGTGAAAATTAACCCAATAACCCAACCAATGAAACAATGGGCCTTCTATTTCGACGCATCGCAATGCTCCGGTTGCAAAACCTGCCAGGTAGCATGCAAGGATAAGCATGATCATCCGGTGGGGATGCGATGGCGGAATGTTTATGAAGTGGCAGGCGGTCAATGGGTGCAAAAAGGCAAAAACTGGATATCTGAAATCAAATCTTATAACATTTCACTTGCCTGCAACCACTGCGAAGAACCTATATGCATGACCAAATGTCCCAATAATGCCATTTATAAAAATGGTGAAGGGTTGGTACTGATTAATGAGAAACGGTGTATGGGTTGTCAGTACTGTGCATGGGCCTGCCCATACGATGCTCTGCATTTGAATAAAAACACAGGAAAAATGACCAAATGCACCATGTGTGCCGACTATATTGCCGAGGGTAAGTTGCCCTCATGCGTTACAGCATGCCCTATGCGCGTGCTCAAAGCAGGTGAATTAAATGAATACAGAAAAATTTATGGATGGCATGCAGAAACATTCCCACTTCCCCCTGCCCGATACACTAAACCGGCTTTGGTAATTACAGAGCACCCTGCTGCTTCTTTAAGCCTGCAATGCGAAGTCATCAACAGAGAGGAGGTGAAAAATGCATAATACAGAATACTCCCTTATACTGTTTACCCTTTTGGGTCAGTTTTCTGCCGGATTGATAGTATGCCTGCTTGTCTTAAATCTTATCCGGAAATCCGGTACCGGAAATGATACGGGTATGCTGACGCGCAAAGGTGTATATATCGCTACAGGCGTTATGATAATGTCCATGATTATTTCATTTTTTCATCTTTCCTCACCTCTGTCGGCAATTTATGCTCTAAGTAACCTGAAGCATTCCTGGTTAAGCCGGGAAATACTTATGGTCTCATTGTTTACATTTTTACTATTGGCTGTTAGTGCAGGCCTTTACCTGGACAAAGTTAAAATGAAGCACCTTCGGATTCTGCTGACAATTGCTTCTGTTACCGGTATTTTAATGGTTTTTACCATGGCGCGTTTGTATATGATTTCCACTGTACCTGCGTGGAATAACCCGTCAACGCTGATTTCATTTTTTGCAAGTACACTTGTTTTAGGTGCATCCTTTGTGCTTATTTTATTTTACAGGCTTTCAAGCAAACAACCGACGCAGGATATCTCCCTGACCTTTGTGGCAATTATAGCCCTGGTTTTTATTATAAACCTGATAAATACCATTTTTATCGGACCAGAGTACCATGAAGGAAACATAGCTTTTGAACCTGAAGTTTCAATTCGTTTGCATTATTACCTCTCCTGGTTTTTCTGGTTTGCAGGATTATCAATTCTTGTATGGCAAACCTATTCACCGGTAAAGAACCAAAAACTGTTTCTTAACTGCCATTATTTTGCATTTGCCTGTTTCTTCGGTGCTGAAATCATATCCAGGGTATTGTTTTATCAGAGCTTCTACAGGATTGGGATTTGAAAAAATCACACCGAAAAGTTTAACAAAAATTCAGAAACATTCTGAAATGTTTTACCTGTCTTAAAGACACCAACCCGTTTTTTTAAAGGCAGAGGATTTAAATCCTTTTTACAGCCTTGCACCACAACAAAAAATTGTATTTTTAACCTTCAGGAAACTACAACTTATGAAAATTTTAAAATTTAATTAATCAGTTTTAAATTACTACATCCAACACTCTATCTATTATTCACCAAAAACATTCAGATTATGAAAAAGAATTACAGTTTAAATTTAATTATTATGATTCTGGCTTTGTTTTTTACTGCAAATATCAATGCTGAAAACAAAGCCAAAGAAGATGATGAAGGATGGACCATTGTGGCCATATACCCTGTAAACAGCTTTGCCTCAGGGTTAGCCTGGGATGGAGAATATATTTACATTGGTTCTTACGGCGGCAACATGGGCTCCAATGTTTACCGGTTTAACCCGGTTAACGAAACCAATGAGTTCTTGTTTTCAGGCGTTCAAAGCCAGGCTTACGGACTCACCTGGGATGGTGAATATTTATGGACCATCGACAGGGAACTCCCTTCAAGCACACCGGCATTTGCCCTCAAACTTGACATGGAAGGAAATGAAGTAGAACAATTTGACCTTCCCAATTTTTACATGTCGGGCATCGCATGGGATGAGGGAGATTTCTGGGTAGCAACCTACTTCCCCAACCCCGGAACCATCCACAAGCTTGAGTTTGATGATGAAGAAGGCTGGGAGGAAACCGCTTCTTTCGTTCCACCGCAAAACCAACCCTGGGACCTGGCACGCCAGGGAGATTACATCTGGATTGCCGAATATAATGAATCGAACCTACACCAGGTAGAGCTTGACGGTACACTGGTTGCAACATATCCGGGATCCAATTTCAGGACATCCGGTGTGGTGTTTGACGGTACTTTCCTTTGGTATGTCTCGCGTGAAAACAATGGTGATAGCTTTCTTTACAAAGTTGATCTTGATGGAACAGGAACTCCTCAGATCAGTGTTCCCACCTCCTTTGATTTTGGCAATGTTACAGTCGGCAACAGCCAGACCTGGAATATGAATGTAACCAATACCGGAAGTGGTGAACTGGTAATAGAAACTATGAATTTCCCTGAGGGTTCTCCTTTTTCTGCCACTGCGGGTTTTCCCGTTTCGATTGAACCGGGTGATAGTGATATTATTGAAGTGGTATTTAATCCCACAGAAATTGATTTCTATGATGAAATAGCTCATCTTGAAACCAATGCTCCCGGCTCTCTTACAGTAGAAATTGCGCTTAGTGGTATCGGTCTGGCATCAGGACCCTATCTTTATACCACACAGGATATCATTGATTACGGAAATGTAAGAACCAATTCAAGCAGCAAAAAGTATCTGTTTGTTCAGAATATGGGTGATGGAAATCTGGAGATTTCAGGTATAAACCTGGGTTCACCACATTTTTATTTTGGAGATCAGTTTGAATTTCCCCTGATATTGGAACCGGTAGAAAGTACTGAGCTACCTCTGTGGTTTTTCCCAGATGTAGCCGGATTGATTGAAACAGAAGCTTCCATTGCATTCAACAACCCTGATCAGTCTCCGGTTGAAATTCAACTTACCGGCACTTCAGAAATTATCGAATTTCCCTTGGGCGATCTTATCTGGGATCATCAGTTTACAGGCACATTTGATTACAATGCCCGGGCATTTCTGCAAATCCCCGATATCAACCAGGATGGTATTTCCGATGTAATAATTGCAACCCGTGATAACAAAATACGGGCCTTTAATGCCAATGCCTCCGGCAGCGGCGATATAATCTGGGAAATTGAACTGGGCACGGTTGAGTATCCGAAAGGTATTGCACTTGCTGATGATATCAATGGTGATGGTTATTCCGATTTTGTGGTAGGTACCGCATGGGGCGACAGGGCTGTCACAGCACTTTCCTCAAAAACCGGTGAGATTATCTGGCGATACGAAACCAATCAATACGGACAGGGGGGTTGGGTATATATGATAGATATCAGTTTTGACTTTAATGGCAATGGATACCGCGATGTATTGGCTGCAACAGGTGATGATACAGATGGTTTTGGCCCAAAGAGGATCTTTTGTATTGATGGCTTGACAGGCGATGTAATCTGGGACACGCCACTTGGAGCTGCAGGTTATGCAGTACTCGGTGTACAGGATTTTACCGGAGACGGTATTCCTGATGTGGTTGCAGGAGCAACTTCAACCGCTCAGCAGGGCAGAGTAATAGGTATTAACGGTGCCAATGGCAATATAGTTTGGGAATTTACTACCAGCGGTACTGCTGTTTGGGCTCTTGAACAAATACATGACATTACAGGTAACGGCATAAACGACATCATTGCCGGTTCATTCAACGGCTTTTACTATCTTATGGATGTTACAGATGGAGATGTTGTTTACAGCGGCTCACTTGGCTCATCCATTATACTTGATTTCTGGAGAGCAGGTGATCTTAACGGCGACGGCTTTGAAGACATCATACCGGCATACTCAAGTATTCCCAATGCAGTTGCCATTTCAGGGCAGAATGGTCAGATTATCTGGACAACACCTGTAGCCGATCAACCCTGGAGTGTGACTGTTTTGCGCGATATTACAGGTGACGGAATCAATGACATTGCCCTTGGTACACTGTTTAACAATAACAATGTTTATTTCATTGATGGAAGTGATGGTGAAATACTTGAAACCATCCCTTTTGCTTCTGCTGTTGATGCCATAGGCAATATTCCTGATGTTACCGGTGACGGATCGGTTGAAGTCATAGCAGGTGGCAGAAACGGTTACCTGGGCGTATATTCAGGAGGTTTGAAAGTAATGGTAACGGAATATGAGGTAAGTTTCTTTGTAACGGATGATAACGATCCGGCACAGCCCCTTGAAAATGTACTTATTACCGTTGATTATCGTGAAATGTCAGCCATTACCGATGAAAACGGTATCGCAACCCTGATTTTAGAACCCGGCAATTACGAATATACAGCATCTCTGGAAGGATATTTCAGTGCAGAAGGAGAATTTGATGTGGTTGATGAAGACATCAGCATCGAAATCGTAATGACCGAAGATGACACTTCTTCAGAAGAGGTTATTTACCCTGCAAACTTCCAGGCATACGCCTACCCCAACCCTTTTGCTGAGCAAACAAACATTCAGTTTGTTCTTCCCCGCGATGGAAGTGTAAACCTCAGGATATTCGATAGCCAGGGAAGACTGGTACTTACACATGAAAGAAGTTATTCTGCCGGGAGAAACACCTTCGTGTGGGATGGCCTTGGGAACGACAGGCAAAAACTTGGCGACGGGCTGTATTTCTTCGAAATTGAAGCAGAAGATCTGATTTTCCGCAACAGGATAATGATATTGAGAAATTAATTCGTAAAATTTAATTCATTATAAGAAAGGCCTTGCAGTTTGCAGGGCCTTTTTGGTAAATCCCATGATCTGATGAGTGGAAATCAGCTTCGCTGAGCTCCCTTCGGGCGGTAGCATTTCCGCTAACCGATCATCCAGTGACGGGGCCACTTCAAGTGACCCCGCCACTAAAAGATTATTCAATGTCTTAACCCCCGCCGACCACGCTGAGCGAAAATTATTTTTCCGCTCCAATTATCATCGAATCCGCAATTCAATATCCATTCAATATTTGTAATTCCTGAGACGCGCCGCAAAGCGCGTCTCTGCCAGGGAATCGGTGGGTATATATCGGAGACGTGCCGTGCAGGCACGTCTCTACAGCAGGCTATCGTTGAAAATAACGGTCATCTTTTCAAATTTTCCCTATTTTTACCAAAAAAAAATTGCCAAACCTATCCAATGGTGTACTACATTCATACTACCACCTTTAAGGCCTTTTACTATCATTTTGGTATGACCAAGCACCAGCAAAACTACTACGGTCCCCTCAGCGAGCAAAACAAAATGCTTTACAACAGCAAAGAGCTGCAGGATGATGTGATTGCGGGGATTAACTTTGATTGGGGAGCCTGTCCCGCGCAATGCGGGAATTACGGAGCGAGATTTTATGATGTGCAGATTGGGAGGTGGCATAGTGTGGATCCGTTGGCGGAACATCCAAGGCAAATTAATAAATCTCCTTATTCAGCACTTTGGAATAATCCCATCAGATTCTTTGATCCCGATGGCAGATGTCCCGAATGTGAGGAAAATGTTATCAATCCAGTACCAGGACAAGAATATGAATCTGAAGGTGGAGCTACTTATACATATCGAGAAAATGAGAGCGGAGAACTTGTGTGGGTTAGAACTGATTTACCAGCCCTAAGAGCAGTAACCGTTACCCCTGAACAATCAGACGATAGAGATGATTTAGTAAGAGAGTTTGTTTATCTTTATGAATTATTGGGCTATCCAATACAGGCTTTGGAAAAAATGGCAAGAGTGAACTTTATTACTCTTGCAACTTATAGAGATATGCTCATGCAGGAGGGAAAACCTCTAAATATTATTAATCGTAATATAAAAAATGCAGGTCATAAATTAGGAGTTTTCTATTTCGCTGGTCGAATTTTCTTTGCTGTAGAAGTCGCTGGTTCAATCTATTTAGTAGCTTCTGATTTCTCTTATCCGAAATTATTAGAAACATCTGCAGGTTTAGGATCTTCTTTCCTAATTAGTTTTGGTGGTAAGGCAGGATTATTTGCAGGAGGTCTATATTTATCAGGTAAGGCTGAGGTTATGGACAGGCAAAAGAAAATGATTAGGTATGGTAATCCAGATTATGGCGGAAGATACAATCCAACCAGTGGGCATTTTGAATTTACACCTTGGAGTTGGAGGTGAAATCATGATTTATAATCCCATTAATACAAATATTAAAATAAAGTTTTTACTAATATGAAATCAATAGACTTTATTTATCATATTTTTTACAAAATGTATGTAAAAGATGATGTAACAAAAATTGGTGCTTTCACAGTAAGTTCATTATGGTTTTCCATTCTACAATTTTTATGGATCATGATATTTATAAGTTTATTTAAAATCATTTTTGATTTGAAATTTTTTGTTTTTGAAACGATGACACAGTTCTTTTTTCTAATTTTTTTTGTATTTCTTTTAAATCAAATTTATCTCAACACAGGAAATAGAAAAGAGAAAATAATAACTGGTTTCAATTATGATCCCAATAAATACATTTATTATTCAGTGATATTATTTGTTATTATATTTATTAGCATGTCTGTATCAACCTTTTTAATTAATAAAGCCTTTTTTTCTGATATTTAGTTTTGTTTAATTCTGTATAATTTTGAAAGGAGTTTGGTATTGCTAAGCTCCATTGAGAGCATAAATCAGCTTCGCTCAACTCCCTTCGGTCGGTTAAATTTCCGCTCCGAACATCATCAAATTTGCAATTCAATATCCATTCAATATTTATAATTCCTGAGACGCGCCGATATGCGCGTCTGTAAAGGAATTGCGATGGTTTGAAATTGAGACGCGTTACAAGGCGCATCTCTACAAAGAGACCCTGGAAACAATGCATTT
>REDJ01000132.1 GCA_007693555.1 Bacteroidota bacterium
ACCCGGAGAAAACTCCGCGCTCCTCCGCGCCTCTCCATCTCCGCGGTAACCCAAAAACAATCGGAATTTTTCACGGTATTGAACATTGACAAATGCCGGCTGTTTTTCCAACAGTAAAAAGCACATTTCAACATTTAATTTCATCAAACAATGCTTATTGCCTTTTCAATTGTCCTGCTCGTAATTCTGGCAGTTGATATTTATGGCTGGTATGGTCTTCGGAAGCTTTTACATCACGGCCCTTTTTCAAAGTACCGGAAAAAAATTCTCAGAGCATACTGGATAATGGATATCAGCTTTATTGTATTTGCCATTGTTTGGACCATCATCATACGCACCAGTTCATGGCCCGATTATGTGATGTACCGCAATTATTTCTATATTACCGGTGCATTCATACTGATTTTTGCTCCGAAATTTGTTTTCCTGGTTTTTAATATCCTGGATGATTTAAAGCTACTGTTGCTTTTTGTTTTGCGAAAGATTATGTCAGGGTTTAATAAAGGCAGGGAAAGGATGATCCGCACTTACCCCTTAATGCTTACCACTGGTTTTTTCCTGTCGCTTTTTATGTTTGGTTGGGTAGTTTACGGAGTTGTTTATGGCCGCTTTAACTTCCAGGTAAAGGAAGTAACAGTTGAGATAGATGACTTGCCTGAATCTTTTGATGGGTTTCGCCTTGTGCATATCACCGATACCCATTTCGGCAGCTTTGCCCGCAAACGGCCTGTTGAGCGGGCCCTGAGAAAAATTGAAAAGCTACCCAAAGACGCGCTTATGTTTACCGGTGATATGGTAAACAATGAGGCAGTGGAAGCTGAAAGATTTATTGAAGCCTTTCAGCGTTTGAATCCACCCTATGGTATGTATTCCGTTTTGGGTAACCACGACATGGGCGATTACCGCCGATGGTATACCATTGAAGAGCGTGATGCAAATCTGGATCGCTTAATGGAAATACAAGAGGAAATGGGATTTAACCTCCTGCGTAACAATCACAGGTTTATCCGTCGTGGCAACGATTCCATTATGATCGTGGGAGTTGATAACTGGGGTCTGCCGCCATTTCATCAGCTAGGAGATTTGGAAGAAGCATTGGGTGATTATCCATGGTTCCGAAATGCCATTTTGCTTTCTCATGACCCATCTCACTGGCGTGAGGAGGTTTTACCCGAAACCAATATTATGCTAACGCTATCGGGGCATACACATGGTTTTCAGGCGGGAATCAGACTCCCATTTTTGCGGTGGAGTCCGGTTTCGCTCAGGTATCCCGAGTGGAACGGGCTTTATCGTGAGGATAACCAGTTTATGTATATTAACCGTGGGCTCGGTTTTATTGGTTTTCCCGGCCGCATGGGAATGAGACCGGAGATTACGCTTATTACTTTAAGAAGAGGTTGATTTTATTTATGAAATTGCTACAAGATAAAAGAATGAATAAGGAAATAAGGTTCTATGTGATTTCTATTGATCCTGATTACTAATGTAATAAGGTTTAAGTTGGAATACAGAATCAGATTTTAATGCGTTAACCCTAACCTCCTGCAATACCATACAAATTCTGCCAAAAAATTCGTACTTTCGTGGCCCCAAATCAGCAGTATGGCAAATCCGGTAAAGATAAAAAACAAGAAGGCTTCATTTGAATACTTTCTCATTGAGAAGTTTGTGGCCGGTATTGTGCTTACCGGAACAGAGATAAAATCTATCCGTGGTGGCAAAGCCAGTATCAATGAGGCTTATTGTGCTTTTACAAAAGAAGAGCTGTTTGTGCGCAATATGCATATTGCTGAATATGACTATGGCACCTATAACAATCACGATCCCAAACGCGAAAGAAAGCTCCTTTTAACCAAACGCGAGCTGAAAAAACTCAAAGCCAAACTGGAGGAAAAAGGACTAACCCTGATACCAACCTTTCTTTTTATCAATGAAAAAGGCCTTGCCAAGCTGGAAATTGCACTGGGCAAAGGGAAGAAGCTTTACGATAAGCGCGAAACACTCAAGCAGAAAGATACGAAGAGGGATATGGAAAGAAGCGGATTCTAGGTTGGTTGATGGGTTGATGAGTTGAGAGGTTGATAGGTTGAAGAGTTTTGGGTCTTAAATCGATTCCTTCTTAATTTTTAAAAGCAGCAGTGGTATAGCATGGAGTTCTTTCGCTCGTACCTCGCTCAAGATGACAATAATCATAAAGTCAGGGAAAGTGAAAGCAGGGGCGGCGAAGCCGCCCCTGCTTTCACTATTTACCCCCAGTGGCAATGTCATCCTGAGCGCAGCGAAGGATCTGTTGGCCATAAAACTGCTGACAATTAACACAAATGAATCTACGGAAGGAAGCGCAGCGAAGAACCGTAAGCTCGACGAAGTCAATCTCGCAGCCATTCTGGTAAATTCCGGGTTTCTTAATTGTTCTTTTAACCCTTATATGCCTTATATGTTTAAAACATCAAAATGTAAATATTAACGTAAGGGATTGCATCCCTTCAACTATCCTGATTTTTTAATACCGGGCTGCAACGAGCTGTTTATTATCTTGTCACTCGGCGAACTTTTAAGGGATGCCATCCCGCTCTGCTTTGTTTCTATTCTTTCGGATTTCGCTTCGCTGAGCTCGGCTCTGCCTTGGTTCAAATTCATGATTTATTCTTTCCCGTCTTTTTTACTTTTTCGAGGTGTGATATGGTATTTCACTTTTATTCTGCCATCGTAATCAGGTGATTCTTTACCAGGGGGTTTAGTTTTTTTAGCTTTTTGAGATGTGTCATGCGCGGAGGTTGTGGGTTTCATCCAGTATGGAGGATTATCAGGGTCAATTTCTTCATCCTCGTCTTCCGGTTCCAGTTCCCATGAATATGCTTTTCTTTGCGGGCCTGTATCTTTATAAAACAGTGCCAGGATGATTCCTGCCAGCATGCCCATCAGGTGCCCTTCCCAGGAAACTCTTTCCCGCATGGGGAATATTCCCCAAACCATACTGCCGTAGAGGAATGCCACCAGTAATGACAAGGCCATAAGTCGCGGATGTCCCCGGATAACACCGCTTACAAAAAGAAATGCAGCCCAGGCATAAATAATTCCACTGGCTCCGATATGATAGGATTGACGGGCAAAGACCCAAACCCATATTCCACTGATAATCCAGGACAATAATGTGATGCGCAAACCCAGTTCGCGATAAAAATAAAATAATGCTGTACCCAGTATCAACAGAGGTAATGTGTTGGAAATGAGGTGATCATAACCAGCATGGATAAGCGGAGAAAACAAAATACCACGCAAACCGGAAAAACTGAGAGGATAAACCCCCAATGTCCTGAAGTCTAAGTTCCAGATACCTTGAATTATATGAATCAACCAAATAAGAGATACATAAACAGCAGGATAAAGGAAAGCACTTAAGATTCTCCGGGTTTCGCCTTTCATTGCAATGAAATAAACAGATTCAACTTTTAGTCCTTTTGAAAGGGGTTTTAGGAACACAACCTGAACAGGTAAAAGTACAACCTTTTGAGGAGAATGCTGTTAAATAACTTTTTAAATCCATTGAAGATTCAAATACTAAATTCTTTTACCGTTTAAATAGTTATCAGAACTTCTTATTTACATGATTTTCAGAATATATGCGAAACAACCTTTTATGTTTTTTTAAAATAACAGATACAAACCGTTGAACTGATTTTGGGTAATTTTGTTGTTTGAACCTTTGCAATCAGGTAAACAAAAGCATACTATCAGAGTTTATTCATTAAAAGTTGGAACAATACTTGCAAAAAGTAGTAGTTTCACATATACAAGCAAAACATTAACTGACAAAAATTTATCAAATTACATTATTAACACATAAACCATGTATTTTAACAGAATGTCAAAAAAAACCACAACACTTATAGTTTTTGTTTTTATTACACTTATATCAACAAACTTATTTTCCCAGGTATCTACTGCGGCAGCTGAAAAGATTATCAGGACATTGCATATTGTTAGTAATGAATATATTGATCCTGTAGATGATGACGAGCTGGTTTCCAATGCCATAAGGGGCATGCTCAGGGAGTTGGATCCACATTCAGTATATCTTTCTGCCGAGGAGCTTCGCGAAGCCAATGAGCCTCTTGAAGGGAGCTTTGACGGGATCGGAGTACAGTTTAATATTATTAATGATTCTATCCTAGTGATATCTCCTGTTCCTGGTGGTCCCAGTGAAAAAGTCGGGATTTTGCCCGGAGATAAAATAGTTACCATTGATGGCGAAAGAGCTACAGGGGGAGATATAACCAACAACTTTGTTATGCGCAACCTAAGAGGTGAGCGCGGCACAAGGGTAAATGTCGGTATTTTCAGAAGAGGCGTAAATGAAGTTATGGAATTTACCATTACACGCGATCAGATTCCCATCAATTCTCTGGATGCTGCATTTATGGCAACCCCGCAAATCGGATACATCAAACTCAACCGCTTTTCGCGAACTACAATGCGCGAAGTTCGTGAAGCACTCAACAGTCTGCTGGCGCAGGGAATGATGCATCTTATTCTGGATTTGAATTTCAATTCAGGCGGTTTTCTGGATGTTGCCATTGACTTATCGGACCAGTTTCTTGAGCGTGACAGGTTGATTGTATATACTGAAGGGCATGCCAGTCCTAAGCAGGAGTTTAAATCAACCAACCGCGGAAATTTTAAAACCGGAAAACTTGTTGTTTTAATCAATGAGGGAAGTGCTTCAGCCAGTGAAATCGTTGCAGGTGCTGTGCAGGACTGGGACAGGGGCTTGCTCATAGGAAGGCGCAGTTTTGGAAAAGGTTTGGTTCAAAGGCCTTTTGGACTTCCTGATGGCAGTGCTATACGTCTTACAACTGCCCGCTATTTTACTCCTACAGGAAGGAGCATTCAAAAACCTTTTGATGAAGGCACTGATGCCTATTTCCAGGATCTAAGTGAAAGATTGCGCTCAGGTGAACTGGTGAGCGCAGAAAATATCCAATTCCCTGATTCGCTCAGGTTTTACACGAAAATTAATAACCGTGAAGTGTTTGGGGGTGGAGGCATAATGCCTGACTTCTTTATTCCGCTGGATACAAACAGGGTTTCCAGCTATTACAGCAAACTTTGGCGTAGCGGTGCCATCAATACTTTCAGCATTGAATATGCCAATGAAAACCGCAACCGGTTGCTGAGAAATTACTCGGATGTAAACGCATTTATTAACCATTTTGAGGTAGATGATAACTTGTTGAATCGGTTGTATGCATATGCTGAAAATCAGGGAATTAAAAGGGAGGAAGATGAAAAAAATGTCAGGGACGAATTTATGGAAATTCAATTAAAAGCTTTGATTGCAAGAAGTTTGTGGGATTTCGGCGCATCCATCCAGGTGCGTATGCAAAGTGATGAGGCTTACCTGAGAGCAATCGAAATCATGCAGGATAATACTTTTGAAAGTATGAATATCAGATACAGGTAGTGAATAAGATTACTCTGTAAAAGAATATTTTCAAAATCAACTTTTTACATATTCGACAAATTCAGACAGGGAGTTCAAAACCGGATTCCCTGTTTTTATTAATCGGTTTCTGTGCTGATGACCCCGTGAAATCAAAACATTCTGCACTTTGATTTCATTTGCTACTTCTGCATCATGCAGGGTGTCGCCCACAAATATGCTTCCCGGTAAATCAATTGATTCTTCACGGATAAGTTTTTTGGCCAGGTCTGTTTTGCCATAGGCCAGATTATCATTAATGCCTCTTACTTTTTCAAAAAAATGCAATATATTCCTTGACTCTACCGATTCAATCAAAGCATTGTGCTCCATGGCAGAAATGATATATTGCCTGATCCCATTTTGCTGAAAAAATGTGAGTGTTTTACACACATCTTCAAAGAGAGGAACCTGGCTGATGCCCTCATTATAATGGACAATGAATTCTTCGGCAGGTATTTCAAAAACCTCATGGTTAAAATCAAAACCCAGTTTCTGGTAATAATCTTTTACCGGGAAATTGAATATTTCAAGATAACGATCTGTACAAAGAGAGGGAAGCTTTCTCTTTTTCAGCAGCCGGTTCATGCTGCGGATACAAAGGCTCATGTCGTTGAGCAGTGTTCCGTTCCAGTCCCACAATATGGTGTTTATTTCTGATAGCTTCATGAAAGGAAGATATTAACTAAAATACTGGGCAAAAATAAAGTTTTGATTGAACAGATCCTTTCCATTACGCGAAAAAAACTTAGGTTTGCAAATTAAAATCTTAAAACTATGAATCTTACCATTATCATAATAATCATTACTGCTGCCACATCCATTATGGCATTTCAAAATGCCGCAACTTTTTATAAAATGAAATTCAATGCCTACCTGATCAATCACAACAGGCAGTGGTACAGGTTTTTTACCTACGCCTTGCTGCATGCCGACTGGGCCCATTTGCTGGTGAACATGTTTGTACTATGGTCATTTGGTACACTGGTGGAGCAGCTTTTCAGTATTCATTTTGGAAATATTGCAACTATATATTTCCTGTTATTGTATGTTGGAGGTGTTATGTTTTCAACCCTTCCTTCTTATGGTAAACATAAGAACAACGATTTTTACAATGCCGTTGGAGCCAGTGGAGCCGTTTCGGCAGTATTATTTTCCAGTATCATAATGTATCCGCAGGGTAGTATTGTCTTTTTGTTTTTTCCGGTACCCATTCCTGCATGGATTTTTGGAATTTTATACCTGGTTTATTCGGCTTACATGGCAAAGCGGGGTTCTGATAATATCGGACACGATGCACACTTCTGGGGTGCTGTGTACGGAGTGGTTTTCACAATCGCCCTTAATCCTTCATTTGTTCCAGAGTTTTTTAGAAACATTTTAGGTTAAACAGGTATGTCACTTTATGTGAACTATAACGGTAAGCTTAAGTCTGCTTCAGAGGCTTTAATACCATACGATAACAGGTCTTTTCGATACGGTGACGGTGTGTTTGAAACCATCAGATGTTACCGGGGCAAAGCTCTGTGGATGGAATATCATTTGAAAAGACTAGAGAAATCGACTGCCCTGCTCAAACTCACTTTGCCTGATGATTTTTCAGTTGATTTTCTGGCGGGTATGATTTCGGGTTTGCTGCATGCAAATAATCATTTGGCAGGTGCCAGGGTGCGTTTGTCTGTATTTCGCGATGCAGGTGGTTTTTACCGGCCCGATAATAACAATGCCGGTTTCCTGATAGAATCAATGCCTCTCACCCATGAAATGTATGAATTAAACAAAAACGGATTAATTATCGGGATATATAATGAAGCATTCAAAACTGCAAATATTTTCAGCGGGTTAAAAACTTCAAATGCTCTTTTATACATTTCAGCTTCCATGCATGCACAGGAAAAACAATGGAATGATGCCCTGATACTTAATTCGGAAGGATTTGTGGCAGAAGCTACCAGCTCAAATATTTTTATGGTTCATGAAGGTAAAATTTATACTCCATCTCTTGATCAGGCTTGTGTGGATGGTGTGATGCGAAGCGTTATCCTGAAAAAAATAACGGAAGCAAATTATCCAGTTGATGAATGCTCTCTTACAACGGATGATTTACTGGAAGCCGATGAACTTTTTATTACCAATACCATTGCAGGGGTTCAGTGGATAAAGGGGTTTCAATCCAAAAGATATTATCACAGACTATCGGGTAACCTCATAGAAATGCTTAATACTGAGATACCTGCCGGGTCTGTTTAAAACTTTCTGAAGGTTTTGTTGTAAAAACATTCCAAATCAGGGGACAAACCTGCCTGTTAATAAGCATTTGATAATTCAGGGGTATTCTTAAAGTATGTAATTCATTGCCATGAGGGCAAACTGAATTATATTTATCTGCCTTTTCTCCTTTGATTGTAAGGCACAAATGATAAAATGCATTGAACCGGGAAATTTAATTTTAACCTAAAATCCTCAAGTTGTGATAAATCTGAAGATGAAAATCGGGCAGAAACTGCAATTGTATGTTCTGTTGGTAACAGGCTTGATCTTCGTGCTGGCAATTGGTTATATCAGTCTGAAAAATCGTGACAAGGCCTTGCGTGACACAGCTACCCTTGTGGATACTTACGCTGCCAATTATGCTGAAAATATCAGTAATTCCTTTAATGCCGACATGGCTGTGGTGAGAACCCTTGCACAGGTGTTTTACGTCAATAATTTTATGCCGGTGCAGGAGTGGAAACCTTTGTTTGTAAAAATGTACAGACAGGTTTTTGAGAATAACCCGCATTTTTATGCATTATGGGACAGTTGGGAGTATACCCATGTAAGGCCGAACTGGAATCTTCCACACGGAAGATTTTTAAATTACCACTTCTGGGAAAATGGTGAAATAGGTTACCAGGAACTGGAGAGAAGTCTGGATGGTGATCCACCGCTATATAACATGGCGAAAGAGTCGGGTCGTGAAATGATTTGGGAACCTTATCCCGATCAGTTGGTAGAAGGAGCTACTACCAGCACATTAATGACCACATTTACGGTACCCATGTTTCATAATAATCGTTATGTAGGTCTTGTTGGGCTTGATATTGCACTTACCAGCCTGCAGCAAATGATTTCTGATATCAGACCTTTTGAAGGTTCCTATGCTTTTCTGGTATCGCATGATGGATTATATGCAGCACATCCGGTAACCCAATACCTGGAGCAGCCCATTGCCAAAAACCTCGAAGAGGATGATGAGGAATTTCAGATTCTTGAGCGTATCAAAGCAGGAGATGCATTTAGCTTTATCAGCAACAGAGAAAAAAGCGAAAATTTCTATTACTCTTTTGCACCAGTATATGTTGGTGAAACAAGAACCCCATGGTCAATGGGTATGGCTGTACCGGTAAAACACATACGCGAAGAGGCCCGGTCGCATTTTGTTGCATCTATACTGATAGGGCTGGCCGGATTGATTATTATCGGTTTTATTATACGGTTGGTTTCTCTTTCCATTTCCAAACCCATAAAAAAGCTGACCTTGTTTATGAAAAGGCTGGCAAGGGGTGAAATTGATAAAAGCATGAAGCTGGAAATATCTACAGGTGATGAACTGCAGGAAATGTCAGAAGCTTTCAATACATCAATAGGGGGCCTTCTTACCAAAACCAACTTTGCATTGGATATTGGAAAGGGAGATTTGGATGCCAGATTGGCCCTTTTAAGTGATGAGGATGTTTTGGGACGCTCTATGCTTGAAATGCAGGATGATTTAAAGAAAGCACGTGATGAGGAAGAAGCAAGGAAAGAAGAAAACAAAATACGAACCTGGGCATCTGAGGGATATGCAAAATTCTCGGAAATACTCCGAAACAACAATGATGACCTGGAAGAACTTTCATTTGATGTGATCAAAAACCTGGTAAAATATCTTGATGCAAACCAGGGAGGGCTCTTTGTGCTGAATGACGAGGATGCGCACAATAAATTCCTGGAGTTGAAGGGATGCTATGCCTATGACCGGAAAAAATACCTCGAAAAAGTTATACAGCCTGGTGAAGGACTTGTGGGTACCTGTTTCCTTGAGGGCAAAACCACTTACATTACCGATATTCCTGAATCATATATCCGCATAACTTCAGGATTGGGAGACAGTAACCCCGGTGCTCTCATAATTGTCCCAATGAAATATAACGAGCGAGTTTACGGTGTGATAGAAATTGCAAGTTTTCATGAGTTTACTCCCTGGCAGATGGAATTTATTGAAAAAATCGGAGAAAGTCTGGCTTCTACACTTTCATCAGTTAAAACCAACCTGCGGACTACTGCACTGCTGGAAGTGTCGCAGCAGCAGGCTGAGGAAATGAAAGCACAGGAAGAGGAGATGCGGCAAAACATGGAAGAACTCCATGCAACACAGGAAGAAATTGCAAGAAAAGCAGCAGAAATGCAGGGGATTTTAAATGCACTGGATTCATCAAGCTATATCATTGAATATGATCTGAGCAAAAGAATTATAAACATTTCCGATTCTTACCTGAAGTTGTTGAAACTTTCCAGAAACGAAGTCCTTGGTACTCATCATTCGGAAAAGCTCGAATTTACTCCCGAGCAAAAGAAAGAATATGAAAAATTCTGGGATGACATTATGAAGGGTAAAATCAAGCATCAGAAGATAAGGGTCAATGTCAATGGCAAAATTTTCTGGCTCGATGAAATTTATGCACCTATTTTCAATCAGAATGGCAATGTGTATAAGATATTCAAAATAGCACATAATATTACTGATACAATTCATCTTACCGAAAAATATGAAGAGGAGATAGGAAAGCTAAAGGAAAAAATGAAAAAACTACATACCGGGAACTAACAAGAAACCTTTACAAAATGTAACTTTGCATTTTCTTAGCATTTGAAATACGTAATAATAAGACTATGCATACAAGGTTTCTGTTGATTATTCCTGTTCTTTTCTTTTTTAGTAATTTATTTTCCCAGCCCCCATCTGTTGAAAAGCTCGAAAAGGCACGTTTATATTTCAACGAGGGAGTGCGGTTTGGAATAAACGAGCAGTTTGAAGCGTCTCTTGAGTCATTCAACAAGGCAATTGAATATAATCCATTATTTGCCGAGGCTTTTCTTTATAAAGGCCTGGCGCAGATAGAGCTGGGCGAATACCGTGAGGCGGTTCGTAATCTTACCATTACAATTGAGCTGGATCCGGCTTTTTCTGATCAGGCGCATTATTTTCGCGGAGTTAGTCGTCTGTATCTTGATGAGTTTTTTGAGGCTCTTGACGACCTTGATCTTGCAATTCATCTTAACCCCGATTATGCTGCTTATTTTCAAAGAGGAAGGGTACACCTTAAGCTGGAAAACTTTGAAAAAAGTTTACTGGACTTTGAAATTGCACTACGGTTAAACCCTGATTTTTTTGAAGCCAGGTTGTATCGCGCAATTGTGCATTATTACAAAGGAAATACAGATTTGGCTTTAAATGAATTTGAAACATTAAGAGACAAACTACCGGATAATATTTTATTGGAACAATATATTCTGATTGCCGGTGATTATGATAAGGAAAGCACACAAAATCAATACGACCAAACTGAAATTCGGGAAATACGATTTGCAGATTTTTACAGAAGAAGTGATGATAGCCTGGAAAAACAAAAAAATCAGATTTCAGATAATTTACCTGCCCAATTCATAGAAACTGAGAAAAAAGATGTATCCCATCTTTCTGAAAAACCACTTTATGAAAGCATGGATTCAGACGCTCTTGAAATTCCCCTTAGCTTCGAAGGGCTTAACTCCGGGACTTACAGTCATAGGCTTGTGCCTCAGAATCCCACAGGACTTGGTGTGCAGGTAGCAAGTTACAGCAATAGCCGGAATCTGTTGAATCTTGCTGAAGCTTATCATGTTAAATACCAGGTGCCGGTTTTTATCAATGTATCACAGGTGAACGGAAGGACACTTTACAAACTGATACTGGGGAGTTTTAGTGACAGGGCTGAAGCAGAAAAGTTTCGCGATGAAATGCGAAAAGCTGATTTTGCCGATAGTTTCCTGGTTATTTTTGAAAACCTTTGAGAAAAATCACTTCACAGAATCTGTCCCAAATTTCAGAGGTAAATTATAAATTATCAGTACTTTCCGGTAAATTAAAATAACGAACCAGTTGTAAAATGAGATTGGCTTCGCCGAGCTTACGGTTCCTCACTCCACTTTGTTACGTTCGGGATGACAGGCAATTACGTTAGTGGAGGAGGAGGGGATACCTGTCATTGGTACCGAAGGGAGATCACGAAGTAGCAGCGAAGCTAAATCTTGTAAGTTTTACCGGAGATTAATTATAAATTATTTTAAATCAATTATATCGCAAATTAACAATGAAAAATTGTTTAATTTTGCACTATAATACCGCCTGGTTCAATAATTTGCATTTAACTTCTTCATTATCTTACAGTTATGGGCTTCATTAAATTTGACAAAAATCAACTGATTAATCTGGAATATTCATTACCAAAGGAAATGCTTCGGAGTAATCGTGCGGGTTCATTTTCCTGTAATACCATTATAGGTTGTAATACCCGCAAGTATCATGGTTTGTTAATTTGCCCGCAACCACTTTTGGGTAATTCCATTCATGTTTTATTATCCAAGATTGATGAAACCATAATTCAGCGCGATGCCGAATTTAATATTGGTATCAACAGATATCCCGAGACTTATAATCCCAAAGGACATAAATATGTTCGGGATTTTTCTGCTGATTTAATTCCAAAGGTTACCTACAGGGTAGGAGGGGTAGTACTTACCAAAGAAACCATGTTCGTTACGGAACAGGAAAAGGTTATGATACGCTATACCCTTGTGGAGGCTCAGTCGCCAACCACAATACGGATCAAACCCTTTCTGGCATTTCGCAACATCCATAGTCTGAGTAAAAAAAATATTTATCTCGATACCAAGTATGAGGCAGTGCCCAATGGTATTAAAACCCGTATGTATGAAGGATATTCTCCATTATACATGCAGTTTTCCAAAAGCAAGGTTGAATACGTACATTCGCCCGACTGGTATAATGATTTGGAGTATCATCATGAAAAGGACAGGGGTTATGAATATCTTGAAGACTTATATGTTCCCGGATTTTTCGAGTTTCCCATCAAAAAAGGAGAAAGTGTCATATTTTGCGCAGGCACACAAGAGATCGCTCCCGGACAGATCAGTCGCAATTTTAATAAGGAACTCAATTTGCGCACACCAAGAAATTCCTATGAGAACTGCCTGATTAACTCAGCAGAACAGTTTATATACAATCATGATGGAGAAACCGATATACTTGCAGGTTATCCCTGGTACGACAGAATTGGCAGATATACTTTTATTTCATTACCAGGTATTGCCCTTGCAACGGGAAATCATGATTCCTGCAGCGATGTGTTTGAAACCATGGTAAAGCATATGAGCGGACCGTTTTTCCCCGAAACAGGCAGGGGTGATCAAACCAGGTACCACTCTGCAGATACCTCTCTCTGGTTTATCTGGGCTTTACAGAATTGCTGCTGCCAGGATAAAGATATCGAAGAGGTATGGAAAAAATATGGCAAGGTGATTAAAACCATTCTGGAGAGTTATGCTGCAGGCAATCAATTGGTAAAAATGCATGAAAACGGATTGATATACCTGAACAATGACTTTCCTGATGTAACCTGGATGAATGCTATGGTAATGGGAGAAGCTGTAACACCCCGTTATGGATATGTAGTTGAAGTAAATGCACTGTGGTACAATGCCATAATGTTTGCGCTTGAAGCGGCAAAGAAAAGTAAAGATAAAACCTTTACAGGTAAGTGGAAGTCCATAGCAGAAAAAATTCCCCTGTCATTTGAACAAACATTCTGGATAAAAGATTTAAACTCTTTAGCCGACTTTGTCTCTGATAACAGGAAAGATATAAGTGTTCGTCCGAATCAGGTTATTGCAGCTTCAATGCCATATTCTCCGCTTAGTGAGTCCATGATACAGAAAGTTCTGGATACTGTGATAAAAAAATTATTAACCCCTAAAGGCCTAAGAACACTGTCGCCCGACGATCCATTTTATAAAGGTCGCTACAAGGGTAATGAAATAAAACGCAATCTGGCATTGCACCAGGGCACTGTATATCCATGGCTTCTGGGCCATTTTGCAGAAGCCTACCTGAAAATTTACGGGAAAGATGGCCTTAAGTTCATAAAAAACATCTACGAAGGTTTTCAGGAAGACATGACAGAAGATGGAATAGGTACCATATCCGAGTTATACGAAGGTGATCCACCACATCAGAGCCGCGGGGCAATCTCCTTTGCTGCCAATGTTACTGAGCTTTTGAGGATTAGGGATATGATTTTAAAAACAGAGAAAAAGAAAAAATGAGTTTTAACGTAATGAGATTAATTGTAAGGTAATTATGAAGGTTTTAATGTTTGGATGGGAGTTTCCTCCTCATATTTCGGGCGGATTAGGCACGGCCAGCTATGGCCTCACAAAGGCTTTGCTCAAATGCGGTGTTGATTTGATATTTGTTGTGCCCAAGGCCTATGGTGATGAAAAACCGGGGTCGATCAGGTTGGTAAATGCAAGTGATGTTTCCATTGATATTCGCGATGAAGTTTTTCGTGAATACGTAGATAAAATGTCTTATGTGGAGGTTGATTCAAAACTCCTGCCCTATGCTACAGAAGAAGAATATTACAACATTCTTGAGCAAGCTGAAAAAGGGACAATCACAGAGCCCGGAGAAATTCATTCTCAAAAATTTGAATTTTCCGGTGGTTATGGAAAAAACCTTCTGGAAGAAGTAAGAAGATATGCCATGGTGGCGGTATCCATTGCACAGCAATTCGAATTTGACCTGATACATGCACACGACTGGCTTACCTACATGGCCGGAAAGGAAGCCAAAAGAGTCACTGGTAAGCCGCTTATAGTGCACATGCATGCCACTGAGTTTGATCGATCCGGGGAAAGCGTAAACCCACAGGTTTATGAAATTGAGCGCGCCGGAATGGAAGCTGCAGACAGGGTAATAGCTGTAAGTCACCTTACCCGTAATGTAGTGATTAACCGGTATGGAATAGATCCTGAAAAGGTTGTGACAGTGCATAACGGAGTAGAGCCTTCGCAGATGGAAAAAGATCTTGAGATTAAAAGGAATGTGGATGAGAAGATCGTGACTTTCCTGGGTAGAATCACATTTCAGAAAGGACCGGAATATTTTATCGAAGCTGCTTACAAAGTGCTTCAGAGAGATGACAATGTTCGTTTTGTGATGGCAGGTAGCGGAGATATGCTTTCTAAGATGATAAGGAGGGTTGCCAAGCTGGGTATTGCCAATAAATTTCATTTTACAGGATTTCTCAAAGGCGATGATGTGGACAAGATGTTTGGCATGAGCGATGTGTACGTTATGCCTTCGGTTTCCGAACCTTTTGGTATTTCTCCTCTGGAAGCCATGAGATCAAATGTACCAGTAATTATTTCCAAACAATCAGGGGTTGCTGAAGTACTCAAGCATGCCATAAAAGTAGATTTCTGGGATATTGATGCCATGGCCGATGCCATTTATGCATTACTTCATTATAATGCCTTGCCTGAAACATTTAAAAAACATGGCAAAGAGGAAGTGGAAAATATAAAATGGGATCAGGCCGGTTTGCAAGTGAAGGCGATTTATGAGCAATACCTAATGACATAATAAGTAGATTGCTTTGAATTTTTAAAAGAGTGTAGTGTTAACTGGTTGCCCTGCCAGGCAGCCAAAACAGATAAGAATATGAAGTCAATATGTTTCTATTTTCAGGTTCATCAACCGTTTCGATTAAAAAACTACCGGTTCTTTGACATAGGTGTTCATCATGATTATTTTGATGATTATGCCAATAGATTTCTTATGCAGCAACTGGCAGAAAAAAGTTATTTGCCGGCAAATCAGATTTTGCAAAACCTGATCAAAAAACATGGTAAAGCATTTCGTGTAAGCTTTAGTATTTCGGGAATGGCGCTTGAGCAATTTGAAAAGTATACTCCCGAAGTGCTGGAAAGTTTTAAAAAGCTTGCCAAGACAGGTAATGTGGAGTTCATTACTGAAACATACGTTCATAGCCTGGCATCATTGAAAAGTAAAGATGAATTTTCCCGGCAGGTAAAACTTCATGAAGAAAAAATCAAAGAACATTTTGGAGTAAAACCCAGGGTATTTCGCAATACCGAATTGATTTACAATGACGAAATAGGCAACCTGATTTTTGATTTGGGTTACAATACCGTTATTACAGAAGGTCCAAAGCATATTCTGGGCTGGAAAAGTCCCAATTTACTGTATTGCAGTGCAACCAATCCAAAGGTAAAACTGCTGATGAAAAACTTCCAGCTTTCTGATGACATATCTTTCCGGTTTTCAGTTCAAAACTGGAGTGAGTGGCCACTTACAACTGAAAAATTTGTTGGCTGGCTCAATGCTTTGGGACCTAAGGCAGAAGTCATCAACCTTTTTATGGACTATGAAACATTTGGCGAAAACCAAAAGGCCGATACAGGGATATTTGATTTCTTAAAGTCATTTCCACAAACGGTTCTGGATAAATCCCAATTTACATTCAACACACCTTCGGAAGTATCTTCAAAGCTTCAGGTTGCCTCACCTCTTCATATTCCTTATCCCATTTCATGGGCTGATGAGGAGCGCGACATTACAGCCTGGCTGGGTAATGAAATGCAAAATGAAGCATTTGATAAGCTTTACGATCTGGAGCCCATGATCATCCATTGCAATGATGAAAATTTACTTAGCGACTGGCAAAGGCTACAAGTTAGCGATCACTTTTATTATATGTCAACGAAATGGTTCTCTGACAGTACCGTAAAGAGAAAGTTTAACCCTTATAATTCACCCTACGATGCATTTATCAATTACATGAATGTATTATCGGATTTTGAGATAAGGGTAAAACAACACTGTGCGGAAGCTGCTGCTTCAACTCCTGTTAAAAAAAGAACCACCAGGTCCGCGGCAGATAATAAACCTGAAAAAAAGACCTCAGGAAAAACAGCAAAAGCTTCAAAAAAAGCTGATGCAACCAGGACAAAAAAACCCACTGCAAGAAAAACAAAGTAATGTAGTTTTTGTGTTTTCAGGTATTCAATTTTACAGAGATAAAAAATCCGGTGTGTAAAATTTCGCACCGGATTTTTTTTAACCGGTTTCAATAAAAAACAGAAGTTTGTTGTTAATAATTTTGAATGCAAACGTTGGCGGAAAATTTTGATGATTTCTTTTATAGAAATTTTAGTAATTTCGCCTGTTTCTGGAAATTAAAGGATAAAATATTAAAGAAATTAATTTATGACTGATAAGTTTAAAAAACCTGATTATTTATTTGAGGTAAGCTGGGAAATTTGCAATAAAATAGGAGGAATCCATACCGTATTAAGTACAAAGGCATTGTGGATGGTAAATCAAATGAATGACAACTACCTTTGTATCGGGCCTGACGTATGGAAAGAAACCCATGGAAATCCGGAATTTGTTGAAGATAAATATCTATACAGATCATGGCGTAAGCAGGCAACCAGGGATGGATTGCATTTCAGGATAGGCCGTTGGAATGTTCCCGGCTCTCCGATAGCTATATTGGTTGATTTCACGCCCTTGTTTTCGGAAAAGGATGATATATTTACTGATCTTTGGATTAAGTTTGGACTTAATTCATTGAGCGGGCAATGGGATTATACCGAGCCTGCCATGTTCGGATATGCTGCCGGCAAAGTAATTGAAAGTTTTTATAATTATCATCTCTCTTCACGTGATTCTATTCTTGCCCATTTTCATGAATGGATGACGGGTTCAGGAGTTTTATACATTAAGGACAAAGTTCCACAGGTGGGTACTATTTTCACCACACATGCCACCTCACTTGGCCGTTCCATAGCAGGAAACGGACAACAACTTTATGCCGATATGGGCAATATTGACCCCGAATCACGCGCCAGTGAGCTGGGCGTGGTATCCAAACACAGTATGGAAAAAACTGCTGCAACAAACGCAGATGCATTCACAACTGTAAGCAAAATAGCTGCAAAAGAATGTCATAAGCTGCTTGAAAAGGAAGTTGACATCATTGCACCCAACGGTTTCAATAATTCATTTGTACCTGAGGAGAAAGAATTCGGGCAGCGCAGAAAAAACTCCAGGGAGCAACTTCTTAGAGTTGCAAGAGGGCTTATGAACCAGGATATACCCTCTAACAGCCTGCTTGTAATAAACAGTGGTCGTTACGAATTTAAAAATAAAGGTATTGATGTATTCATTGAATCACTGGGCCAGCTTAATAAGAAAAAGCTTAAAACACCCATAGTTGCCTTTATTATGATACCCGGGCATCAAACCGGCGTAAGACCCGAGGTTGTTGAAAGGATTGCAAAGCCTGATTTTAAGAACCCGCTATCGGGAGAGTATATTACGCATAAACTTGTGGAGGCCGACTCCGATCCGGTGCTGAAAAGTTTAAAATCAGCAGGACTGAAAAACAGCCCTGAGGATAATGTAAAAGTAGTGTTTTTGCCTGCCTATCTCAATGGCAGTGATGGTGCTCTTAACCTGGATTATTATGATGCATTGATAGGCATGGACTACAGTATTTTTCCCTCATATTATGAACCATGGGGTTATACTCCCCTGGAAAGCCTTGCGTTTAGAATTCCCACCCTTACCACATCCCTTGCCGGTTTTGGAATATGGGCACGTGATAATTTTCCTGATGATAACCGTACTGTTGCTGTTCTGGAGAGAAATGACAGCAATGCACAAGAGATTTCGGATAATATTACCGGAGTAATACTCTCATTGATAAATGATGAGGGTTATGGTGATTTAACCGATGAAAATGTGGAGCCTGACAGTCTGGTTCATAAAAATATGATTCCTCTGAGAAGTCGGGCACAGGAAATAGCAAGTGCAGCTTTATGGGATCAGCTCGTAGAAAATTATCATCGCTCTTACGAACTTGCAATGCAAAAAGTTACTCAAAGAGCTGATACTTTCAAAGTAAAAAAACAACCTGTTAAACCCCAGGAAATTTATAAAGCCAAAGTTTCCAAGCCCAAATGGAAGAAAGTCCTGATTGAGATCAGTGTTCCAAAGGAACTGGAAGATTTACAGAAACTGGCAAAAAACCTATGGTGGACATGGAATTATGAGGCTACTCAGCTTTTCGAACGCATTGACCCGGATTTATGGGAAAAATCAGAGAAAAGCCCGCCCCGACTGCTTGATAACCTCACTGTTGAGCATTATCAGAATCTGATAGCAGATAAGGAATTTATGGAAGAATATGCCCGGGTAGTAAAGATGTTTGATGATTACATGAAGAAGGGCGAAAAAAAGAGTTCTGAGCAAATAGCTTATTTCAGCATGGAGTATGGTTTGCACACCTCTGTGAAGACCTATTCCGGTGGACTTGGCGTATTGGCCGGAGATTTTCTCAAGCAGGCCAGTGACGATAATATAGATATGATTGGAATAGGATTGCTTTACAGATATGGATATTTCAGTCAAAATCTGTCATTAAGCGGTGAGCAGCTTGCCAGTTATAAGGCGCACAATTTTACCTACATGTCAGCCCAGCCGGTACGCAACGAAATGGGAGAGTGGGTTAAAATAAGCATAGCTTTTCCCGGACGTAATATTTATGCCAAAGTATGGAAAATTGATATAGGACGTATTCCATTGTATCTGCTGGATACCGATATACCCGAAAATGCATCGATTGATAAGGTGGTAACACATCAGCTTTACGGTGGAGACTGGGAAAACCGGTTCAAGCAGGAATTTATGCTGGGAATTGGGGGTATCCGTATGCTCGATGCCCTGGGCATTAAACCAAGGGTATATCATTTGAACGAAGGTCATGCAGCTTTTGCCGGTCTGGAAAGATTGCGCAAATTTGTTCAGGATGATAAACTCAGCTTTGAAGAAGCTATGGAAGCAGTTCGCTCAAGCAGCCTGTTCACTACCCATACACCGGTGCCGGCCGGTCATGATTTTTTCAGTGAAGATATGCTGCGTACTTATATGCCACATTATGCAGATCGCCTGGGTGTAAGCTGGGAAACATTTATGTCATTGGGTAAAATCCATCCTGAAAACCCCGATGAGCGTTACTCCATGAGTGTGCTTGCTACCAAGCTTGCCAGCGAAGTAAATGGTGTAAGTAAGATTCACGGCGGAGTATCGAGGGAAATGTTTAAGGATTTATATCCCGGTTATTTTAATGATGAGATACATATTGGTCATGTAACCAATGGGGTACATTATGGTACATGGTGTGCACCTGAGTGGCAGAAACTGTATGCCGAAAGTTTTGGAAACGGTTTTCTGAATGATGTCTCTGACCCGGCTTATTGGGAAAAGATTTATGACCTTCCCGATGATAAGATTTGGGAAATGCGCGAGGTGCAGAGAAAAAAACTTACGGAATATATTAAAAAACGTTTGCTTTCCAATTTGTCAAGACGCCAGGAAACCCCAAAAAAGGTTTATCAAACCCTTGAAGGTTTGAATGACAAGGCATTGACAATTGGTTTTGCCCGTCGTTTTGCCACATATAAACGTGCACAATTGTTGTTTAATGACCTGGAGAGACTTTCTCAAATAGTAAACAATCCCGATATGCCGGTTCAGTTTCTGTATGCCGGCAAGGCTCACCCGGCCGATAAGGCAGGGCAGGACCTGATTAAGCACATTGTAGAGGTATCAAAGAAAAAAGAGTTCAGAGGAAAGATCATCTTTCTGGAAGACTATGATATGGAGCTGGGTGAAGCCCTTGTAAAAGGTGTGGATATTTGGCTAAATACACCCACAAGGCCTCTTGAGGCATCCGGTACATCAGGACAAAAAGCTTCCATTAACGGTGTTATGAATTTCAGTGTGCTTGACGGATGGTGGGCTGAAGGATATACCCCTGAGGCCGGCTGGGCCATCAAGGAGGAAAAAACCTATGAAAATCAGGCTTACCAGGATGAACTGGATGCAGAAGTGATATACAATACTTTTGAAAACGAGATCACCCCTATGTTTTATGAAAGAAACAAAGATGGTGTGCCGGTGGAATGGGTAAGATGGGTTAAGAATAACATAGCCAGGATTGCACCTGATTATACCAATAAGAGAATGATGGATGATTATTTCAAATTATTTTATAACAAGCTCTTTAAACGTGCCGATGTTATGCTGGCAAATAATTGCGAACACTCAAAAGAGCTGGCTGCATGGAAGGCGCGTATGGTGAGGGGATGGGAGAGCATTGAGTTGGTTTCATTGGATTTAATGAATACTTCTGACAATTCCTTGCTGCTGGGCGATAAGTTTGTGGCAGAAATTGTTCTGGATCTCAATGAGCTCAATGAATCTGATTTTGGTGTGGAAGTGGTGTTTATTCAGAAGGATTTTGAAGGTGAGGAAAGTATTATTTCGGTATACGAGATGGAACAGATGAAGAAAGAAAACGAGAAGGTTACTTTCCGATGTGAGGTTACAACAAAGCGGGTGGGTATTTATAATTATGCTTTCCGCATGTTTCCGAAACATGAATTGCTTGCTCACCGTCAGGATCTGAAGCTGATCAGATGGTTCTGATGAATGATTTAGAATAAATGATACAAAAAGCCGGCGTGGATTTGGTTTTCCTCACCGGCTTTTCGCATTTTACAGGATTAAGGTTTGCTGTTACCTGAAAAATATGATAATTTTGATAGAACGTAATTTCGAAGAGTAAAAATTTAGTACAAACCAAAAATTAATGTAATGAAGATATTAGAAGGAAAAGTTGCACTTATTACGGGCGGCTCAAGAGGAATAGGTAAAGCACTGGTGCTGGCATTTGCCGGGCAGGGTGCTGATGTGGCATTTTCTGATTTGTTTTACGACGATAAGGCCAAAGAGCTTGAAAAGGAAATTACAGCCATGGGGGTGAAAGGAAAAGGTTATGCTTCTGATGCCAGCAGTTTTTCAGATAGTGAAAAGCTTGTTGACCAGGTAGCTGCCGATTTTGGTCGCATTGATATACTCATCAATAATGCCGGCATTACCCGCGATACTTTGCTCATGCGTATGACAGAGGAAAACTGGGACGATGTAATCCGCGTTAATCTCAAATCTGCTTTTAACCTTACAAAAGCTACCCAGAAATATATGTTGAAGCAACGCTACGGCTCCATCATTAATATGAGCTCGGTAGTTGGGCTGGGAGGTAATGCCGGACAGGCAAACTATGCAGCATCCAAAGCGGGTATGATTGGTTTTACCAAATCGGTAGCCCAGGAGCTGGGTGCCCGCAATGTGCGTTGCAATGCCATTGCTCCGGGTTTTATTGAAACCGATATGACTGCCGGGCTTCCCGAAGAAGTAAAAAAGGGCTGGGCAGAGAAAATTCCGCTGAGAAGGGCAGGCAATGTGGATGATGTAGCCAATGTGGCACTTTTCCTTGCTTCCGACATGTCATCCTACATAACCGGGCAGGTAATTGCTGTGTGTGGTGGGATGACCAAGTAAACACACTCTTGATTAAATAAATAACCCCTGACCGGCTTAAAAAAAGCCTGCAGGGGTTTTTAAATTTCCTTTTATGTACTTTCCAGTTTATGGACGACGAAGATTTCTTATTATCATTCTGTTTTCATTAAAAAGACCTTCCTTTTTAAGATAATAGCCATCATGCCTGCTTCCATCCCAACCCCAGTTCATATGAATCATATAATCATTCATAAAGCCTTCTTCACAATTCCAGAGTTGAGAATAACCGTCTGCAACCCAGGCATGACCGTTATATTTCTTTTTTAATTCTCCTTCAAGGTTTTCTTCATATACTGTTTGCCTGCCTCTCATGTAAACAGGATAGTTATTTCTTATTTCACTTATAACGACGCCATAATCTGACGAACTATTTATATGTAGAATAGATGAGGTGTTAAAGATGAAATTATTGTGGAAAGTGTTAAGTGCTGATTGAATACTTGCACCTGAGCCTCCGCATGAGTAGCTCATATTTAGCATTTGACCCAAATGAGCCATCAGATTAGGAATATGTCCATGATTGTTTTCATTTATACCTGTCAGAGGCATACCGGCCCAATTAAGCTGGGGCGCATTATTACCATTTGGTAAAGCATATCGTCCATCCCATCCATTATCAGCATGATATTTTAAAATCTGAGCCATAGCTGTAGCAACGCATCCAACAGGGGGACGGTCACAATTTCTCGAACAAGTGTCAGAAAGTAGAGCATTATAGCCACATCCCTGGCCCCATTGTGTTTCAAGTAGCATTTTTTTCTCAACATAATGTTCCGGAGGACAAAACGTTTCTAAAATCATACCGATATTAACTGCTGTTAGCAATACCTGTTCCCACATCAATTTAACAGGTTCTTCAGGTTTGTTTTCCGAACTTCTTAATTTTTTAATTAATTCAGCATATTCTTCAAGCCAGTCTACCAGGCCAGGTGGATAGGATTCCTGATCCAGAGAAAATACATTACTTGTGGAATATGCCAGAACCGGATTAAGCCTTTTGTCACCTGAAATGATAACAAATCCTCCTCCTGAATAATTTACTATGAAGAATAATGGATTGCTTTCATTACCGTAAATAGGTACAATACTTTCAGGATCTTTTTGAATTGTATAATCTGTTACCGTGAGATATACAGTGGTTGTGTCGATGGGTTCAATTTCGGGAAATAAAAGATTGCCGGCTACCAGATTCGCATCGGATAAAGTAATGATATACTCATCATCGTCCTGAAGTAAACTTTCAATATCACATGAGATAAACAATATTGAAGCAATACCCAGATAACCCAAATATGAGATAATTTTTTTGATAAAGGGATAAACGAAATTTTTCATTTTTCATGACTTTTTAATGATAAATAAATTGGATGTCTATAAATTACTACACAAAAAAAAACCAAACCGGGTCATATAGAAGTAAATATTCAATTTTTAAAACTACTGTTTGTATAATATTTTACCTTTGTTTGCTGTTTTTTACATGTATCCGGAATTCTGACTTATTATGTTTCTTCGACTTCATATTACTATTTGCGTTATCTCACTGGTTGTATCTTTACCAATTATTTCCATTGCCTCGAACTCTTACAATTCAGAAAGAGTTTTTCATCAGCATAGTCAGACATTCAGTTTTACTCCGGGAGCTCAGAGAGTAAGCGAGCAGGTTTCAAATAATCTGCTTCAGCTAATTTCAGAGGGAAATCAGAAACTCAGGGTATTTACCTCATATATGTTTCATTGTGAATTGCATATTCAACCCTTAAAGCTGGAAAATAACATCTGGGTATTGGATCTGGATGTGAGGAATCCACGTGTAGCGGGTGATGTTACATACAGACATTTTGCACTTGATGAATTGTTGATACCTCCTTTGGTTGATATGGAATTGGTGTTAAGACAAAAGGATGATGAAACTATTCATCACCTCCACTTTAAATATCTGCCCTGGCAGGATAAAAGCCATACAGATACTGTTCTAAGGTTTTCGTTCAATGGTAAAACAGCTCCTGAAGAAATAGTGACAGAAATCATAAGTATAAATTTCAAATACCCTGAAAGCCTCAATCAGGAAATTGATTTTACCATTGCTGCATTGGCAAGCTATTACAAAGCAGAAGAAAATATCAATACAATAAACGGACTGATTGAAGGCCTGGATAAGGCTACACATGACCAGGTGATTTTAGATGAGTTTCGTTTGTGTGAAGCAGAAGCTTTGGCAGGAAGAATGGCCCATGCTCCATTTAACCGGTTGATTGAAATGAGAGATAAAGACCCTTTAAATGTTTCGGGCCAGCTTCAGGCAATAAATAACAGACTATCAAGGTTGCGTGGTGATTTTAATTTTGTAATCTCTCATATGGACAGCCTGCTGTACTTGCAGGGTCAGGAATTTCTGTTGCATAATGAACCTGAGAAGGCGCGGCAGGCTTTTGAGAGGGTTTTGGCATACAACCCTTTATATATTCCCGCTCATATTTGCCTTGCAGAATTTGAAATGAATGAGCAACGCCCTGCCGATGCCATGAAAAGGCTTAGCGGTTTTATGGGTAAAATGCCACCTCCGGCAAGATGGATACCCGATGCGCAGAGTTTTGCTTCCTATATTTTTGAAAAAGAGATTGAAAGAGCTGCCGGTATAATTGAAGAGGGGCGATACCTTTTTGCTTTGGGGGAGCTTGAAAGCCTGGAAAACTTTTGTAACTCCATAGTGCTTTGGGATTGTCCTGATGAATTGATCCAGTGTATCGCCCAGGGGCATTACGGTATGTATGAGTCCTATCTGCGTGTGGCACGAAGAGCGTATGAATCTGAAAATTATTCTTTTGCCATAACCTATGCAGAAAATGCAAAGAGTTACAGGAATGAAAACGCATCCTATATAGCTTACGATGGTGAAACCATGCAGTTGCTGCAAATGATAGCTGACGGCTACTTCAGAAAGGCAGATGTTGCATATTTTTTTAATGATTTTGCCCGGGAGGCTGAATTGCTGACAATGGCAAAAGACCTATGTGTAAACTATGTTGAGTTGAATTGTCGTGAAGACATTGATGTAAAAATTGCCGACGCAAACGAAAGGAAAGCACTGGCTGAGATTATGAGGCTTGAGTATGTAATAACCGATCCAATCATCTATTCACAGCTTACAGACCGTGAACAGGCCATGGAGTTTGTAAAAGAAAATCTTTCACTTGGCCATCTTCGGGCATGGGCGGGAGAAGTGGTTCAGGCACGCAGTATTCTTAACCAGGTTGCAGAATATGCAATAAAATATGACCTTCGCACCGATACACTTATCAATATGCGTATTATCAGTCTTACAGAGATGATAAAGGATAAGGAATGTGAACTGGCTGAAAGGGAAATGAGGGAATTGCTGAATCTGATTCCCGGCAGAATCCGAAGCGGGCAGTATATTCAGGCATATAGCAACTTTAATCAGGTTATTCAATTACAGCAGAAATCAGATGTATGCCCCTGGAATTATGCAGATTCCATAGAGAAATTTACTCATGTAAAACTTCTTGCCACTTACCAGGAGTTGCTGCAGGAGGCTCACGGGGCCTATTTCAGGGGTGCGCAAACCGGATTTGACAGCTTCCTGCAAAAGTATACTGCCACAACCGGCTTTTTTGAGGCAAACCGGCTGGAGCGATACGGAGCCGCTCACGAAGCCCTTGAGAATTTCATCCTTGGTTCTTCCAATATCGCTCTTATGAGGGCGGGGGTAGAATATTATGCATCGATTAATGAGCATAATACAGTATTGCAGATACTTGATGAATTGAAGCTAAATCGTATTGACCCGCGCGAATTAAGAGACCTGCTGGAATATTCTGGAAAAAAAGCTGCGGCCTATCTTTCATTTCATAGCCCTGAAATTCAACCCAGGACCTATGCCCGTGAAATTACCGGCAACGATTCATGGTACAGATATTATGTCAGGAGTTTTATAAGTAACTGGCAAAATTAAGCAACTTTCTTTCTGTCGTTTTTATCTTTGGCAATGATCCTTCCCTGGTCCCAGGCAAGTATTACCATGGCCGCTGTTATGAGAATGATGTTTTTAAGAATGTACTGACCTTCAATTGTGGGTACCAGCGGCACCATATAGAAAGTTTCATCAGGAAATACAAAAAGAGGAAATATGGTGCCCGCCATTTGCAGATAAAGCAGTATTACTGTAGTACGCAAATATTTTCCTGTAATAAAACCCAGACCGATCAAAGATTCCCATGTAGCCAGAATGGGCATGGAGTAGGGCGCCTGAACAATTCCAAACGAAAGCACATCAATGGTGCGTGTTGCAATATCTTCGGCTGAGCTTATACCCGGAAAAAACTTCTGAAACCCGAACCAGAAAAAGATGATCCCCACACTGATCCTTAACATGTAAATTCCGTTCACAGCCATCCAGCTAATAATTCTTTCCTCAATTTTTTTGAACTTGTCCATATATGTTTTTCAATTATTTATTTGTTAGGTGATATTTGAATTGTATATCTAAAATTAAGAAAAAATTCTTTAATTATTGCGCTGTTATTCATAAAAAAAATAAATTTTATAAATAAATATACTGGGCCGCAAATATTTGTTTAGCAAGTAATTCGCAGCTAATTTGATTTGAGAAACCTTAAAATAATTAAAGAAATATAACTAAATAAAGAGTCCACTCCGAAAAGTACAATACCCCACGGTCCCCTAAGAGGGGGAGTTTGCAACTAATATAATATCAGTGCATTGTAAAATCGGATGTGATACTAACATCACAAAATATACTTTTTCGGAGTGGACTCAACAAATAATCCTTTTTGTCAGTAAGGATCATGAGGTTCATGCCGGTCCATATCATGGTCGTGGGCTTGAATTTGATAGATATCGGTACGGCGGTCATTCCAGTTTGTAACGTTACCACGGTTTCGGTGTCTTTTAAGCAGCTCCAGGTCAATATCGTTTATTATAACGGTTTCCACATTGGGAGTGCATTCAGCGGCAATGGCATCACGTGCGAATGAAAAATCGGAAGGGGTGAAAATCCCGGATTGGGCGTATTGTATATCCATGTTATCAAGTTGCGGCAGGTTGCCCACCGTACCTGCGATAGCGACAAAAATCTGATTTTCCACGCATCGTGCCTGGGCGCAGTATCTTACCCTGAGGTAGCTCTGGCGGTCGTCGGCACGGAATGGCACAAATATCATTCTTGCGCCCCGTTCCACTGCTATGCGGGCCAGTTCGGGGAATTCAATGTCATAACAAATCTGGATGGCAATTTTTCCTTTGTCGGTATCAAAAACCTCAATGTGTCGTCCGGGTTCTACTCCCCACCATTTTTTCTCGTTGGGGGTAATGTGGAGTTTGTATTGCTTGCCGATTTCTCCATTGCGTTTGAAAAGGTATGCAATGTTGTATAGTTTGTCATTTTCCGGAGTAAAGTGTGAACCTGCCACAATATTGATATTGTATTTGAGGGAAAGATCGCTGAACAGCTCCAGGTACTGTTCGGTGAACTCTCCGATTTTGCGTGCTGCAGTACCGGGATTTTCCTTTGGGAAAAGAGAAAGCAACTGCAAGGTAAAAATCTCGGGAAACAACACAAAGTCACTTTTGTAGCCTGATGCCACATCCACAAAATACTCGCATTGTACGGCAAAATCATCGAAGCTTCTGATGGGTCGCATCTGGTATTGTACTACGCAGATTCGCATGGGCAGAGATGCCAGGAACTTCCTGTCTTTTTCTTCTCTGTAGTCAAAATTAGACCATTCGAGGTAGGTGGCAAAACCACCGGATTCCTTGTCATCATCAAGGTATTCGCGGATTACTTTTTTCAGTGAAAAACCGTTGGAGAGCTGCGGTGTAAGTACCGGGTCGAAGATAGCTTTGCTGGTAACGCGGTCCACATACTGGTTGATGGTAAGCTTGTCGCGGTATTGTTTATATCCCGGCAGGCGGCCGCCAATGACAATACGCATGAGATTACGTTCGCGGGCCAGCTCTTTGCGTGCTTCATAGAGGCGTGTAGCCAGTTTCATTCCCCTGTAATCGGGGTGCACCATGATTTCCATCCCGTAAAGGGTATCACCTTCGGGGTCGTGGGTACCAATGTTGCCATTGTCGCAAATCTCATCCCAGTTTTTCTCCAGGTCAAGGTCTTCCGAGTCAATAATAAGGCTGGAAGATGAGGCTACCAGCATTCCATCTATTTCAATTACAATCTGCCCATCGGGGAATATACGTAACTGGTTTTCAATATTTTCTCTTGACCATGTTTCCATTGAGGGGAAACATATTTTCTGCATTCGCACCAGTTTGTCAAAGTCCTCTATTTGCAGGTTTCTGACTTTTAGCTTACTTTCAAATTCGTGAAGATCTATTTTTTCCATTAGGGTACTGCTGATGTTATTTTGTGATTATTTATCCGTATTACTTTTGAATTATTTTATTTTTTGTTTTGTATGATTTACTTAAATTAACACGAGATTGACTTCGTCGAGCTAAAGGTTCTTTGCTTCACTGTGTTCCGCTCAGAATGACAGGAAACTACGAGTTTAACAGGGGTTATTTGGAGGGGATGGTAGCGGCTATGCCGCCACCATCCCCTCCAAACCACTGGCCTTTATGAAAGCCTGTCATGCTGAGCAAAGCGAAGCATCTCGTTGTTTTACCGGACACTTTTAAATTACTTTATTTAAAAACGTGAAATCAATACTGTTCGCGGATATCGATGATTTCACCGTTTTTAAAATTTTTTGAAAAGAGCAGCTCTTTCAGTTTTTTACCAGCCAGGTTTGGAGCAATAAGTTGCCCGGTTTCTTTTAATTCCACAAATTTTTTCCTGTGAATAAACTGTTCGTCGCTGGTACCCCTAATGGTAGTTTGCATGTCGGTATCAATGATACCTGGAGCCACGGCCATGAGTTTAACTGGAAACTCCTTGTCTTCCTGCTCGGTAGCAATACATCGGGTAAACATATCAATGCCGGCTTTGCCGGTGCAATAGTTGCTCCAGCCATGGTAAGGGTTGATGGCAGCACCTGAAGAGATATTCAGGATTCGTTTCTCAGTCTTCCATGATGAAAAGTGCTTTACAAACTCTCTGATGATATACATGGGGGCGAGCAGATTGATGCGCATATGTAGGTCCATTTCTGCCGGGTCAAGGGTTTCCAGGGGCCCGATGGGCTTAATTACACCTGCATTATTTATAAGATACACTCCTTCACAATCTTCTGGTGTGATTTTCTCAAAAACCAGCTTTATGGTGGCTTCTATTGTATCAGTATGAGAAAGGTCGCAGGAGTAAAAGCTCATTTTACAACCTTTGGCGGCAGCAAGTTTTTGCAAATCAGTATTATCAGTGCGTGAAATTCCGTGTATATGATGATTTTCATCAATAAGTGCCGTTGTAATTCCGGCACCCAATCCTTTGCTATGTCCTGTTATAATTAGATGCTTCATAAGTAAATATTAATTTTTTTGATTTAAAAAATGGTTGCATGATAAATTTCCTGAGTATTACTTTATTTTTTCCACTGATTTGATGGAGCCGGTATTGGGATAAAACTCAATTTTCAGGTCATTGGGTGGCAGGCTGGTAATGATTCCATACTGATTTACCAGCAGGCGTGAATCGGCCAGCGGGGCAGTACCTTTTCTTACGGTTATATTTGCATGTTCGGGAACGCGGTAAAAGAATCCTGTGTCAGCTTTTTTATTACGCTCGGGATTCATGATAAATACTCCCAGCTGGCGGGTTATATTGCTTCTTGCAGCCTCAATCTCCAGCTTAAAGCTTCCGCTTTTTTCTTCATTTAAAACGCCCTCTTTTTCAGAAAAGTAAAAAAGCGTGTGTGGTATACCTGCGGTATTCTTTTCGGGTATATAGTAAAAGCGATAGCTCATTACAGTTTGAGTTGTAATGCCGGTAAAAAGTTCGAGGTAATCATTTTCCTGATTTTTCATTTGATCATACATATATTGCAATGCCTCTTTTGAATATGGGATTTCTGCAAAACCGCTGATCAGGTCAAATTTCTTTTCACGAAGTTTCATGATATAATCTGCCACTTCCCTTGCCCTTATTTCAGAGGATTTTTCCACCATTCTGCGCCTGAGATTTCTTCGCTCTACAGTCATTGTATCCACTTGAATATATTGAATAATAGTATCTACTTTTTCCTGCAAACCTGATTCGAGGAAGTAGTTGAAGGTAGCCTCGGTGCCGAAATACCCGTATTTTCTTGTTTCAGACATGCTCATAAGAAACTCCTGCTCATCAAAAGGAGCATTAACAGCTGAAATGAGGCCTGATTCACTGGCGTGTAGTGAGAATGGGTTTTTCTGGTTTTTGTTCAAATCCAGTTCCACGAAGTAAAACTCGGCCGGGTCAGGCTCAGCAAAAGAATTGATTTTCACTTCTCTTATTTCGAAAATAGTTGAGGGAGTTGAAATTACATTTTCAAGGCTCAGAAACCTTGATGCATATTGTGCAAAAGGACCGGGGGTTTCTTCTGTTTTAACCACGACAATGTCGATACTCAAAACGGTTCTTGGCAAGGCATAATAAAATCCCTGAAGTGTGTGGCCTGCCTCCAGGTTTCTGATATGCTGCACTCTTATGGGCTGCTGGGTTTTACATCCCATTCCCACGATAAGGAAAAAAATTCCGGCGATAATAATTCTGGTATTGCTCATGTGCCTGAATAAATTAAAGTTATTTTTTTGTTTTATTTATTCTCATTATGGATCATATAATTTCCCTGTTTATGGGATAACAAAATTATGCAAATTAAATTGTCTGCTTAATCATCTTATAAAAATATAAGATTCTGACTGATGAGTTGCTGCAGATAGCGGAAATTCCAGCTAAATAGAAGGAATGTATGTGTCTTTGTATTCGTTTCCAGTTTTTTTATGCATTCTATGGCATTTTTAAAATACCTGAACTCAAAATTTTTGCCGGTGTTTCTATTCATTTGGTTTTTTATGGTATCGACAATGGATTTTTCATCCATTTTATCATGAAAGATTTTTGGTTTTTGATAACGGTTTTTGAGTGGGATTATAGCTGAGTTTTGAGCATCTGCAATGAAGGGAGAACCGGAGTTCTGAAAATCATTTTGTGAGAAAAACAGGTTTACTCTTATATTTTCTTTTTTGAAAACATTGGAAAAATGCAGCCAGAAATCATCGGGTATATTGCCACTAAGGTCGGTGAATATTTCATAATTGTCTTTATTATCAGCCAGTTTGTTTTTGAGGTTTTTAAGGGCAATGGGTCCTGCCGGTTTATCAATGATTACTGTATTTTGATTGGGGTATATGGTCATAAGCCGTCCGTGCAGGCTTGATGAATCGGGCTTAAAAGCTTTAAGCAGGTGGCTGATCCGTTCGGGATGCAGGTCCATAGCAGCGGCAGTACAAATTGCAGCAAGTATGGATTCGAGTAGGATGTCATTTTTCCCATTACCCCATAAGGGGATATCACTGAGCCTGGCAATGCAGTTTTTTCCTCCATGTGTCCAGAGAAAAATTTCATTGTTTTCCACGCCTGCACCCATTCCTCCTTTCAGACAGTGCTTTTTAAATTCGGGATTATCAGTTTTTTTTGTAAATAGTATGGGTTTGCTGTAAATCCTTTCTCTCATGGATAAGATAAGAGGTTCGTCGGCATTGAGAATGCTGTAGCCATCGCGGTAAACCTCTTCAGCTACCACCGATTTGGCATGGGCGAGGTCATCGGTATTGTGGATACTGTCGAGGTAAAGATGCTGTGGATGGACATTGAGCACAATACCTACATCAGCAAAATCATATCCCAGTCCTTCGCTCATTATGCTTTCGGCAGAAGTTTCGAGTACAGCACAGTCCACGCCGGGGTCCTTGAGGATTAGCTGTGCAGCGTGATGATTGGCCATATCTTCACGAATGATGCGATGACCGTCGATATAAATTCCATCGGAATGTGCCAGGCCGGTTTTATATCCTTCTTTTTCCAGCATGAAGTTGACCAGGTATGCACATACGGATTTACCTGCTGAGCCGGTGACAGATATAACGGTTATTCTGAAAGGAGCATTTTCAGGGAAAAGCATATCGAGAAAAGGGGCTGCCACATCTCTTCGCTTCCCCTGCCAGGGGTTTAAATACATCTGAAAGTCTTGCCCGGGTATTATATCAACCACAGCACCCTGTGTGTCTTCAATGGGTTTGCTGATATCAGGACATACGATGTTGACCCCTGCCACATCCAGCCCGCTTATCCTGGCTGCCCTTTCGGCAATTTGTTGGTTTTGGGGATGTACCTCACCGGTAACATCGGTGGTAAGTGCACCATTTTTAGCACTGGGGTAATGACTGAGCAATATTTTTTTACCTTTCTCGGGTACGTCATCGAGTGTATAACCATAGAATGACAGAACTTCGAGCATGGCATCATCAGGTTGCAGTATTTTCAATCCAGCCCTTTTTACTGACTGTCTGTTTTGCTCTTTGTTCAGTTTTTCAATAAGTCTGGCAATGGTATCTTTTCCGTTTCCGACAACTTCCGGGTTTTGCAAAAGTGTGGCGGCAACAAACCTGTTATTGATGACCAGAATGCGGTAACTCATCCCGGGTATCTGCTCCTGTACCAAAACCTCATCATCGTGTGCTTTACACCGGATAAAAGCTTCTTTTAAAACATCTTCATGATTGATACCCGGAAATAGTGAAGCTTCATCAAGCCGGGCAGGGGATTTTAAGGTAACAGGCTTTCGCTGAGATTTCCAGAAAGATACTACCTCCTCAATATCTTCTGTTTTCAGGGTTTCGGGTGCGGGAATTCCGGCGTTGGACAGCATGAGTGTGTTGAGATATTTGTTACGGGTGTTTTCTGCTCCAATGAGAGGGGTTTGGGAGGTTACAGTGCCACGTATACGTTTCTGATACTTCCCTGTACCAAACTGAACAAGATTGCAGGTTTGAAGTGGAATTACAGGGATGTTGCGCATATCTGCCTCTTCTTTAATTGCGGCAATACCGGTGCTCATCATCTCTTTTTCGTATATATAGCTTAGATTTCCGGTGATTTGATCTATGTCATCCGGTTCTTTCCCGGTGAGTATTTGATTGAGCAGGTTAACGGAAGCCCTGGCGGTATAGAAGCCCGCATTTTCATTAATAAACCGGAATATGACATTATAAATTCCTTTTTTGCCGGTACTTTTTGTTTTGCCGAAGTTTACATTCATGCCTGCCAATGCCTGAAGCTCTATGACGATATGCTCTGCTACATGCCCCAACAGCGTTCCTTCTATTATTCTTTTGAAAAACCCACCGGATTCACCTTCACTGCATTTATGCTCTTCAAGAGTTGGAAGTGTATTTTTAAGTTTCTCAGCAAAACCCGGAATTTTATTGGTAAATACTTCGCCATAATCTCCCAGGTTTAATTGCAAAATAATGACAGGTCCGGCACTGTAATATCCTGCACCATGAATGGCCTGCAGTGATTCGATGCGAAGCGGGCCATCCACCAGGGCATTATCCGGATATTGCTCTTGATTTATAGTCATAGGAAAAGGTTTTTTACAAAAAGAAACAACCCCGTACTATACAAATATAGCAAGTATGGGGCTGAAAGCAGAACTTTTCCTGTTATTATTTCAGAATAAAATCAAGCGAAGTGCTGGGGTCGTATTCAAGGGTGGGCTGGTCTTTGCGAAACACTTTCAATGTTTTGTTGCCCAGCAGTTTAACCATATCTCCTTCAATTCGCAGCATTGTGCCCTCTTTGAGGCCCACAACGGTCATGTCAGGATTGAGTTCAAGGAATTCCCTTATTCTATCTTCGCGCGATTCCCCGTTATGGTTGGGGACACGCCCATCGGTATAATGTGGATTGATTTGAAACGGTATGAGCGACAGTCCTTCAAAACTCACAGGTTGAATTACGGGCATATCATTTGTAGTTTTGATGGTGGGGCAGGCTACATTGCTTCCGGCGCTCCAGCCGATGAAGGGTGTGCTGTTTTCCACTTTTTGTCTGATGACATCCATTATACCCTTTTCGTGCATATAATGGATGAGGTGAAATGTATTTCCCCCACCAACAACTATGGCATCGGCATCTTCAATTACTTTTTTTGCACCTTGCACATCTTCGGTGGATTTCAGCGTATAGCCCAGTTCGGAAAATACTTCGCTCACCTGGTTGGTATACTCCACCCAGGAGATGTCGACAGCGGCATAGGGAACGAAAGCTACGTTGCGAACATCTTTACCCAGAAACTCACTAATGTATTTGCGGGTATAGGCAAGGTATTGTTCTCCGTAGTTGGTGGAGTTGCTGATTAATAAAAGTCGTTTTTGCATATGATTGTTTTTTTTGGTTTTAATACTATGAAGATTTTGCTATGTTTAAAAAAATAGCATTTTTGGTGTCATTATGCTAACGTTTAAGTGTATTTTTTTGTTTTGAGCATGGTTGTTAATTTGTTTTTCATTGCTTTCTGTCGGGGAATTGGCGGTTCTTTGCTGTTTGATAGTTTTATTTTGCGGGTCTTTTATTTTACATGAAAAATACTTAGGTTTGTGAAGTTTTGAAGAGTGTTCATTTTAAGCCAAGCCATTATATGTTGTTAAAAATTGAGGGTGAAGATCTTAATAAGTTTATCCTGATAGGAGACCGGGTGCTCATCAAACCCAAGAGTGCCACCCAGCGCACCAAAGGCGGATTGTATCTGCCTCCCGGTGTGGAGGAGAAGCGTAAAATACAGAGTGGATATGTTATAAAATGTGGACCGGGTTACCCTATTCCTGCTCCTCTGGAGAGCGATGAACCCTGGAAGGATAGCCGGGAAAATCTCAAGTATTTTCCACTACAGGCTGCTGAAGGCGATTTGGCGGTTTTTCTGCAGGACAGTGCTTTTGAGATTGAGTTTAATGGGGAGAAATATTTTATCGTTCCTCATTCGGCCATATTGATGCTGGTTCGTGATGAGGATTTTGTGGTGGGAAAATAACAATAACCTATAAAAGAAAATTTATGTTTACGGAAAAAGATCTCAGGCAGCTTAAGGAAAAGGGTATCAGCACGGAAATGGTGCAAGACCAGGTACAAAAGTTTGAAAAGGGTTTTCCTTTTGTAAAGCTTGCTGCGCCGGCCACTCCGGGCGATGGAATAATACAGATTGATGAAAAGCGATTTAAGGAATACATGGAGCTGTATGACAAGGAAGCACCGCATAAAGATGTGCTCAAATTTGTACCTGCCAGCGGAGCTGCAACACGTATGTTTAAAGATTTGTTTTCGTGGAGGGAAAAGCTTCGCAGCGGAATGACTGCTGATAAGGTTTCAGCAGAGGATGCACAGGCTGAAAAATTTTTCGGGGAGATAAAAACTTTTGCTTTCTGGAATGACCTGCAAAGGCTTATGAAAGAAAAGGGGCCGGATGCAGATGCATGCTATGCCGGCAAAGACTTTTTACCTTTGCTTGATAGCCTGCTTGATGATGAAGGATTGGGCTATGCCATGTTGCCCAAGGGATTGCTTCGGTTTCACAGGTACGAAGGATTCAACCGCACACCCCTGGAAGAGCACCTGGTGGAGGGAGCGCATTACGCCCGAAGCAGGGATAACGTTGTCAGGCTGCATTTTACCGTTTCGGCTGAGCACCGTGGCCGTTTCATTAACCATGTGGGCGATGTCATCCAACAATACGAGGATGAATTTGGGGTAAACTTTGAAGTGAAGTTTTCAGTACAGAAACCGTCTACCGACACCATTGCCGTAGATTTAGAAAACAAACCTTTTCGCGACACCGACGGCTCACTTCTTTTCAGGCCCGGTGGGCATGGTGCTCTTATTCAAAATCTCAATGATCTTACCAACGACATTGTATTCATCAAAAATATTGATAATGTGGTGCCCGACAGGCTGAAGGATGAAACTTTCCGTTACAAAAAGGCCCTGGGAGGGTTGCTGCTGTCATTGCAAAAAAGCATTTTTAAAATTCTTGATAAAATAGAGAGTGGAGAGTTTTATGATGATGAATATGCTGTGGCGCGCACCTTTGCCATAGAGTATCTCTGCATTGATAAAAAGCTGCTTCCCCACGAGGCTGAAAAGGGTACCGAAATGTTACGAAAAATTCTGAACAGGCCCCTTCGTGTTTGTGGTATGGTTAAGAATGTTGGTGAGCCGGGTGGCGGGCCATTTTGGACAGAAGATTTGAAAACCGGGGGGCGTTCACTTCAGATTGTGGAATCATCGCAGGTAGATCATGAAAATAAATCTCAGCGGGAAATTTTTGAGCAGGCTACCCACTTTAACCCGGTTGATCTTGTATGCGCACTGAAAGACCGCAAGGGCAATGCCTTTGATCTGAAGGATTATGTTGATCCTGAAACCGGCTTTATCAGTTTGAAAAGCAAGGATGGCAAAGATTTAAAAGCCCAGGAGCTACCCGGTTTGTGGAATGGAGCCATGGCGGGCTGGACCACAATTTTTGTGGAAGTACCACTTATCACCTTTAACCCTGTAAAAACCATTATGGACCTGCTAAGGGAGGAGCATAGGTAAGGGGTGAATTCTTTGGGGTCGGGTTTGGGAGATACAAAACCCCCCATCCCCCTGAAAGGGGGAGAACGGAGCCCAATGAGATGAAATGCATTAAAAAAATTTCGCCGCTATGCGGCTTTCAGGTTATTGGCTGATTTTTCTTTCTACCATAATTTTAGCGCTATGCGCCTTTGCTAAACATAGAATTTACGGGTAAATTTTGGCATAATTACCATTACCGCATTTTACGCTGCGCATAGGCGTGGGAAATCAGAATGATAGCGTTTTGCTTCCCGGTAAATCAGTTTTGCATTTCCCTGAGAATGATTTCTTCTGCCTGCTCTACGGTAATTCTTTTGGCGATGATACGTTTATCCTCATCCAGCAGGAATAGAAGAGGAGTTGCCCATATGTCATATTTATCGCGGAATCCTGACTGATTTGTCGGGTCGTTAACATGAATCCATGTAAGGTTGTTATTATTGACATAGTCGAGCCATTTCTGACGGTCGGCTTCGGTATTGGCTGCAAAGATTTCCACTCCTTTTGGGTTTAGACGTTGGTAAAACTCTTTGAGTTTCGGGGTTTGGCGCTTGCAATGGCTGCATTCTGAATCCCAGAAATACAGCAGTGTAAACCGCGCTTCCACATCATGGAGGCTCAGGGGTTTGCGATCGGGTGTAAACATGATAATTTCCGGAGCGATGTTACCAATAAGCAGGGGTTTGAGTGCCATAGCCCTTTCAGCAATGCGCTCCAACTGGTCGGGGGTTACCCAGTCCACTTCACCGGTCATATAGTAATTCTCAACCATATGCACAAATACGGCATCCATTCCCATAATCTGTGAACGCTCAAAGGTATTGGTAATAAAAAACACTACATATTTAAACACTTCGGGGTGTGCGCGTGCTTTTTCCACAATTCGATCAGCTTCAGCGATGATGCTGTCGGGTATCTGAATGATCACGCGGGTAAAAAAATGATTGAGTTTGCTGTGGAATATTGGTGTACGCAATAACCGGTCATCGGCAAAATCCATAAAATGCCAGAAGTTTTGCTTATAGGTTTGATACATGAATTCATTGTCGGGTGTGCCGTCCTCTCTCAGCGGTGCTTCGGGCATGGGAGGTTCTCTTTGTGCCAGTAAAATACGTCCAAAGAGGCCATCGGGAAATGCTTCGATTATTTCTTCCTGTTTGGCTTTGACCTGGGTATCGATTTCCGACAAGAGGTTTCTGAGTTCGGCTTTGCGTTCTTCGGTGGTGCCGGGGTCCTGCAGTTCGGCCCTGACAGGCCCACCTAATTCATTCATGGTGCTGATAAAACGCATGTAGTTGTAAAAAGCTTCATTATCGGGTGAATTTTCAAACTTCATGGTTTCCACAAAGTTATCCATCACGGCAGATACGCTGAAGTGCTGATTGTGGTCTACGATTATTTCAAAGAATTTCTGGCCGGGTAGCACAACCATATACATGCCCGGATCGAGGCGTTCGTCGCCTGCAAAACGGAACCTGCCTTCGCTGTCAACATTTACGGTATCCAGAATATACTGGCGGTTGCCGAAGTGATATGCCAGGAAGGATGTAGTGTCGCTGACACCGGCTACCTGCACATCAATCTGGTATCCTTTGCCGGCAAAGGCACAACCTAAGATGCCTGCGGAAATTATAGCGGAGTAAAAAAGCTTTTTAAGTTGCATAATCATTCTTTTAGGATTTTCAGCTTGGTTGCGAAGTTAATAACAAAATATGAACCCAAGTTGTTTTTAAACTTTCTTTGGATTTGATGAGCTTAAAGTGCTGAGAGGATGGTGTGGCCGCGATGCGGCTTTGGGGGTAATGCTGGCAAAGTGTGTTACCATAATGTCGCCGCGATGCGGCTGATTAGTATGTAGTTATTACAAATCAGAAAGGTCGTCGTCGTCAAACAGGCTGGGGTCGATGCTTTGGCTGTAGATTTTAGTGTGAATATTGAGCAGTGCCTGAATGGTCCTTAACCCCCAGTGGTTTTCAAATAGTTTTTGTAATTCGGCTACAGCGCAGGTTTTGCTTTGCATGGGGGCTTTCTGATAGAGCAATACAAAGTCTTTCATGTCCTGGTATATGTCGGCCATGTTGTCGGCCAGGCTGGCCTGCTGAGTATCGTAATTATGATCGTGGATGTAATAAACATCTTCTTCAGCAAATTTTTCCCTGAGTGTTTTGAATATAGCCTCCCATTGTTCTTCGGTAACGAAGCGTTCGAGGTATTCGGGTTCGGCTTCCAGTTCTGCGGGCAATACGGAGCCTTTGAGATAGAGCAGGGGGGCAATTTTCTGGTAGTAGGAGAATATCTCCTGCTTTGAATATTTTTCGGCTTCCTCAAAAAACAAACAATACTCATGTGCCACGGTAATCATTTCAATTACCTGGCGGGAGAGAATGGGATTTTCGGCTGGTGATGTCATGCTGATTTTTTTTTGCAAAACTACGGATAAAGTTGGAAAGTTGAAGAGTTGAAGAGTTGGGAAGTTTATGGAGTTTATGGAGTTTATGAAGTTTATGAAGTTTATGGAGTTTATGAAGTTGATGCCGGTCTATTCTCCCTTTCAAGGGGGTTAGGGGGATGTTGTTTTGGGTGACGGGTGATGGGTAACGGGTAATGAGTTGAAGAGTTGAAAAGTTGAGAGGTTTATAAGTTTATGAAGTTTATGAAGTTTATGAAGTTTATGAAGTAAATTACTATTGTGAGGGATGGGTAAAAAATGCCATGGGTGTTGTTGGTTGAATAAAAAGTTTTTTTACCTTTGCCGAACATTTTCAAAAAAGGGTTTTCAGAAACAAAAGTTCGTTCTTTTCCAGTGAAAATCTGATAGATGCCCAGGTGGTGAAATTGGTAGACACGCTACTTTGAGGGGGTAGTGAGCGCAAGCTCGTGCAAGTTCGAGTCTTGTCCTGGGCACCATTTTTT
>REDJ01000124.1 GCA_007693555.1 Bacteroidota bacterium
GTGAAACAGCTCAGTACATTTTTGATAAATACGGCAAATTCCCGGGCATACGCAGCACTGTTATGATGCCGGGGTTTGTTCAGGCACACCACATCGACACTGATTTTTATGATAAATTTTATAAAGAAGGTGCCTATCTGAATTCACATGCTCAGCATATGGACAACTGGCATACAGAATAATTATGCTTTTTGCCTGGTCGGCAAAATTTAACCCGGATAAAGAATGCAGGTAAAAATCGAATATAGTCAAAACCAAAATTCTTAAAGTATACTAGGACATAGAAAAATACCGGAAAACAGATCTCGCAGAAGTTTTCTGAAACTCGCTGGTGCAGGATCTTTTGCTTTGATTGCTCCTACATTTGCAATGTCAACTAAAAAGAAACCCTTAAAACATCAACAGAACATGCAGCATAATATACATAGGGCTATTGGAAACACTCCACTGGTAAAGCTACGGCATATGCCGGCACCAGATAGCGCAGAGATCTGGGTAAAATGGGAGGGAGCCAATCCCACCGGCAGCATGAAAGACCGGATGGCCCTTGGTATGATAGAGGCTGCCGAAAGAAGTGGTGAATTAAAACCAGGAATGCGGGTTGTGGAAGTTACCGGAGGCAGCACCGGCAGCTCTCTTGCCATGGTTTGCGGCCCCAAGGGCTATGAAGTACATTTTGTTACAACAGATTCCATCTCCATTGAAAAACGAAGGACCATGGCAGCGTTGGGTGCTGAGCTGGAAATTATGCCCAGCCATGGAAAAGGTATCACACCAGAGCTGGTTGAACGTTCCATTGCCCGTGTTCATGAGCTGGTAAGTGAAGGGAACACTTACTGGACTAACCAGTTCGGAAATCAGGCCAATGCTGCAGGCTACGAATATCTGGGTCATGAACTACTGAAAGAAGGTCCTGTAGATGCCTTTGTGATGGGTGTTGGCACCGGTGGATGTATTTCGGGGGTAGGAGCAGTGCTTAAGGATAAAAACCGGGAATCCAAACCACTGATTGTGGCTGTTGAGCCCGCTGCATCGAGAAACCTCTCCGGCGGACCCACAGGCGGACATCGTATTGAAGGGATCGGGATTGGATTTGTGCCGGAGACTGCCCGTCTCGACCTCATCGATGAGATTGAAGCCGTTACTGACGAAGAAGCCTTCAAGACCACCCGTGAGCTCGCGCGCAAGGAAGGATTGTTTGCAGGAATGAGCTCTGGCGCCAACGTGGCTGTTGCCATGCGAATTGCAAAGCGTCTGGGCAAAGGAAAGAGAGTGGTGACATTGCTTTGTGATTCAGGGCTGCGATATCTGTCGGACGATCTTTTCGAAGTTCATGAATAGAAAATTACCAGTGGGTTTACTATCTTTGGCCAGCCTCAACATTACCATCACCCTTAACCAATTTCATAACATCATAAACCCATGAAACAAAAAATTATATTGTTATTTAGTACATGTTTTTTATTCACCATTTCAATTTCAGCACAAACTGATAAGAAAAGCACATACAACGTTGGTTTCGACCCAATTACACAAGGCTTGTATTTTGGCTTCGACCATGCAATTCACAACTATTCTGTTGGGCTGGATGCAGGCTCTTCATTCGGACTTATAATACCTTTAACCGTTTCTTTATCCCTCGACAACGCTTAATATTTCTACCCCTAACATTCGTATTGGTTTAAAATTTTAATCTTAATCAGCCAGACCCATTGTGCTGATCCCCGGTTGGCCGGTGAGCGATGAAATGATTTGAATTCCAATGAATCAATCTAAGTAAAGCCGGTTTCTCTGCTCTCTCAGCCTGTCGTCATTAATGTATTCATCGTAGTCCATCTGCTTGTCTATCATGCCTTTGGGCCCGATTTCAATAATGCGGTTGCATACGGTCTGGATAAATTTCTGGTCGTGCGACGACATGAGAATATTGCCTTTAAACTTAATAAGCGTATTGTTGAATGCCTGAATGGATTCCAGGTCGAGATGATTGGTGGGATTGTCAAGAAGCATTACGTTGGCATTACGCACCATCATACGGGCAATCATACAACGAACCTTTTCGCCTCCCGAAAGCACATTGGCCTTTTTATAAATGTCCTCTCCCGAAAAAAGCATTTTACCCAGGAACCCCCGCAGGTAGAGCTCGGTGGTATCTTCGGTATACTGTGCCAGCCAATCAACCAGGGTAAGATCATTATTAAAAAGATGATCGTACTCAAGTGGGAGATAAGCTTTGAGAATAGTCTGCCCCCACGTAAAAGTACCGCCATCGGCCGTATCATGCCCTTTCAGGATTTTAAACATTGCCGTCATGGCACGGGTATCTCTTGAGAGGAATGCAACCTTATCGTCTTTTTGAAGGGTAAAACTAAGGTTGTTGAAAACAAGGTTTCCGTTTATGCTTTTCTTTAATTTGCTTACTTCAAGGATGTGGTTTCCGGGTTCGCGTTCCGGAGTAAAAATGATGCCCGGGTACTTACGGGTTGAAGGTTTTATTTCTTCAATGTTTAGCTTTTCAATCATCTTTTTACGACTGGTGGTCTGTTTCGACTTTGACGCGTTGGCACTGAAGCGTGCAATAAATTCCTGTAATTCTTTCTTCCGGTCTTCTGCCTTTTTGTTATGAGCCATTTGCTGCCGCAGGGCAAGCTGGCTGGATTCGTACCAGAAGGTATAGTTTCCGGCGAACATCTGAATTTTGTTGAAGTCAATATCCACAATATGTGTACATATGGAGTCAAGAAAGTGCCGGTCGTGCGACACCACCAAAACCGTATTTTCAAAATTGGCAAGATAGTTTTCCAGCCAGTTTACGGTGTCAAGGTCAAGGTCGTTGGTGGGCTCATCCAGCAGCAAATTATCCGGTTTACCAAAAAGGGCCTGTGCCAGCAGAACCTTAACCTTTTCTTTTCCTTCAAGTTCGCTCATGAGTTTGTGGTGCAGGTTTTCCTTAACTCCCAGTCCGCTAAGCAGGTTAGCTGCATTGCTTTCGGCATCCCAGCCATCCATATCAACAAATTGCCCTTCCAGCTCCGATGCCCTCAGTCCGTCCTCTTCTGAAAAATCAGCTTTGGAATAAACCGTATTCTTTTCATTCATAACCTCCCAAAGGTGGGTGTGCCCCATAAGTACCGTATCGAGAACCGTGCACTCGTTATATTTTGAATGGTCCTGACGCAAAACCGAAAGACGCTCGCCTGCACCCGGTGCCACACGACCTCTTGTATATTCCATATCGCCACTTAACATTTTAAGAAAAGTGGACTTGCCCGCACCATTGGCGCCTATTATGCCGTAGCAATTGCCCGGTGTGAACTTCATATTCACATCCTGAAACAAAACACGCTTGCCGAATTGTATACCCAGCTCAGAAACAGTAATCATAAAAAATCAATAGGATTGTTTGATAAAAAATAAATTTGAGAAGAGCTGCAAAGGTACACATTATTATCAGGTTTTGAGATGGTTAATATAACTTTACCGGGGCAAAACCCGGGACTGTTCAGTTTAGTGTGTCATTTTCCTTAATCTTAATCTATCCCTGCATCCGTGGTTATCCATATACCCCCCGAAAGGGGGAGTTGGAACCTGCAGCAGCAGATTGTGCTTTGATGGTTCCGCTTCAGCCTCAACCTTAACACCGGCTCACTAACCCTGCATCCGTGGTTATCCAAATACCCCCCGAACCCTGGAAGGGGGAGTTGGAACCTGCAGCAGCAGATTGTACGGCGGTGGTTCAGCTCCAGCATTTTAAAAATTCTGAAACAAAATTTGCAAACCATAAGAATGTAAAGTACATTTGTCAAAAAGTAAGTCATGTTTTACATTTAATGATTTTAAAAATGAACAAATCCCAAAACGATCTAAGGTTACTTCCTGCAATTTTTAAGAAAATTGGTTTTACTATATTGCTGTTAAGTGTTTTATGGGCGGCATTGTCTGTTTCAAAAATATTATCCATTGACAAAGGACTTGCCGGAACACTCTTTGAATCAGGGATATTGATATCTTTATTATTATTGGCACTAACAAGGAACAAAACAGAAGATGAACTAACATTAAAAATCAGGTTAAAGGCCTTGGCGGGTTCCTTTATTTATGGAGTAGTATTTGTTATTTTCGAACCATTAATAAGCTTGCTTTTTGGTGGCAACTTTTTATTTGACATTGGAGCCACGCAACTGTTAATTTCGATGTTTCTTTTTTATTTCATAATGCTGTATATAATGAAAAAAAACCGGTAGTGAAAAACAAAATAAAAATACAAAGAGCTATTAACGGGTTAACCCAGGAAGAATTAGCAAATAGAATCGGAGTTTCCAGGCAAACAATAAACTCCATTGAGAATAACAGATATGTACCATCTGCAATTCTTGCTTTAAAAATATCCAAAGTATTTAATATGAGCGTCAATGGAATATTTGAATTAGATGAAGATGACTAAATCCAGGGTATGACATGGTATAGCCAATACCGCAGTTGGACGGGGCATGGTGGTAGTTTTATCCCGTAGAGTCTGTCCCGTGTATATAGGATGCGGGATAGCCCGCAACGGCGAAGCCCTCATGTAGCGAAGCGGAATAAATCCCTGACTGCCCACCACCGGTAGGTTAACCGGCAGGTATCCCTTACTTTCGTTATAAAAAAAACTTAATAACACACAAAAAAAAAGATAAAAAATATTGAACTTTACATCAGACGAACCAACCATAAAAATGAAACAAATATTAAAAGGACTTTTTGCAAAACTGGGGTATTCTATAAAAAACATTGATAAAGAGAATAATCCATATGCGGATATAAAAGAATCTGAATTCTGGGAAATATATAATTTATGTGAACCCTATACAATGACCTCTGTTGAGCCCTTGTATGCTTTATATAATTCAGTTGGTTATATACTTGGAAATAACATACAAGGTTCAATTGTTATTTGTGGGGTTTGGCGTGGAGGAAGCGCCATGTTGATTGCAAAAATGCTTAGCAATCGTAATATATTTGATAAAAAAATATATTTGTTTGATACTTTTGAGGGCATGTCTGCACCTTCTCAACATGACATAGATTTCAGAGGTAATCATGCATTTGTATTATTAAAAGAAAACGAAAATAATAAGGAAAAATCTGTCTGGTGTTTAGCCGACCTGGCAGATGTTAAAAATAACATGATGCTGACTAATTATCCGGAAGAGAATATTATTTATATAAAAGGAAAGGTTGAAAATACAATTCCTGAAAACTCGCCAAAAGAAGATATATCATTACTTCATTTAGATACTGATTGGTATGAGTCAACAAAGCATGAATTGCAATTTTTATATCCTAAGCTGGTATTAAATGGTATTTTATTGATAGACGATTATGGTCATTGGGAAGGATGTAGAAAGGCGGTTGATGAATATTTTAAAGAACAAGGAATAAATATTTTATTGAACAGAATAGATAGTACAGTTAGATTGGTACAAAAAACTATTATCTGATTTTTATCAGGAATGTTCAGTTAAGTGTGTCATAATTTTGAATCCGATCTTCATGAATAATTGACAGTGGGTTTAGTATCCCTTACCGGCCGAATACCGGAGTATTTCAATGCATTCAACTTCGCTTCGCTACAACCTCAATCTTAACCATAACACTTCAACTTTTCAACCTATAAAAAAATCAGAAATATCTTTTCAGAAAAAGTCAGTCACCATAAAGTAAAAAAGCACACGATCAGTTTTTTTGGAATTTTTTCAATCTGCTTTGTATATTTGAGAAACGTAATGCTTTTTTAGATGTATATTAATCCTAATATTGCAATAATTCAGGACTCGGTAGTTGCCGCGGCATTACGATTGATTTTAAGTACAGGAAAGTGGGAAAGTGTCAGCAAAGGTGATCTAATTCTTACTGAAGGCCAATCCTGCGACTTCCTGTTTTTTATTGAAAGCGGTGCTTTCAGAGCTTTTCGTTGGATTGAAGATAAGGAAGTAACAATTGGGTTTGCCTTTAGTGGTGATGTGGATACTTGTCCGTATGCATTTTTTAATGACCTGCCCAGCCTTGATATTATTGAAGCGCTTTCCGATGGGGTCATAATCAGGATAAAAAAGAGTGATATTGATAAACTTATCATCCAAAAACCTGAATTTAAAGATTTCTTAACTCTTCTCCTGAGCCATTATGTTGAAGTCCTGATCAGCCGCATTATTGAGCATCGAATTTTGACTGCTGAAGAAATTTATCAAAATCTTTTGTCCCGACAACCTGATGAAGTAGCAAAAATTCCCTTACAATATATCGCTTCTTACCTTGGTATTTCTAAAGAACGACTCTCCCGCATAAGAAAAAAGCATCGTAATTGACATAGGTCAAATCGATTCATCTTCACATACTTTAGTTTTGCTTCAGAATATTAAAATTAGGAGGAACTAAAGATGGAAAACAATTATAACCAGATTATTCAGACTGTTGCCACCGTTATGACCGACAGTTTTAAGGAAGACCCTGGCAGTATGGCCATGATGGAGGGGATCAAGGAACCTGAAAAATTGTTTATGGCTCATACCTTATTACACAGCTCGTATGCTTTTCAAACAAAGAGTCTCATGATCCTGGATGATGATCCACGCGCATTTCTCATCGGGTACGATAGTATTCAAGAGAATAGGCTTCTTGAGCGAATGCTATATATGAAAATAGTAATAAAAACCTTTACCTGTCTGGGGTTGAAAAACATGAAAAGGATGGTGAACAACATGCAGAAAGTGGGCAAGGTATTAAACCTGAGCTGGTACAAAGATCATGTCAATGGCAGGCATTACAGGTTAAAGGTTATTGCTGTTGACAAAGCGTTGAGGGGAAGCGGTGCCTTTCGCAGGCTTATAACTCCCGTATTGACATATGCCGGCCAAAATCAAATTCCGGTAGTACTTGAAACACATAATCCTTCAAATGTTGGGTTATATGAACATTTTGGATTTACCCTGGTGAAAACTATTACTCATCCCAGTACTGAAATCAAACAATACTGTATGATCCGGTATCCTGAAGAAGCTGCAATTATGCAACGGGCTTGAGTATAGTATGCAACTATAATTATTTTATTCTCATAAAAATGACAATAACTTAAGGAGAAAATTATATGAAAACAGCAAAACCATTTCAGTTTTTTCTGATTACATACTTATGGTCGTGGATTTTATGGGCGCCATTTGTATTGGAAGGTATGGGTTTATACTCAATGAATGAAGATTTACATGCAGCCATCTCATTTCCGGTACTGATGCCTGGGGCATTTGGTCCTGCCGTTGGCGCTCTGTTTTGCGTTTACAATGAAAGCGGCCGTGAAGGATTAAAAGCGTTTGCAAGATCATTTCTGAATTTACGATTTGGCTGGAAAGTTTGGGCAGCCATTTTTCTGATTATCCCATTGGCAAACATCATCGTGTGGTATATTCCTGAGCTCTTCGGGCAAGAAAGGCTTCTTATGCTGCTGCCCGGCATTTATGTCTTTCCCGTCTATTGGCTGATAATGGTATTTCTGGGTGGCGGTCAGGAAGAAATCGGCTGGCGCGGATACATTTTACCCATCCTTGAAACAAAGTATGGTCTGTGGTTTGGTAATATCATACTTGGGTTTTTCTGGGCTTTTTGGCATGTACCACTCTATTTTGTTTCCGGACACATGCAGGAATTCCTGCCTTTCTTACCATTCCTTGCTGGTTGTATTGGTATGTCATTCTTTTACTCCTGGATCATGAAAGCTTCCGGAGGAAGACCCCTTTCCGCAGTGATAGCCCATGGAACAATTAATGCCTTTATCCCGGTATTCCCGACAATTATTATGGAAACTGATGTTTTCCAGACACGTTTCTGGCTCCACGAATTTTTATTCCTGATTATTGGTGCCATTTTTCTGTTATCATGTTGGAAAAAGTATATACAAAAAACAAAGAAAAATTTTAAATGATTTGGATTATGGAAACAAAACGTTCAAACAACAAGCCCCTTGTCATTTTTTTCCTTTTGTCCTACTTTTTGGCGTGGGGCCTGATGGGGTTATTTATTGCTCAAAACCATGGATGGGTCTCGCCCGATATCCCTTTTGAACCTTTTCTTATCCTGGGGTCCTGGTTCCCTAATATTGCTGCCTTTCTGGTGATTGCTTTCGTTTTGAAGCAGAAGGGGGGCATCAGGCAATTGCTGAAAGGATGGCTCAAATTCAAGGTACCTGTTTTCTGGTACCTGGTTGCAATTACTCCAGTGGTTTTTGCAGTGCTCAGTATGTTTATCTACAAGTTGCTATATGGGGTTAACCCGGTTTCGGAAATCGTTTTTGACCCCATGAGTATGCTGGCTCTTCTGATCATATCTACCATTACAGGTGCCACGGGAGAAGAACTTGGCTGGCGTGGATTTGCCCTGCCACGGCTTCAGATGAAAATGAGCGCCTTATGCGCCAGCCTGGTTCTTGGAGTAATCTGGACCATGTGGCATCTTCCCATGTGGTTTGCAGGTCTGGGTTATGAAAAAATTCCTTTTGCAGCCTATGCAATACTTGTCATGTCTTACACAGTAATTATTACCTGGGCTTGTAACAATTCAAGAGGAAGCATGGTAATTGTAACACTTTTTCATCTGATGATGAATGTTGCAATGAATATACTCGAAGTTCAGGCTTTCTTTGTTTATGCCTTGCTGGTTTTGGTAATTACTGTTTTGGTGGTTTCACTTTATGGACCATCAAAGCTGTCAAAAGCCGCAGAATTGCCCATTGATAAAGACACCGGTGAATGGGTGAATTAACTTAACATGAGACACCGGCTAAATTAACCTTTCAAATAAACACAGATTATGTGTTTACCGGAGATCCTATTGAGGTATTTGACAGTATAAAATGGAGTCTGGCGATAATCGTAGCCCATAAATAAACTCTTCAACCCAACCCATTTATTTAACTAAATTAATTGCCACTGAAGTAAATTTTTACTATCTTCGTTCATGTAATAAAATATTTTATCAAATGATAGAAGAAAAAGAAATAACAACCAGGCATTACCTGAAACTTTCAGAAATACTCGGAAGAGAAGATGTGCCGGCGAATATTCAAAGCCCGTTTGATTTTATCATACTTGCCAATGAAGGTATAAGCGTCAGGATGATATTAAATTTCAGCAAGTATTTTAATCTAACGAAGAATACTGTTGCTGAACTTTTAAATATTTCTGAACCTACTCTGTATCGATGGACAAAAGCAAACAAAAAATTAGAAAGAAATTTCTCAGTTAAACTATTTGAAATTGCAGACCTGTTCTTATACGGAGAAGAGGTATTTGAAAACAGAGATGATTTCTTCAAGTGGTTGAATCTGCCAAATGAAGCTTTAGGTGGGTTAGAGCCAAAAGAACTGATAGAAATACCAGGTGGTGTTTCAAAAGTAAAAGATGTTCTTGGAAGAATTGAATACGGAGTTTACAGTTAAGGTATGCATGTTTTTAGAATCACATCCAGGAAGCATGCAGGTGACCTGAGTGGATACGGAGCTGCAATGTTTGGCGGACGCTGGAACAAAAAAGGAATACCGGTATTATATACCGGTGAAAATAAGGAAATTGCCCTCCTGGAAACACTGGTCCACACCCCGCCGTTATTGATACCAGAACTGGATATTCTCACTCTTGAGATACCCGATGAATCTATAACCAAAATAGAAATTGCAGATTTGCCGGAAAACTGGAATGTATATCCTGCTCCGGTAATTTTATCAGAAATCGGAAAAAAGTGGATTAAAGAAGGAAAAACCATAGCACTTAAAGTGCCCAGTTGCATAATTCATAGCTCCCATAATTACATATTAAATTGCAGACACCCTGAGTATTCAAGAGTCAGAATAGTAGAAAGAAAACACTTTAAATTTGATTCAAGATTAAAGAAATCACCTTTGGTCTTATAACTATATGTATTGATGAAAAGTAAAATAAATAGTTCTGCCTTATATAAATGCAATCAAGATTTTCATAAACTAAACCAATTCAAATGGACGTCATATTAAATTCCACAAACCAGATAAACCCTGTTTCCATCATAATCATTGCCGGGTTTATCATTTTTCTTCTCTTAATTTATGTGATTCCAACCGGGCCATGGTTTTCTGCAATAGTAACAGGAGTGGATATAAATATTGGAGAGATACTATTATTGCGTTGGAGAAAAATACCGGCTGAAAACGTAATCAATGGATTAATTATAGCGAAAAAAGGCGGCATAACTGTAACCTCCAAACAGTTACAAGCTCTATACCTGGGCGGGGGAGACATAGAAAATGTAGTCCACGGATTGGTGGCAGCAAAACACTTAGGATATGATATACCCTTTGACAAAGCAGCAAAGGCCAATATTAAGGGTCTTGATATTATAAAGGCCGTAACGGGTAAAGCATTGGATGAAATAAACTGAGAATGTTCAGTTAAACATGTCATTTCCCTAAACCTATCTTCATAAAAATATGCCAGTGGGTTTAGTAACCCTTTCCATACCAATACCCCGGCGTGGCGCTGTATTCCACTCTTTCACCCGTTACTCATTACCCATTATCCGTTACCAACAGCCTGATTACCAACCCCAAATGTTTATAAATATTGATTTTTCGTTGATAACTTTTTGGGAAGTATTGGGGGAAGTGGTATCTGTTTGGGGTGTAAATGAGTTGATACCAATTAAAAGAACCAATATGTTTTTTAAAAACCACAAAAGCGGTTTATATTTGTTGATATAAACTAGTTGGCGGTATTTTTAATTGAGACAATGAATAAACCTATATTATTTGTTATAGTTTTTCTATTAGTTTTCATTGCCT
>REDJ01000168.1 GCA_007693555.1 Bacteroidota bacterium
TTACCAGACCCTTACAAGAATACCTGCGGATATACCGAGGGTTGTGGTGAAATAATATCAGATTATTTTTTTACAATATTCATTATTATAAAACAAATCCTCATATATTTGAAGACAGGGAAATTCAGATTTCAGAGTTTCCAAATTTTTAGCCACAAAAAAGCATTTCAATTTAATTGGGGAATAATTATCATAATACTTCATCCCGAAAAATCCCTTTTCTGGTAAATCGGCCTTTTCCTTTAAAAACATCAAAAAAAGGCAAAATATCGTTATTGGTTTTATTTATCATTTTATTGCTTGGTTTTGCTTTTCTTGTCCTGCCAAAACCTGCATTCAATGATCCCGTTTGCACGGTTTTGATATCGCAGGATGGCTCACTGCTTGCGGCTACCATTGCTGCAGATGAGCAATACCGGTTTCCACCCAACAATAATATACCATATCGTTTTGAGCAATGTATCCTCACATTTGAAGACCGGCATTTTTATCGTCATCCGGGCATTAATCCTTTCTCCATATTAAGGGCTGCCTGGAATAATATCAAGGCCCGGCGTATCATACAAGGCGGCAGCACAATCAGTATGCAGACAGTAAGACTGTATCGCAAGGGGAAAAGCCGTACATTATTTGAAAAAATCATTGAAGCTGTTTTGACACTTCGGCTCGAAACAGGCAACAGTAAAAAAGAGATACTAGCACTTTATACATCCAATGCACCGTTTGGGGGAAATGTGGTCGGACTGGATGCTGCTGCATGGCGTTACTACGGACGTTCGCCCCACGATCTCAGTTGGGCTGAATCGGCAGCATTGGCGGTATTGCCCAATGCTCCTGCACTGGTTTTCCCCGGAAGGAACCCTGATGAACTGCGCCGCAAGCGCGACAGACTTCTGGAACAACTTTATAAAAACGGCACCATTGACAGTTTAACCTGGCAGTTGTCACTGCTGGAGCCATTGCCAGCGAGGCCCATGCCACTACCAAGGTTAGCTCCCCATTTGCTCACCCGTGTGCTTTCAGAAGGGAAAAGGGGTGAAATCATTGTCACAACACTTAATCCTGTTTTGCAGCAACAAGCCATGGAGGTGCTTGAAAGACACCATAGCAGACTTTCAGGAAATCATATTCACAATGCTGCAGTGCTTCTACTGGATATAGAAACCAATGAAGCCCTGGTTTATATTGGGAATACACCCGGAGAACGTTTTGGCAATCATGTGGATGTGATAACAGCTCCACGCAGCACAGGAAGCATACTTAAACCTTTTTTGTATGCCTCCATGCTGAATGACGGACAGCTATTACCCCGCACACTGGTGCCGGATATCCCCACCCAAATCGGAGGTTACACTCCCAGAAATTTTCATCCTGAATATGACGGAGCAGTACCGGCATCACGGGCTGTTGCAAGGTCATTAAACGTTCCGGCAGTCAGGCTTCTGCAACAATATGGAGTTGAGCATTTTCATTTTAAATTGAGAAATCTTGGCCTTACCACAATCAACAGAACAGCTGAGGATTATGGGCTCTCTTTGATATTAGGTGGCGCCGAAGCTACCTTATGGGATTTGGCAGGGGTATATGCCGGTATGGCCAGGACACTGAATAATTATGGCAGGTTTAACAGCATGTATGACAAAAAAAATTATACCCCGCCTATTTATAACCCTAAAACTTTCTCAAAAGAAGATGTCATATTAACAGATCATTCGGTATTAAATGCCTCATCCATCTATTTCTGTTTTGAAGCTATGAAAGAAGTTGCAAGGCCTGATGAACTGGCCGGCTGGCAATATTTCTCTTCTTCACGTTCTGTGGCATGGAAAACAGGAACGAGCTTCGGGCACCGAGATGCCTGGGCTATCGGTTTGAATCCAAAATATGTTGTAGCTGTTTGGGTAGGAAATGCCAGCGGAGAAGGCCGGCCTGATCTTACCGGCGTTTCGGCTGCTGCACCCATTTTATTTGATATTTTTGGACTGCTACCCACTTCACCCTGGTTTGATAGACCCTTTGATGATTTGGTTAAAGTAGCTGTTTGCAATCACAGCGGGCACAGAGCCTCTGCATTTTGCTCATCAGTTGATTCAACATGGATTCCGGTAAGAGGCCTCGATACACGTGCATGCCCCTATCACAGGCTTATACACCTTAATCCGGAGAAAACCCATAGAGTCACAGATAAATGCATGGAAGTAAATGAAATCCTCACCGAGTCGTGGTTCGTGCTTCCCCCGGCTATGGAATGGTTTTTCAAAAGAAAAAATCCTTTTTACAGAGAACTTCCTCCCGTTGCCTATGGATGTGATTCTGAGCATGATATGAATCCGATGGCGTTACTTTATCCCAGAATTGCCGATGCACAGATCTTTATTCCCAAAGACCTTGACGGCGAGCTTTCAGAAGCCATTTTTGAAGCAGCACATACCAATGCTGATGCGCAGATTTTCTGGCATTTAAATGACAATTATATTGGCAAAACCCGCTATTTCCATAAAATGGCTTTGCAACCTGAAAAAGGAAATCATAAACTCACGCTGGTAGATGAAAATGGAAACACGCTTCAGGTTGGATTCAGTGTAGTAAACAGATAAAAAGACACATATTAATACCCCAAGTTAAATGAAAAAAAGACCTCTCATCATCACAATCGCCAGCTTGGTTGTACTTGTAGCTACAGCACTGATACTCAGACAGGCAACCAAAGCCACAGAAAAACCTTCAACAGGTGATTTCAGCAATTATATTGCTGCTCACACAGCAGGGACCATTTCTACAATTGAAAACATTCGGGTAGTTTTTGCCAACGATGCAGTCAAATCAGAAGAAATTGGCAAAAAAGCTGAGTCCAGAATTATCAGAATCAGACCTTCAGTTAAAGGATCATTGATATGGGATAATGAACGAACGCTGGAGTTCAAACCTGATGAGCCATTGGAAGGTGGAAAGGAGTTCAGTATAAATGTAGATTTAAAACGCATTTTTCATGATATTCCTGAAGAGTACCATGAATTTATCTTTCTGTTTCGTACAGTAAAACAGGATATGGAGCTCGTAACAGAGGGGCTGGAGTTTTATGATGATTCAAACAGACAAGACAGGCGTGTTGCAGGCAGAATCCTAACGGCTGATTTTGCAGATCCTGATATTGTAAAAGGTTTATTGAATGCCCGGCAGGGTAATAAAAGTCTGGAAATCACCTGGACAGTTTCTCAGGATTCACGTAGACACAATTTCTGGGTTGAAGGAGTAATGCAATCTGAAGAAACGGAAAAAATTATACTCACCGTGAATGGCAGAAAGCTAGGTGTTGATTTTAACAAGGAAGTTGAATTTGAAATACCTGCACGAGGTAAATTCAGGGTTTTATCACACAATGTTATTCAAACGCCGGAACAATACCTGGAAATCAGATTTTCGGAACCCCTGGATCCGTCACAAAACATAGATGGATTGATAAGAGTTACCGACAATCCTGATATTCGTATCATTGTGGAAGGGAACCTGGTAAAGATTTATCCTGTTAACCGGTTAACCGGTAATTACGATTTTGAAATTTCGGGTGGTATCCGTACAATCCACCGTCAACGGCTGGAAGAACCTGTTTTGCTTTCTGCCACATTTGAAGTAATCAAGCCACAAGTAAGGCTTGTGGGCCAGGGAGTGATCATGCCGGACTCAGATGGATTGTATTTTCCTTTTCAGGCGGTCAGCCTGAGAGCAGTAGATGTAAGTATTACGAGGATATTTGAGCAAAATATTGCGCAATTTCTGCAAAGCAACAGTCTGATGGGTCAGTCGGAACTTCGCAGGGTGGGTCGGCGCATTCTGAGAAAAACTATTTTGCTTGATCAGCAAGGACCGGTAGATTTTAATACATGGAATACATATCATATAGATTTGGCAGAGCTCATTCAGGCAGAACCGGGAGCCATTTACCAGGTAACCATTAATTTCAGGATGGAGTATTCCACCTATGACTGTAATGGTTCAGAAACCCGGCAACCCATTCAGATCATTGAAGAAAGATACGATCCCTCTGATGATCTTATCTGGCAATATTATGACTGGGGTGAATTCAACTGGCGTGAACGTGATAACCCCTGTCATCCAACTTATTACCGGTATCAATCTGTCAGCCGCAATGTTCTGGCTTCAGACCTGGGTTTGATTGCCAAATCCGGATCAGATGGTTCTATGATTTTTGTTGCCACCAATCTGAATAGCGGTAAGCCTTCACAGAATGTTAACGTTGAAATATTGAACTACCAGCAGCAGGTTATCGCAAAGGGAGTGACCAACAACATGGGATTGACAGAATTTAAATTTGATGAACAGACTGTACCTTTTCTTGCCATCGCAAAAAGCGGAAACCAAAGGGGATATCTGAAGCTCGACCGGGGTTCATCATTGTCCCTGAGTGCATTTGATGTTTCCGGAACATCTGTTCAAAGAGGGTTGAAAGGATTTCTTTATGGTGAAAGAGGTGTATGGCGTCCGGGAGACACACTGTTTATCTCTTTTATTCTGGAAGATAAAGAAAGAACCCTTCCTGTCAATCACCCGGTTACTTTTGAGATGACAAATCCCCGCGGGCAGCTCATACACAGAAGTGTTGCTACGCAATCAAAAGGAGGTATATACAGCTTTCCGGTTACAACTGACAGGGACGCTCCAACAGGCAATTACCGGGCCGAGGTAAAAGTGGGAGGAGCTGTTTTTACTGATAATTTCAAAGTAGAAACTGTTATGCCCAACCGGCTCAAAATCAATTTAACCATTGATGATGATGCACTGCGACATGGTAAAGCTACCACAGCACAATTTGAGTCCAGTTGGTTGCATGGTGCACCTGCCCGTAATCTTAAAGTTAGGGTTGATGCTATACTTTCTCAATCTGTAACTTCCTTTGAGGGATACGAAAAATTCATATTTGACGATCCGGCAAGAAGATTTGAAGCAGAAGAGCAAACCATTTTCGAAGGGCGGCTGGATGCAAATGGTAAAACGACCTTTCAACCCAGAATTCAGGTAAAAACTGCAGCTCCCGGTAGACTTAACGCCAATTTCACCGCGCGTGTATTTGAAGAAGGTGGCGCTTACAGTATTGACAGATTTACTTTGCCATACTATCCTTATGAAACTTTTGCAGGAATAAGCCTGCCTGAATCACAAAGAAGGCAATACAGATTTTATACCGATACCACACATGTTATTGAATTGGTAAGTTTAAGTGCAGATGGAAAGCCATTACCGGGAAAGGAGTTAAACATCGAAGTGTATAAAATTGACTGGCGCTGGTGGTGGGAACGTCGGCGTGAGGATTTGTCAGGATACATTTCAGGATCGCATCATCGTCCTGTGCAAAGAGCAAAAGTTACAACAGATAGAAATGGTAAGGCAAAATGGAATCTCAGAATTAACCATCCTGAATGGGGCAGATTCTTGATCAGGGTTGCAGACGCAACAGGTGATCATGCAGCCGGAACTGTAATTTATATGGATTGGCCCGGTTGGATAGCAAGAGACAGGCAATTAACTCCTGAAGCTGCCAGTATGCTTGTTTTTGCATCGAACAAAGAGAAGTATAACGTGGGGGAAAATATTCATCTTACCATACCAAGTCCTGATAAAGGAAAAATATTTCTTACTTTTGAAAGCGGAACCAGGGTGCTTGAATCGCACTGGATTGATGCTACAAAAGGAGAAACGGTATTTACCCTGGCAGCTACCAAAGAAATGTCGCCCAATGTTTATATCAATGCCATGCTTCTTCAACCCCATGCGCAAACTGCCAACGACCTGCCAATCAGAATGTACGGAATGGTACCCATAGGTGTTGAAGACCCAAATACACATATCACTCCCGTCATAAAAATGCCCGATGAATTGGAACCGGAAAAAAATGTCTCCATTACAGTTTCTGAAAAAGATGGCAAACCGATGGCATTTACACTTGCAGTGGTAGATGATGGTTTGCTCGATCTTACCCGGTTTCGCACACCCGATCCCTGGGGCAGATTCTATGCACGCGAAGCCCTGGGTGTTAACACCTGGGATTTGTATGACCTTGTGATTGGGGCTACTGCAGGCCGGATGCAAAGAATTCTTTCAGTGGGCGGCGATGAAGAGGCAGTAATTCAAGGAGATAAAACTGCCAACCGCTTTAAACCGGTGGTACGTTTCTTTGGTCCGTTTGAAACAGCAAGAGGGCGCAGCCATCAAATCGATTTTACCATGCCGAATTACATTGGCTCTGTAAGGGTTATGGTTGTTGCAGCAAAGGAGGGTGCTTATGGTTCTGCTGAAAAAACAGTTCCGGTAAGAAAATCTCTTATGACCCTGGCTACTTTGCCCCGCGTTCTTGGTCCTGAAGAAGATGTGATTCTTCCGGTAACCGTTTTCGCTATGGATGAAAACATCAGAAATGTAAAAGTGCGGGTTGAAACGAATGAGCTACTGAATTTACAGGGTGCAGGTGAACAAACCATACGATTTGACAGCCCGGGAGATCAGGTAGTAAGATTTAATCTGAAAACTGCTGCCCGTCTGGGTGTTGCACGGGTGAAAGTAACTGCAGAAAGTGGCAGGGAAAGAGCTACGTATGAAATAGAACTTGATGTAAGAAACCCCAATCCACCCATGACCCTCGTAAGAGATACCGTATTGAATAAGGGCGACACATGGCGTGCCAGCTACAACGCTTTTGGAATCCGGGGTACAAATACGGCAAGTATTGAAATAAGCACTTTACCACCCATAAACCTTGGCAAAAGATTAAAATTCCTGTTAGGATATCCCCACGGTTGCCTCGAGCAAACAGTTTCCAGAGCTTTCCCACAACTGTTTATCAGTAAGCTGGCTGAAGTGGATGAAAATGTGAAAAGAGCAGCAGAACAAAATGTAAGAAATGCTCTGGACAATATGCGGAGATTTCGCAGTCCGGAAGGAGGACTCACCCTGTGGCCCGGGGGCACCTATCCTGATAGTTGGGGTACTATATACGCCGGACATTTTATGCTGGAAGCTCAGCGCCTGGGATACTCACTACCAGCCGGTATTATGGACGGGTGGATTCGCAGCACACAACGGGCTGCAAGAAACTGGTCACAAACCCAACGCACTGCATATGGAAACACTGACCTGGTGCAGGCTTACAGGTTATATGTGCTTGCCATGGCCCAGAAACCTGAAATGGGGGCTATGAACAGGTTGCGGGAAACATCAGATCTTTCTCTCGCAGCCCGGTGGAGACTGGCAGCAGCTTACGCCATGGCAGGAAATCCAGAAGCAGCAAGGTCTATTGTAGAAAACGCTTCTACCCGGATCAGTTCTTACCGTGAACAAGCTTTTACCTATGGATCGCATATTCGCGATATGGCAATGATAGTAGAAACCCTAGTTCTGCTTGATGATTTGACAAAGGCAATGCCTTTGCTTCAGGAGATTTCCAAAACAATGAGTTCTGATTCCTGGATGAGTACACAGGAAATTTCATTCTGCCTGCTGGCATTCTCAAAATTTGCCGAATCAGACAAAACATCAGATGGAACCGATGCGAGGATATCTATTCATGGCCAACAAACCCGGCGTTTTACTTCAAAACTGCCCGTTTTACAGCATAGCTTTGAACCCGTGCAATCAGGACAGGGACAAGTGGAGGTAAACAATAATGGAGAAGGAATTCTTTTTGCCAGATTGATCAACCACGGAATTCCACTTGCAGGCCAGGAAGTAGCACAAAGCAATAACATCCGTATGGATGTAAAATACTCACTTATGGATGGCAGCTCCATTACACCCGGGCGCATCACACAGGGAACAGACTTTTATGCAGAGGTAACCGTGACAAATCCGGGCACCAGAATGGACCTGGAACAGTTGATACTCTCATATATAGTACCCTCAGGATGGGAGATTCGCAGCAGCCGTTTGGATAAGGGTGAACAGGCCCTTGCATCATCTGCCTATGAGTACCAGGATATTCGCGATGACAGGGTATACACTTATTTTAACCTGCCACGTGGTACGGCAAAAACTTTCAGGATCAGGTTCAATGCTGCTTACGAAGGCCGGTTTTACATGCCGGGAATCAGTTGCGAAGCGATGTACGACAATTCTGTCAATGCCCGCACCATGGGAAGCTGGGTGGAGGTGAGACTGCCTTAATTTATTAATCATTATCAGAACAAAAACCTGAAACCCCCACTGCCGTTTTCAGGTTTTTTCATACTTTTGGGTTTTCTCAAACCAAAACACACTGAAAGATGTCGATCGATCAATCGGTAAACCAAAGGTTCAGCAGTCGGTTGGGGCTTTTGCTCAGTGCCCTGGGAATTGCAGTGGGTACGGGAAACATCTGGCGCTTTCCGCGCATCGCAGCGCAGAATGGTGGTGATGAAGGTGCCGGTGCACTCATACTGGCATGGCTGATCTTCCTTCTGCTTTGGAGTGTACCGCTCATTATTACCGAGTACCTGATCGGTCGAAAATACCGTTATGGAGTTGTAGGTTCATTTGTGAAAAGTATGGGCAAACGCTTTGCCTGGATGGGCGCCTTTGTGGCATTTGTGGCCACAGCAATCAGCTTTTTTTATGCAGTTATTGTAGGCTGGGCCATGTACTATTTTTTTCTTATGGTTACCGGGCCGTTGCCCACATCTAATGAAGTATCCCTGCTGGCATGGGAAGGATTTCAGCAGTCGCACCTCCCCTTCTTGCTGCACTTTCTGGCAGTTGCCGCCGGTATCTTTGCCATCTGGAAAGGAATAAATTCCATCGAAAGAGTTAACAAGGTACTTATTCCGGTATTGATCCTGATCATACTGGCGGCTGTAACACGCGCCATGATGCTGCCCGGAGCCATGGATGGTGTAAGCTATCTTTTTACCGTTGAGTGGGCGCAGTTAAAAACTCCTGAGATATGGCTGCAAGCCCTTACCCAGAATGCCTGGGATACCGGTGCGGGATGGGGCTTATTCCTGTGCTATGCTGCCTATATGCAAATGAAACATGGGGCCGTAAAAAATGCTTTTATTACCGGTTTTGGCAATAACATCATTTCGCTTCTCATGGCTATCATGATCTTCGGTACCGTATTCTCTGTTTTGCAGTTCGGACTGGGATTTACCGACCGTGAAGTATTGGATGTGATGCAAACAGCCGGACCTGCCTCAACCGGATTGACATTTATCTGGATGCCGCAGCTCTTTGCCCTGATGCCCGGCGGAAGAATACTTGCCATCTTCTTTTTCCTGGGATTGTCATTTGCAGGATTTTCTTCGCTTATGTCGATGCTCGAACTCAGCTCGCGAACCCTGGTGGATCGTGGTGTCAAAAGGAAGTATGCAGTACTGGTAGTTGGTGCACTGGTTTACCTGCTTGGTGTTCCCTCGGCCATGAGTCTGGATGTATTAAGTAACCAGGATTTTGTGTGGGGATTGGGTTTGATGGTATCCGGTGTTTTCATTGCTTTGTTTGCTGTAAAACATGGACTTACCAAACTTAAATCATCCGATGGAATTATTACCGGCGACTGGCCCCTGGGGCAATGGTGGCATTTCCTGATCCGCTTTTTTGTGCCATCAGCAGGTGTCATTTTGCTGGGTTGGTGGCTGTGGCTGTCATTTACCGAGTTTGCTCCCGATCAGTGGTACAATCCCTTCACCGGCTTCAGCCCCATGACGGTAGTGGTGCAGTGGGGAGTTGTGCTGGCTGTGTTTGCGGTGTTTAATAAACAAATCGCCAAGCTATCTGGCCCATGAGAGATATGACCCCCCAGCCCCCTAAAAGGGGGAGTTTGCAAACTGCAATGGTATTCATACCGGTAGTATCAAAATTGAAGTTTGAATATGTTGCTGTAGATATTGTGCGCGGGCAGTTCCCCCTTTCAGGGGGTCAGGGGGTGTGCGAAGGAGAAAAAAATTATATCTACTTGCTATGAATAAAATTGGCAAAACAGTAATAGTCAATATGTATTATGGAGCTTCCGAATTAATTATTAACCGAGCTAAAGAGTTAAGAAGAAATCCGACTAAAACAGAAGAAATTCTTTGGTCATTTTTAAAAAATAATTCAATTTTAGGCTTACGTTTTCGAAGACAACATCCAATTAAATCATTTATTGCTGATTTCTATTGTCATAAAATAAAGCTTGTAATTGAAGTTGATGGAGAGATTCATAATAAATATGAAATCAGGGAAAAAGATGATAACCGGAATGCTGAAATGGAAAGACTGGGATTAACTTTGTTGAGATTCAGTAATTTTGAAGTAGAAAATACAATTAACACAGTTTTGCAAAGAATATATGCAGAATGCGAGAAGCTATTAAATGAAAATAAAAAACAATGAGTTTATCCTATAAAATGAATACTGATATGACCCCCCAGCCCCCTAAAAGGGGGTGCCTGCATACTGCTGCGGTATTCATATCGATAGTAACAAAATTGAAGTTTAAAATTGTTGCTGAAGATATTGTGCGCGGGCAGTTCCCCCTTTCAGGGGGTCAGGGGGTGTGCGAAGGAGAAAAACCAAGGAGTAAGCTGATTAATGTTTTAAAATAATATGTCAGAACATCGTATAATGAAAAATACTATGACCCCCCAGCCCCCTAAAAGGGGGTGCCTGCATACTGCTGCGGTATTCATATCGATAGTAACAAAATTGAAGTTTAAAATTGTTGCTGAAGATATTGTGCGCGGGCAGTTCCCCCTTTCAGGGGGTCAGGGGGTGTGCGAAAGAAAACAACTCAATAACCTAATAACCCAATAACCCCCCATGAAAAGAAGTTTCGCCTCCGATAACAACGCACCAGTCCATCCGCTCGTAA
>REDJ01000142.1 GCA_007693555.1 Bacteroidota bacterium
TTAATAACAACAGAATCTTTAAAATCTAAGCGAAGGTAATAAATTCCTGCGGAATATCGCCTCAGGTTTATGTTAAATTGCTGCTGACCTGCAGGAGTGATCTCCTCTCTATGCAATATCTGACCCTGGTAATTGGTAAGTGAATAAATAAATGGACTATCATTACCTTTTATGTCAAGTATTACTTTTTCTCTTGCCGGATTGGGAAAAACATTTACGTTGATTCCTTCAGCAAATTCCTCAATCGAAGTTTGAATATGTATAAGGGTTACATTAACTTCAACATCCTGTGTTGAAACAAATAAAGTTCCTGAGTAATCATGATAATCTTCGTGTTGAATCAGATAGTTATGAAATCCTGTGGCAATTTCATCAAAATGATAATGCCCTGCTTCATGGGTATCCTCTTCAAGGGTTATAACTGCATCATGCACTTCATTGCCGAAATTGTCAATAATATTGAAAGTAACAGCAAAAACTTTATGCATAACCACGTCAATAAATACATTTTCATCGATAACCTCCACTTCACCTGTTATGGTGCAGTAACCGGGCTTGGTTATTTCATAAATATAGGTCCCTTCTTCAAGGCCGTCAACAGTGTAAACACCTTGTGGATATGTGTGTCCATCAAATATAAGGACGGCATCACTGATAGGATTTCCATTGTTGTCAGTTACATTGAAGGAAACGGAATAGCCCTCTATTTCGTAATGCACAACAACTTTCCAGGTGTTATTGGGTACAAAATTGTACGTAGTGTTGCTTCCTGAACCCCCCCATGTGCGGAAAGCGTGGAGTTCGAAGGTAATTTCACCACCACCTTCAACACCATTGGCAATGGTAAGTCCTGTGCGGTTGTAATCATATGTTCCTGCGCTATTTCCTGAGCCTGAGGCCACCTGAGGTTCTGTTGTACCTCCCGGAGAAACACATCTTATAAAGGAACGTTGTTCGCTCGTCCAGCCCCCACCTTGTGCAGTCATTTTATACTCCACATCCACACCTGTAATAACAGCATTTTCGGGAATGGTGACGGTAAGCACACCAGGTTCAAGGGCATTGCTTGATGGTGTTACACTGGTATTGTATGTGGTAGGAATATCTCCTCCGTCATACACCGGGGCTTGTCCGATGATGATTTCTTTCGTTGCAGAGAAGTTATATTCACCGGTTTGTGCAGTAAACACAATCTGGGCCGCTACCTCGGGAGGAGCATTTGACGAGGCAGTAACAAAGAAAGAAGCTTCTGCGGATTCTCCGGGTGCAAGTACCTCAAGAGTTTCGGAATCCTGCTGGATATTCAGCCATGGGCTGGGTGAGGATGCATTAACCTCAACAGAACCGGTGGCTGCATGGCCGGTATTTTTGACAACAATAACCAGGTCGGCTGATTCGCCCGGGTCAAGAACACCAGGATTGAGGCTTCCATCGTCCTCAATTGTGAGTTCGAGGAACTCAATTTTTGGAGCATTTGCAGTAGCTCTTAAATTGGATTGCCATTGGTTTTCTCCGTCAGTTAAGTCAAGCACAAAGGTTGCCTGGTGCTGATCGGGTACATTGGCCGCTACCTGCAGTGTAAAGGCATTCTGAACAGTGGTGGTGTTTCCGGTATCACCGGCATTAACCGGTCCAAAAACAACGGGTTCAGTATTTACAAGGGTAAAGTAAGGATCGCTGATAACAAGCGTACCGCTGATGCTGGTTGCATCATCGGCACCTACGTTTTTAATTGTTACATCTATTGTTACAGTTTCACCATAAATGAACGCCTCTTCGGGATTGTTTATCTCATAATGATCAAGAACCACAAAAGGCCCTTCAAGGGCAGCGGCTGGGATGGTTTGAATATAAGGGATGTACTGCGGTTTGGTTACTACAATGGTAACATCTCCACCATCAAGAACAGGCTCAATAGGTACTTCCACTTCACCGCTGACATCTACAAAAGCAGCACCATGCAGAACGCCGTCTTTTGAAATAGCCACATAAGAACCTGGAAATGCTTCTACCGTATATGTATCAAGCCCGATGGGCAATATGGGCATATGTGAAACCTCGTTTTCTGATCCCTGTGTAAGATAAATGTAAGTTGAGGGGTCGCCGAAAGTATGATACCCTTCCCAGTACCATTGTACGTTTGAGTGCGTGGGATAACTCTGTAAGTGAGCTTCGGTAATGGCCAGATTACCTACAAATTTGCGTGAAGCCACCGCCATATAATCCCCTGTAAACATAGCATCATATACGCCCAGGGTTGTTTCTTCAACGGTAGGGACGTAACCGCTATTGTTACCTGTAATGGGGAATGCTCCCACAGCCCAGTAAAAATCTTCAAACCAGTGGGTATTGGGTGCTGAACCGATATATGCAACGGCACCTTTATTTGCAGCACGAACCCAGGCTTCGCCTATGCTTTCAGTGTGACTGAAAAGTGCACTCTGGCAGCAGTTTCCAACAGCAAGCGGATATTTACCTGTATTGGTCATATTGTGAATGTCGGAGGCATAAAGGTAAGGACCTGCCCAGGCAGTAGGAGAGCAGTGTGCCGTAAAATTGATAAAGCTTACAGAAATCCGTTCATTATCATAACAACCGGTATAGCTGCTCAGATATGCATTGACATTATTAAATCCGTGAGCTGCATTGAAATAATTCTGGGTTCCGTAATGAACCGTTGGCTGCCCGATTGCTGGATTCCAGAATCCATCCTGGCCGGCAATCAGGGTAACATCATCCAGGTAACTGGGGTCGTCAAATTCATATTTCTGATAATAGAGAATTTTATCAATTTGATTTTGCAGTTCCTGGGTATTACGAGCCGAAAGTCTGCCGTAATACATTTCGGGAAAATAGTCGCCATCAACCGATGCATAATATAGGTCTGTCACCCGATTGGAAGCTGAACCTGTTTGCGATGCCGGTAGTTTACCGGGGTCTCCAACGAGTACAAGGAATGTGGGAGCAGGGTCATCGGGAGTGCCATCATTATACTGGTTGTGTATCCAGGTTTTTATTGCTGCTGCTGTGGTGCCGATTTCGTCGGTATAAGCAACATTGAGGAAATATCCCTGCATGGTTTTCCATTCAATAAAAGGCTCAAGGGTTTCTTCAAAGTCCCGGTGAGAAACAATAAGCATTTTGATCGGATTTTTGGTAAGATCAGGATAATTGTCAAAAATATCCCTGTTAGTGGGAGCATTCAGGATTCGCGAATAAAGCACATCAAAATAGGGTGAAAAAGTGGATGCTTTGATATACCGGGTTAATTCAAAATCAGCATTCTCGAAATTCACTCTTACTTCTATATTGTTATACACCCTGATGGTTCCTTCCACAGGATTATATCTAACAGGTGCTACGGTAAGCCTTGCCAGTCGCATTCCGCGCAAAACTCCCAGAATTTCAACATCTGCTATTTCCATATCTCCGAATCTGCTGAGAGAATAGGCTTCAGGCTCGTATCTGAACGGCACATCTGAAACGTCAAGATCTTTCCGCAATGAAGGCTGAACAGGCATAACCAATTTATCCAGGCCGTAATCTCCAAGCTTGTATTCAGATACATCATAGCTAATTACTTCAACATTCACTTCGGCACCAAAAGGTATTTCTATAAGATTTTTTGCTGCCGGCAGCTTTGGGGTGCCGGGTTGACCCACAGAATAGGTATTACTTATAAATAGTTCGTGAAATTCCCCTCTTTCAGTTTCAACATTTAAGGCTTTCAAAACATCAAAGCTGTAGAAAACCTCAATTGAATGCAGGTTGCTTTCTTTGAGCATGGTCTGAGTTCTTTCAGCCTCAAGTTCGATATGTGATTGTGCATATATACTTCCTGCAATGGATACAGCTACAATAACAGCAATAAAACGGATGCGAATAAAAGCTTTCCGTTTCAGAAATAGTAAATTCTTCATCATGGGTTGGTCAATTTGATTAAAAATTGGATTTGGTTTGAATTGAATTTTTTAAAAGGCATCAGGATTTTCTTCAAAACACTCCAATCTTACATTGAGCAATGTAAGCGTTTTATTTAAAGATAAAATACAATTGGCCTTATGGTTTAATTTGTTAAGATAAAGTCTGTAAAGTTAGGAATTTTATTTAAAAGCAATTTTCTTTTTTCAAGATATATAATTCATAATGCCTGATAAAACGACTGCATTAGCGAATCAATTATCAATGATGTGGCACAGAGTACGTGATATTTTGGATAAAAATATCTAATGATTGAAGGGTTTGCACATAATTTAATATTTTAACAACCTTTCAAACTAAGTTAAAAATGTAAATTATGTCTTTGCCAGTTATTAATTATTATTAGCCGTCACAAAGTCACCTATCTTATTGGCAGGTAAAAAGGATGCCAGGAAACCAATAAAGGAAACTGTGAAGAAAACCAGAATAAAATCCCACAAATTGACTTTTACAGGATAAGCATCTATGATAAAGGTACCCTCTGCCTGTATGGTAATCAGTCCGAATTGAATCTGCAGCCATGCTACAATGGCTCCGAGCAAAAGACCGGCAAGAGCACCTGCGGCACTAACCATCATGCCCTCAAAAAGGAAAATTCGTTTAACAGTTGCCAGTGATGCGCCCATGCTGCGCAGTATGCCGATATCTTTGCGTTTTTCGAGCACCAGCATGGTAAGGCTGCCTGTTATATTAAACGCTGAAATGATTACAATGAAGGTCAGGATGAAGAAAATGGCCCATTTCTCCGATTGCATAACTTTATACAAAAATTCCTCTTGCTGAAATCTGTTTCGTACCAGGAAATCCTCCCCTAAAAGTGAATCAATTTCCCGCTGAACGATACGCGGATTAAAACCAGGCTCTATTGCGAGCATAACAGAGGTTACCTGCCTGTCGTACTCACTTAGGAATCTTAATAATGAGATAGGAGCTATCACATACTCCATGTCAAATTCGGCCTGCACACCAAATACTCCGGCCGCATAATTGGAGCTGGCATTGAAAGCCTGGGCCGGATGAATGCCACTAACCCGTCCTCTTCGGGGTACATATATTGTCAATGGATTGAGATAATCATGAATATTGGCACCCAATACATAGGCAACACCCTGGCCCAGAATCAGGTTTTGATGATCACCCGTGTAAAGCTGAAAATCTCCTTCCACAATCATGGTGTCAAGTCCGGTGATATTTTGATAGTTTTCATCAACTCCACGCAGCTTTACAATATGTTGCCTGTCCCGGTATACCAATAGTGCAGTTTCTTCATAAACTTCACCCAGGTAAAGAACTCCCGGAATATTTAATACCTCTTCTGCCGGAAACTCATCCATGTGAAAGGATTTTCCCTCTCTTAACCGGACCTCAATATCGGGATTAAATGAATTAAAGAGTGATAGAATTACGTTTTCAAATCCATTGAATACCGATAATACAACCACTAGCGCCATAGTGCCGAAACTTACACCTATCAGGGCAACAAAAGTCAGCACATTCACTGCTGTTTGCGATTTTTTGGCAAATAAATACCTGCGTGCTATAAAAAACGGGAAGTTCAAATTGACTCAAGATTTTGTTGCGGTAACCAGTAAACCGGTTCCGGATGAATGATTCGATTTTACATCCATAAAGTTTAGTATAAAACAAAATGGATATATTACCAGATAATATAACGGCAGTAAAATGAAAAATAGTTTTGATTTACCCAATAAAAGTATGGGGTATTTCATGGAAAGTCGCCAGGATATCTTGCCAGGCCTGCCATAGGTGTATTTTACCTCAACCTTGTCAAATCCGGCCTCACTTAGCTTCCGGGTAATATCTTCCTTTGAATAGCCATCGCGCACATGCTCTTCTATAAAAGATTCATCATGCTCATGTTCTACTCCGGATCCCCCTTTGTCGGAAGGAGTGCTGATAATCAGTTTCCCACCATGCTTCAGAGACTGATAAAAATTTTTGAACACCTTTACATCCTCTTCAATGTGCTCCATAACATCAACCGAGAGTATATAGTTGTAGGCCTGCGAATTGATATATGAAGTGAGGTTCTCTATTTTAAAATGAACATTTCTTATACCTGCTTTTTTGAAAAACCTGTTACAATCGGCTACCTGATCTTCTTTTATTTCAACCCCGGTAATTTCCCATCCAGGTTTCTTTCTTGCAATATACCATGAATACTGGCCGAAACCGCTTCCTGCGTCCAATATTTTGACATCATTGTTGTTTCGGGCTTCTTTGAAAAACTTTTTCAGTTCGCTGTGCACATGCCATGCCCTGAGCAATAAGAGATCAAGCAAGCGATAGAAAAACTTTCTCAGAAAAACGGATTGGTTAAAAAATCTGCCTAATGAGGATTTTATGGGGTCGTATTGCATACCGGTTGATTACTTTTTTAGCAGATTTTCAATGTTTTCAATGTAATCAAGACTATCGTCCACAAAAAACTGAAGCTGCGGAACATGCCTCAACTGGTTTTTAACCCTTATGCCCAATTGTTTTCGAATCTCGCCGGCATTGGCTTTAACCAAATTAATAATTTCCGTGGCATCGGCTCCAAATATACTGATATAAACTTTGGCAATAGCCAGATCGGGAGTCACTCTCACCTGGGTAACCGTAATCATTGCACGTCTGAAAAGATTCGGTGCTTCGCGCTGAAATATTTCACCCAGATCTTTTTGAAGTAGCTTGTTGATTTTTTTCTGGCGATTTGTTTCCATAACATGCAATTTTTTGCAAATATACAGGTAATTGGTCAATTTTGCAGTTTGGACTAAGGGAAGTGAAAAATATCCGGTTCAGAATTAAACACCTTTAGATTTTCAGGGTTTTTAAATTAAACAGTGTTGTAAACAATATCTGAACCGGTCATGTTTTGTTAATAATAATTACTAAACTAATCAGTAGTGTGCGGTAAAATATAGAGATGCTTCGCTTTGCTCAGCATGACAGGCTTTTCCAGAGATCGGGCGAAATCAATCTCGCAGTATTCAAGCATTTTTACCGGATAACATTGTAAACCAATTGCAAATTACATTCTTATGAAAATGAGACAGGAAAAAGATTCACTGGGCATTATCGAAGTGCCGGCTGATAAATATTGGGGAGCACAAACCCAGCGTTCAATTCAGAACTTCAGGATTGGAAAGGAAAAAATGCCTGAAGAGGTAATTGTGGCTTTTGCTATTCTGAAAAAAGCTGCTGCCATTGTTAATGAAAAAATGGGGGTATTGCAGGCAGATCAGTGCAAAGCCATAGTGCAGGCATGTGATGAAATTCTGCAAGGTAAATTAAATGGGAATTTTCCGCTCGTTGTATGGCAAACAGGCAGCGGCACCCAGTCTAATATGAACCTCAATGAGGTGATTGCAAATCGCGCGCATGAAATTCTTGGTGGAAAAATTGATGATTCCGTTAAAAAGGTTCATCCCAATGATCATGTAAATAAGTCGCAATCATCCAATGATACATTTCCCACAGCCATGCATATCTCAGCGTACAAATTGATTGTGGAACAAACCTTGCCGGCACTGAAATCTTTAAGGGATTCAATTCAGAAAAAGTCAGAAGCGTTTAAAGAAATCGTGAAAATTGGACGCACTCATCTTATGGATGCTACACCCCTTACTCTTGGCCAGGAGTTTTCGGGTTATGTTGCTCAATTGGGTTATGCTATCAAGGCCCTGGAATCCACGCTGGATCATCTTCGGGAGCTTGCACTGGGAGGCACTGCAGTAGGTACAGGCATCAATGCACCCAAAGGTTTTGATAAAGAGGTGTCTGAAATGATCGCAAAACTCACCGGGTATCCTTTCATAACTGCACCCAACAAATTTGAAGCTCTTTCGGCGCATGATGCGGTTGTAGAGACCAGCGGAGCTTTAAAACAAACAGCCATCAGTCTCATGAAGATTGCCAACGACATAAGGTTTTTGGGCTCAGGACCCCGCTGCGGTTTGGGAGAGCTTAATCTGCCGGCCAATGAACCCGGCTCTTCCATTATGCCTGGAAAGGTGAATCCTACCCAGTCAGAGGCTTTAACCATGGTAGCTGCACAGGTTATTGGTAATGATACCGCCATTACAGTGGGCGGAATGAACGGACATTTTCAACTGAATGTCTTTAAACCGGTTATGATTTACAATCTTTTACAATCTGCCCGCTTACTGGCAGATGCGTGCGATTCATTCAGAGAAAAATGTGTGGACGGTATCGAACCCAATTATGACCAGATTGATAAACATCTTAAAAACTCGCTCATGCTGGTAACTGCTCTCAATCCTCATATTGGATATGACAATGCTGCAACTATTGCCAAAAAAGCCCATATGGAAAACAAAACCCTGAGAGAAGCAGCTATTGAGACGGGACTTGTAACGGGTGAGGATTTTGACAAATGGGTCGATCCATCCCGGATGATTTAAAGTTTAAAAAAAAGAGGTTGCTTCTTCAAACAACCTCTTTTTTGGAATATTAGTTATGAAAAGGATTAGTACTCCCAGATGTCAAGTTCAAAATTGCGTATTTCGTTTCGGATCCTTTCAGCTTCAAGTAACTGATCAAGTGTATATTCAATATATTCACTTATTTGTCTGTCCATTACGTTAGATTCCTTGTAAACATAACTGTTGAACATGCGGCGCATGAAAAGGTCATCAAATGAAATACGTTGTGCGTCATTCCAGCGATTAAAAACGGGTCTGTTGACAAATATATTGCGGGCTTCAGGGAAATAAACCCAGAAGAGTGGCTGATCACCAAGACTTTCACCGGTTGTAGGGTCAATTCTTTCCCTCACCGGGCAGATACCCACAATGCGTACATCCAGCATAGAGCGCCTGGAGTCAAAGAACCAGTCTTCTTTGATCCTGTATTTGGTAACATCTTCAGGTGCAAGCGGAATCCTGATCAGCGAGTCGTACTCCTCATAAGGAGGGTCAGGACGAGTAAACCTGCGCACTTCCTGCCTTTCATAATTTGCACGAATCTCTTCAATTGATATAGGAATGGTAAACTCATCATCTTCATAAGCTCTTATAGAGCCTTCTGTAATTGATGACATGAGCACCTGCATGAGGCTTTGCCTGTCGTCAATTGTTGTTGTAGGGAAATAGAGCGGATGATTGATCTTTTCACGTAAATCAATTACCTGCCAAACCCTTTTTTGCCACAGTACGTCAGCTTCGCGTACATAAGGCAACTCAATAGGTCTTTTCTCTTCAATCCAGACACGGTCATAGAATCCGTCGCGTGGAGCAGCGCCTTCAATTACCTGTGCATTCAGGCTTAAAGAAGTAAATATCACTGCAAAAGAGAATAAAAATACATTTTTTAATCTGGTCATAACTAAACCTCCGAATATTTAAATTTATTGAATTCTGAATACCATAGGCGGTAGGTTACGGGTTCTTCCGTCATCACCAACTGCCTGTATATTTTCGAACTGAAAACGTTGTCCTCTTGCTGAGTTCCTGATAGCCGACTCCATCTCGGGTGTTTGTCTGTTTGAGGTGGAACGCCACTCACGGAAGTCACCGGCAATAGTTGTGTTCATTGTAAATTGCGTAATGCGAAAATCCATCTGGAAATCAAAGTCTCTCATTCTGGGGATAAGGGGCTGACCGGCCAATACATCACGCGGGATAGGGCCTTCGCTTTGTCCGGCAATTTCCGGATAGGGGTCGGGAACTACTCTTACTCTGAAAGTAGAGGCTCCCATTTGCCTGCGTGTACCATCAATATTTGCAAAAAGGGTGATGGTAACGTTTTGATTTACATTATGTTCAGAGCTTAGGCGAACAATATACCCTCCTTCGGTTCTGCGCGGTACAAGTCTGTTACCTGCACCACTTATCCTGGCTTCTATATTGCCACTTGCTATACCGGGTACAGATACTGAAACGGGGTTATCAACTCCCATATAAAATACATTCATTGCATCTGCACTTACTGTAGCTGATGGGCGCTGAACAATATAGTCTCCGGAAAAAGGATATTCCTGTATACCGCGTGGTCCTATAACCCTTACCACACCTCTGTAGGTCTGAAGTCCTTCACTGGTAGCCGGAATGCTTAATCTTCCACCTTCAAGAGTTCGTCCTCCGATGATAACTTCAGGTTGTTGTCTTGAGTCAAAAGCTGCAACAATTACATCAGCCTCAAAGCGGTCGCCCTGAAGAACAATCTGACTTCTGGGTAATACTCTTGCCTCAATTTTGTCGAATGTAAAGTCATCTGCAGTAATGGCTGCATATAATTGGCTTGTAACATCAAATTCTGCGTTGCGCACTTCAGTTACCAACCTGCTGAGGTTGGTTGCTGCTGCTACCGGAATCTGCCTGTCAAACATGGCCTGCTGCCAGGTGAGTGCGTTACCGAATTTGTCAAAAAACGGACCTTCTGTATCTAAACCCAATTGAATAACATCTCTGAATTGTTCAGGAAGTTTACTGATAAGAGATTCTTTAAATTCTTCAATCATCGTGCGCAATTTATGTGCACGGGTTCCCGGCCCGCCGGGTTGTATGGTTGCAGCTGAGCCACCTTCTATGGGTTCTGTTAACCAGAATGATGAAGATGTACTGTAATTATCTTTACGCCTCATATCAATCAAACGAAGCGTATCTGCAACCTCAATGGGAATATTATCGACTCTGGCAATCATTTCCGATCTGGATTCCAGAATAAAAGTAACCAGGTCTTCGGAAATATCCTTAACTTCCATTGCCCTTGAGAAAAAGGGTTCAACCCGTTCTTCGGAAAGTGCTCTTTGTTTTACAAAGTCGTCATAAACCATGTCAACTTTTCTTCCGAAGTTAACGTTGGTTTGGCGTATCCCATCATCAACAAGAACAAATGCATCGAGTACCTCAACAGATACGTTAAGAGCCAATAGGGCCGTTAACACAAGGTACATCATACCTATGAGTTTTTGCCGTGGGGTTTGTCTGCCTCCTGCCATAGTTATTTTTTTCTATTGTATTGTTATTATATAAACGATTACTATTGTATGTATACTAATACTATCAGTAATGTTCATTGAAAATTATCTGGGTGCATTGAAATTCATTGCGGTAAGCATGTTACCGTATACGCTGTTGAGCGCTGCAATATTCTTGGTCAATGCTGCCATTTCTTCTTTATATTTTTCAGTGCTACCTGCAGTTTCGTTGAGGTTGTCAACCAGTTTACTGAAGGTTTCCTGTACTTTTGAAGTACTTTGATACTGTGCATCAGAAGCTTGTAATTGAAGCTCATAAACTGCATTCAATGCTTCAAGGTTCTGAGAAGTTTTTTGTAATTGCTCGGAATAACCTGCTCCCTGGTTAGTTGAACTTTCAAGAGCCTCTACGGTCTTCATAAGCAACTCGGAACTTTTACCATAATTCGCAGCAAGCTCATTGGTATAACCGGTAATGTTCCTGATGCTCTCGTTATAATCCTCTGATGTTTTCAGGTTTTCCTTAACCGAGCTGGCAGTATCCTTATATGTTTCACTCAGCTGATTCATAGAGCCTACAGCATTGCGAAGGCTGTTAGCATATTCTTCTGATAAACTCAAATCATGCTTCAGATACTCATTGGTATTTTTGTAGGATTGACTGAGCTCAAGAACTGATTGAGAGGCAGCCTCCATGTTCTGTATATATCCCTGGGTGGCAACTGCCGCATTGGAAACATCTGCCAGCCTGGAAGCATTATCGCTGAGGTTTTTGAGTCCCCGGCTGAGGTTTTCAATGAGTTCAGGACCTATATTTGCTTCCTCAAGCATTTTATCAAGATTAGATGATAAAGCAATGCTCTGAACATTGGTAGTGCCGGCTATCATTTGTCCGCCGCGTCTGTCACGGTCTAATGACTTTGAAGTATCATCAGTATCGATACCGGCAAGTTCAGGATATACAAGTGACCAGTCTGGTTCTTCATGAGGTTTTTCAAATCCCGAGAAAAAGAAAATTATAGCTTCTGTTCCCAGTCCGATAATCAACATATATTCGGCTCCCGGGTAGTGATTAATTTTGAACAAAGCGCCAAGAATTACAAGGGAAGCTCCCCATCCGTAAAGTCTGGACATTAAAATTTTGAATCCTTTAGATTGTGCAAATTTCATGGTGTTTGAAATTGAAAGTTATTACTTATTTAGTTCTTTAATTAATTCAAATTAATTGAGGGCGTTTTTTAGTAAACGTTGGAAGCCCTTCTGCCGTCGCCTCTGTCCCTTCCTGGGAAAGTCTGAACGCAACGGAAACCGATATAAGATTTAGCTGTATCCTGGTATTCATATGAACGGGTACTTACCTGAAGCATAAACCCAACATCCTTCCATGATCCACCTCTTATAGCTTTGCGCTTTAGTGTGATAGGATCATCGGGTTGTGCTTCATAGTGATAGTGCATATTCATATCATGACCAAAGAGATAAAATGATTCATCATATGCGTTAATGGTCCATTCTGACACATTACCGGCCATATCATACAAACCATAATCATTGGGAGGATAATGGCCTACGATTACCGTATAGAGTCCACCATCGGCAACATAGTTACCTCTCAGGGGCTTGAAGTTTGCCAGGAAGCAACCGTCAATATTTCGGGTATAGGGACCACCCCATGGATAGGGGTTAAGGTCTAGTCCACCACGGGCAGCATATTCCCATTCAGCTTCTGTTGGCAATCTGAATTCATGGGCAAAAGGCCTTTCCCGGCTGGAAAGGTAATTATTGAGATAGTTGGTTCTCCATATTGTGAAAGCTCTTGCCTGTAACCAGTTGACACCTACTACAGGATAGTGGTCATAGGTAGGATGCCAGAAATAATACTGGGTCATAGGCTCGTTGTATGCATAGGTAAAATCATGAATCCAGGCTAAAGTATCAGGATAAATATGTGTTTCAAATTCCCTGACAAACTCATTTCTTGGTGTATCTCTTTCATTCCTTCTGGCAGCCCTGTTTAAATCTATGATATGATACCTGTAAATAAGCTTGCGACTATCAATTTCCCTTCTGCGGAAAAACCGTTCATGTTCAGGAAGGAACAACTCTTCCAGAATCTCTCTTTCCTCTTCCCCATCCCAGCGGATTCTTTGCCGCCAGTTAATCAAAGGCGGGTCAAGAGGCATTCCTGCGTTATCCTCAAGGATAAGGTGATCTTCGTTAATATCGGCCAGTAACATATGTGCGAGAGAATCGCGAACCCAATAAACAAACTGCCTGTATTGGTTATTGGTAATTTCGGTTTCATCCATATAAAAGGCAGGCAATGAAATGGTTTTGGTGATAGCAGTTTGAGAGTATGCTATATCCTGGTCCGATGGTCCCATGTTAAAACTTCCCATAGGAATGAAAACCATTCCGGGAGGATCGCCGTAAAAAGCGTCCGGTCTGTTTTGTACACCTGTCAGATGACCGCGGCCTGAACGATCGCAACTGGTTACAATAACAACTAATGATGCAATAAATAATAACCTTTTCATTTTAATTCCAGATTTTATGACCACTAAATGTTTTTTCTTTAATCTATCTAATTTTACTTGCTTAAACGTAATGTTGGGAAATAGGTTTCAATTCTTTCATTTTCCCTATATCAGAGAAATCTGACATTTCTGTGTGTTTCCCTTATCCTGTCTATATCTAAATCGAAGCAATATTGTACCATAATTTCATGACTTCCGAAACTTCTGCCGCTCCGCCCAAGGGGTGAAGTGGTAATATCGTATGAATATCCGATACTGATTTGTTCGAATGAAAGTCCCAGAAATATTACAGCTGCATCCTGAAGTCTATAACTAACGCCCCCCCAAAAACGATTATTGTATGTAATCAATGCATTAACATCTGCCTGAAATGAACCAAAATCCGTTTTTAATAATACTGAGGGACTTACCACAAAAGACGGTTGCGTTGGTAAAGTGTAATTGTATCCTCCTGTAACATAAAGGTGCCTTCTGAGCTGAAAATCGGCATTGCCAATTTCTCTTCTTTGTTGTGAAATCTGGCTGACACTTACACCAGCCCAGGCATCATCCAGCTTGTAAAAAGCTCCCAGAGCAAAATCAATGAACATTCTGGATTCATCAGCAGAGCCTCCTGTAAGGGCAGGGTCGCCATCCTGAATGGGATTAAATCCTGTAAAATCAATCCGCTTATCAAGAAATCCTATCTGAGTTCCTATCCCCAACTTTCCGATATCCGTATCAAGATGATAGGCATAAGCTAGTTTCACACCGAGGGTAGTTTCAAAACCCAGTTGATCCTGAACAAAACCCAGTCCTACTCCTCCTCTTAAGAAAGTAATCGGAGCATCTACAGTAAAACTGTATGTTTCGGGATTCAGACGATTTTCGTTTTCATCACGAAATCCAACCCATTGTTGCCGGGCAAGTGCTGTAGCACAGATTGCAGTTCTGATACCTGCAAATCCCGGGTTGATAGCCATGTTGTTAAACATGTTGTGACTAAACTGGGCCTCCTGTTGTGCCAAAACATCATCGCAATATATAAAGAGCATAATCAATAAAGTAGCGATGCTGTATTTTTTCATTGGTGGATGATTAGTTCGTTAAATCATTAATTGAGCTCATTCAAATCAGTTGTTTTGAAAATTCCTCCATTTCACAAACGCAGAATTAACATAAAAATTGAATGAAAGAGATTTTTTTTAGAGGCCCTCATTTTTGGGCGAAAATACAATATTTTTTTTTATCAACAACCCGCTGTTAATAAGTTCCGGAACCATAACCTCAAAGAACTTTTTGATGTACAGGTAATTAGAAAACCTGCTTTGACAATTTTAACTTCACAAATATATGAAGATGGATAAAGTTGCTTATCAGTAATATTACTTGTTTTCAAACCGGGGAAATTACAGGGAATTTTGTAGTGCTCCGCGGTGCAGTTGTTTTCGTGAATGCAAGAACTAACAGGGTGTTAAACATCCTATTTAAATTGATATCAAAAGAATTAAAATGTGATTAGAAAGAGTTTTACTCTGAATTCTACATAAACTTCTGGTATACCTGCCACCATTTTTCAGGAAGTTCTTCATTACAGGCAGCCTGGTAATCTTTGTAGGAACAGGGAACCAGAAACTGTCTTTCATACTTTGATTGTAATCCCTGGCAGGGTACTTCCATCCACCATCTGTCGCTGACCTTACTTTTGTAAAAAATAATCTCGTTTTTAAACTCTTCCATAGATACCACATATTTGATATATGCACCGGAGTCTTTTCTTTTGCGATCAGGGAAGTCATTTTTCCTGGTATAAAAGCCTTCCAGGAAATACCAAATCATCTGGGCAACCAGGTGAGCAGTTTGCTCTCCGTTATCAAAAGCCGGGTTTAATTCATAAAAACCTATGCTTGACAATTTATCGCTTAACCCTGCATATCTTATTATCTGGCATGCTTCTTCACCATAAAATCCGTTTGGAGATGCATTTGCATTGCCGGGTGCATCTGATTGTCTTACACTACCCATATCAAAGGTGAGCAGGTCTGCATTTCTGACAATGGGCTCTGCTTCTTCCAGGTTTTTTCTTACCATACCCAGTCTGTAAGTATCAAAATAGAGTTTATGCATCAGTTCGATGGCATCCTGATCAACAAAATATGTCTGGTATCCTATATTGGTGTAATTGAAAAGAAAGTTTGGCTGATGGGTAAGAATCTTATTAAGGAAATTATGGTTGTTGATTTTGTCTTCATTTAATCCGAGATCAAATGATGCGTCTATTGAAACGATATTTATAATCTGGCCAAGAGATTCATATGCCCTGTAGTTTGCATATGTTAAATCCTGGCTTCCACCAATAATAATGGGCACTATTTTTTTTTCAAGCAATTCGGAAACAACGGTTTTAACAGCAAAATAGGTGTCTTCAGTAGTTTCGCCTTGTTTTATATTACCAAGGTCTGCCAGTTTCAGTTTGAAGGGCCCCTGAAAAAGGTTATACAAATATTTTCTTACGTAGTCAGGTGCGAAAGCGCAACCCTGGTTGTCAGGTGCATTTCGGTCTTCCTTAACTCCAAGAATAGCAATATCCGTATCCTCCAGGGAGGGAAAGGGACTTTCGGCAAGATGGCTTTTGATAACATTTCCCAAAAGCAGCGGATGTGACTTATCGGGAATAATAAATTTTTGTGTTTCTACTGGCACGAAATAATCAGCAATTTCCATAACAGCATTAAAGGATTAATTTTTTTTCCTGTTGCTTGCTTTCTTTCGTGTTGTACGTGTTTTTTTTGTTGAGGTTCCTTCTTTTACAATTTTTACACAATCTTCGTAGCTAAAGTCCTGTGGTTCTTTGCCTTTGGGTAATTTATAATTTTTTCCGTCTGCACTGAGGTATGCACCCCAACGGCCTTTGAGAATCTTGTAATTTTCATTTTCCGTAAATTCCCTGATCACTTTCTGACGGTCTTTTTCTCTTTTTTCTTCAATAATATTTATTGACCTGTCAAGTTCTACAATCAACGGGTCATCGTCTTTGGGAAGGGAATAAAACTTACTGTCATGGCGAAGGTATGGGCCGAATCTTCCCACAGCTGCCACAATATCTTTTCCTTCATATACGCCTACAGTTCTTGGCAATTTGAATAAATCCAGTGCTTCTTCAAGGCTTATGGTTTCAAGACTCTGGTCTTTGCGCAATCCTGCAAACAAGGGCTTTTCCTCATCTTCGGCATGGCCAATCTGCACCATAGGTCCAAAACGCCCGATTCGGGCGAAAACATCTTTTCCGGTTTTGGGATCCTTGCCCAAATGCCTTTCACCGCTAAATTTATCCGCAGTTTGTAATGTATTTTCTACTTTATCATGAAATGAAGAATAGAAATCGTCTATAACTTTTGTCCATTGTTTCAACCCCTGAGCAATTTCATCAAACTCTTTTTCCACACTGGCGGTAAAGTTATAGTCCATGATTTCAATAAAGTACTCCATCAGGAAGCTGTTTACCACAATACCGATATCTGTTGGGAAAAGCTTGTTTTTTTCAACACCTGTAATTTCAGTCTTACGGGCTTCCTGTATTGAGCTGTTTTTAAGAACCAGGTAATCGTAATCACGTTTTGCTCCTTCTCTGCTTTCTTTAACCACATATTCTCTTTTCTGAATGGTAGAAATAGTAGGCGCGTAAGTAGATGGTCTTCCAATGCCCAGCTCTTCCAGTTTTTTTACAAGGCTTGCTTCGGTGTACCTTGGAGGATGTTTTGAAAACCTTTCCTGCGCCACAATTTCTTTCATCAGCAGAGGTTGATTCTTTTTAAGCGGTGGAAGGATACCCGCTTGTACATCTTCATCCTCATCATCTGTAGATTCCAGGTAAACTTTGAGAAAACCTTCAAACTTAAGCACTTCACCGGTTGCTGAGAATTTTTCATTTGTGGTACTGATGCCGATAGTCACATTTGTTTTTTCCAGCAATGCATCACTCATTTGAGAAGCCAGGGTGCGTTTCCAGATTAGTTCATAAAGTTTTCTTTCTGATTCATCGGCACCGGCCTGCGCTACATTCATATAAGTAGGTCTTATGGCTTCGTGGGCCTCCTGGGCTCCTTTCGTTTTTGTGGCGTACCTGCGTGTTTTAACATATTCTTTGCCAAAGCTTTTTTCGATCATTTCGCTGGCCATGGCAATTGCCGTATTAGACAGGTTTACGGAATCGGTTCTCATATAAGTGATTTTTCCCGATTCATAAAGTTTCTGGGCAATCATCATGGTTCGCGAAACAGAAAAACCCAGTTTACGGCTGGCTTCCTGCTGCAAGGTAGAAGTGGTAAAAGGAGCTGCGGGAGATTTTTTCGCAGGTTTGGTTTCCACTTCTTCTACTGTGAACTTCGCATTTATACATTTCTCAAGAAATTCTAATGCTTGTTTTTTATTGCTAAACCGTTGGGGAAGCTCAGCTTTTAGAATTACCGGCTGACCATTGTGATTTACTTCAAACAGCGCATTGACCTTGTATGAGTTTGAAGACTTAAACTCCTGGATTTCCTTTTCCCTCTCTACAATTAAGCGGACAGCAACAGATTGTACCCTGCCGGCAGAAAGTGCAGGTTTTACTTTTTTCCACAACAATGGCGATAATTCAAACCCCACCAACCTGTCAAGCACACGACGTGCCTGCTGGGCATTCACAAGGTTTTCGTCTATACCCCTGGGTTGTGCAATTGCATTCTGTATCGCATTTTTTGTAATCTCATGAAAAACAATGCGTTTATATTTGCTATCATCGAGTTTCAGGCTTTCGGCCAGATGCCATGAAATGGCCTCTCCTTCCCGGTCTTCATCAGTGGCCAGCCATACTGTTTCAGCTTGTTTGGATAACTTTTTCAGCTCGCTGATGACATTCTTTTTATCTTCAGAGATCTCATATATAGGTGCATAATTGTTTTCTATATCTATCCCCAGCTTGGTTTTAGAAAGATCGCGCACGTGTCCGTAACTGGATTTCACCAGGTATTCTTTCCCTAAAAAACCCTCTATGGTTTTTGCTTTAGCAGGAGACTCAACAATGACAAGGTTTTTAACCATAATTTATCTTCTTTGATTTTCTTTAAAGCTTGCAAAACTAATTAATAAAAATGAAAAGCTGACTATTCTGGTTTAAACTCGAATTATTTTAACCAGAAGTTAATGAATTAAATTTCGTAAAATTCCAGTATAAATACAAATAACTTATTTAATATGTTTTAAAATAAGTTGCATTAAAATCTGAAAGGGAGTAACATTTTTTGCGCAATAAAAAATAAGTAATTTTGCAGCTTAATACCTGTTTATAAAAAAATACCATTGAATTAAGTTGGAAAAGAAAATATATATAGAAACCTATGGTTGCCAGATGAATTTTTCAGATAGTGAAATTGTGGCATCCATTATGACCGAAAAAAACTACAAGCCTGTAAAAGAAGCAGCTCAGGCGGACATAATTTTTATCAATACCTGCTCAATCAGGGATAATGCAGAGCAAAAGGTTCTGAACCGGCTTAAGCAATTGCAGTCACTTCGTAAGCAGAACCCCAACCTGGTTTTGGGGGTTTTGGGCTGTATGGCGGAGCGGTTAAAGACCTTTTTGCTTGAGGAGCAACAAACGGGCTTCAGGGTTGATATGGTGGTAGGCCCGGATGCTTATCGCGATCTTCCCCAGTTGTTGCTTGATGTTGAAAGTGGCCAGAAAGCCATAAATGTAATCCTTTCTGCAGAGGAGACCTATGCTGATATAACTCCCGTCAGATATGCCAGTAATGGTGTATCGGCTTTTATATCTATCATGCGGGGTTGTGAAAATTTTTGCACATACTGTGTGGTGCCTTATACACGCGGCAAGGAAAGAAGCCGTAACCCGCAAAGTATACTCAAGGAAGCCCGTGAATTGTCGGAGAGAGGGTTCAAAGAAATTACACTTTTAGGGCAAAATGTAAACTCTTACAACTTTACTGAAGAAAGTGCTGTTAAAACATGGAATTTCCCTGTTCTTGTGGAGGCTGTTGCAGCCATCAACCCTTTGCTCAGGGTAAGATTTGCCACCTCGCACCCTAAAGATATGTCAGATGAGTTATTGTATGTAATTGCCCGCAATGACAATGTTTGCAACGCTATACATTTACCTGTGCAATCGGGGAGCAATTCTGTCCTGAAAAAAATGAACCGGAAGTATACCCGTGAAGATTATCTTGAAAGGATTGCCGCTATCAGAAGAATGATACCCGGTGCAGCAATTACCACAGATGTTATAGCTGGATTCTGCGGCGAAACAGAAGAAGATCATAAGAAAACCCTGAACCTGATGGAGCAGGTTGGATTTGATTTTGCCTTTATGTTTAAATACTCTGAAAGACCGGGTACTCCCGCAGCAAAGAAATTTGATGATGATGTACCTGAGCCGGTTAAATCACAAAGATTGCAGGAAATCATTGAATTGCAGAACCGATTGTCTTTAAAGAGTAACCGGGAAGATGTGGAAAAAATCTTTGAGGTATTGGTGGAAGGTAAATCCCGCAAATCAGATAAGAAAGTTTCCGGCCGCAACAGCCAGAATAAAATGGTGGTATTTCCCGATAAGGGATACCAGCCGGGGGATTATGTAAATGTTAAAATCATGGATTGTACTTCAGCAACTTTAAAAGGAGAGGCTGCAGATTAATACAGTTAATAAAACCGACCTCAATTTTTCTTTTTAAGATAGTCAATAAGAGCTGAAGCAACCACAAGGTCTTCAGGTCCGGTTATTTTAATATTCTCTCTGTTTCCATCAACAATATAAATTCTTTCTCCGGTTTTTTCCAATACCGAAGCATCATCTGTAAATGACGGGTCATAGCTGGTATTGTATGCTTGCTTAATTTTAGCAGCCTGAAAGCATTGGGGAGTTTGTATAAGCCTCAGATTATCGCGGTTAAGGATTTTACTGAAAGCTCCATCCAGTTGTCTCACCGATTCATTGACAGGAATGGCAGGTACAGCATTCCCGAATTTTGAAGCAATATGAAAGGTTTGCTGAATGGTTTTCAAAGAAACCAGGGGTCTTACTCCATCGTGTATGGCAACCAGGGCATCATCAGGCACTTTTTTCAATCCGTTTTTTACTGAGTGAAACCTTGCAGGACCACCTGTAACAAGCTCAAGTGTCGGATAAAACCGGTGCTTTTCACAAAGAGATTTCCAGGTATTGGTTTGGGTTTCGGGTAAAACCAGGATTACTCTAATCTCAGGAGAATATTTAAGAAAAATATTGATGGAATAGAAGAGAATAGGTTTGCCATGCAGCAGCATAAACTGCTTGGGCAGGGGAGAGTTCATTCTAACCCCTGCGCCACCTGCAGTTATAATTACATATTTTGGCTGCATGTTAAATCATAGAATTAGAAGAGCATCACCGTAAGTGAAAAACTTGTAGTTTTCTTTTAAAGCCACTTTATAGGCTTTCATAAGGAAATCAAAACCTGCAAAAGCAGAAACCATCATCATGAGAGTAGATTGTGGCAGATGAAAATTGGAAATCATTGCATTTGCAACACTGAACTCATAGGGAGGATAAATAAACTTATTTGTCCATCCCTCAAAAGGTTTAAGATGTCCGTAGATACTTACAGAGGATTCCAGTGCCCGCATGCTTGTTGTTCCCACTGCACATATTTTTGTTCTTTTGTCTTTGGCTTCATTTACAATGTTGGCTGTTTTTTCTTCAATGATAAACTGCTCGGAGTCCATTTTGTGCTTACTCAGGTCTTCCACATCCACATTTCTGAAATTACCCAAACCTGCATGCAGAGTAATTTCGGCAAATGTAATTCCTTTCAGTTCCAGCCTTTTAATGAGCTCCCTGCTGAAGTGCATACCTGCAGTTGGAGCTGCTACAGCACCTTCTCTTTTTGCAAACACTGTCTGGTAGCGATCTTTGTCTTCCGGTTCCACAGGTCTTCTGATTAGCTTGGGAAGGGGTGTTTCGCCGAGCGATTCTACGGTTTTCTTGAATTCATCATAGGTGCCGTCAAATAAAAACCGGAGGGTTCGCCCCCGTGAGGTGGTATTGTCAATAACCTCTGCAACAAGATTATCATCCTCACCGAAATATAGTTTATTGCCAATTCTGATTTTTCTGGCAGGATCCACAAGAACATCCCAAAGCCGGGCCTCGCGGTTCAACTCCCTGAGCAAAAAAACCTCAATTTTCGCACCGGTTTTCTCTTTTGTACCGTACAATCGGGCTGGAAATACTTTGGTATTGTTTACTACCATCACATCTCCATCATCAAAATAGCCCAGTACATCCTTAAACATTTTATGCTCAATTTCTCCGGTACTGCGATGCAAAACCATCAATCGTGATTCATCCCTGTTTTCCGGGGGTCTTTCGGCAATTAATTCAGCCGGCAGGTTAAATCTAAAATCTGATAACTTCATTTTATGTTATATTTATAATTATCAATTCAGGTATTTACCTTAAATAAAACTATATTACCTTAATATTTAAGCCAACAAATAGAACGCTGAATGCCCGGCTTATGTTTTATCAAATAAAAATCGATTCGTTTAATAACTTTCACACTTTCCTTTACAATAATTCATAATAAGTTCTTAACCTTGCCGTGCAAGCAATTTTAAAACAAGGTCTTTTGTTTTTTACATTTGGTTTCCAAAAATGAATTGTTGTTTCAGGAAAGGACTGCAAAGATAATACATGAAAAAGGCCTTGTCAATAGTTTAGAGCAATAAAATAATAATTTCCGGCGGTTTCAATTCTAAAGATGAGATTTTTTACATATTGGTGAGGGATAAAGATTCATGATTCGCGTAAGAATTTTTCCAACAACTCAATTTTCCATGCATGATCAACAGAAAATTCACCGATTCTTGTCCTGCGCAGGTTTTTAAGATAAGCTCCCGAATTGAGTTCTTTCCCGAAGTCTCGTGCTAAAGCCCTTATGTAGGTTCCTTTGCTGCATACTACACGGAAGTCAATTTCCGGAATTTGCCTGCCAAGGATCTCCATCTCATGAATGGCAATCTCATTGGGCTTGAGAACTGTGTCTTCTCCGCGTCGGGCATGATAGTAGGCCCTTTCTCCCTGAATTTTTTTTGCTGAAAACAATGGTGGTACCTGGTTGATTTTACCGGTAAATTTTTTTGCTGCTGCATCGATCATTTCATCTGTTATATGACCGGTTGGGAAAAATTCATCGGGTTGGGTTTCCAGGTCGGATGAGGGAGTTGAAGCACCTACATAAAATGTTCCTGTGTACTCTTTTTCCAGGTTCTGAAATTTTTCAATTTCACGGGTTTTCTTACCGGTACATATAATAAGCAAACCGGTTGCAAGGGGGTCAAGAGTTCCTGCATGACCTACCTTAAGCTTTTTCAAACCCATGGTGTGCCTGAGCAAAGCCTTGATTTTTTTTACAATATCAAATGAGGTCCACTCCAAAGGTTTGTCAATGAAAAGGATAACCCCATTGATAAAATCTTCGGCATCTTTTTTAAGCTCATTCATTTTTTCAATTTCAAAGGGGACTGCAAAAAAGTGTTACTGTGAAACCCTCATTCAATATTCAAAACAGCAATCAGAAATTCTGATTTTACAGTATTGCCACAACAATTGCGCTAGCACCCGCCAGAGCAGTATACAAAGAGAAATATACAAGTTTTCCTCTTTTCACAATTTTGAGCATCCAGCTGCAGGCAAACAGTCCTGCAAGAAAAGCGGTAACTGCTCCAATAATCAACGATAGTGTTGAAATAGCTGAGGGTTCGGTTGCTTTTGACAAATCAAGAATTTCAAGAAAAGTAGCACCAAATATAGGAATCAACACCATGAGAAATGAAAAACGCGTAGCTTTTTCCCTGTCAATACCCAGGTATAATGCAGTACTGATTGTTGCCCCGCTACGGCTGATTCCCGGCAGTACGGCAAAAGTCTGAGCCAGCCCGATTAAAAGGGCGCTTTTTACATTGATGTCCTTTTGCTTATTGGGTGCATAGTGGGTTAAGAACAATAACAGAGAGGTTATAAGAAGCATAAATCCCACAAGCAGAATATTACCTTCGAAAAGACCTTCAATTTCACTCCTGAAAAGGATTCCTGTAATACCAACCGGTACAGCTGATAATAGCAGGAGCATGATGAATTTTGTTTCGGCATTCCAGCTAAAGCGAAACAGGTTTTTTATCAGGTGAATGATGTCATTTCGAAAAACCACCAGTACACTTAAAAATGTTGCACCATGCACGATAATTGAAAAAGTAAGGTTTTCTTCTTCAAGACCAAAAATGGCAGAACCCAGTTCAAGGTGTCCACTGCTGCTCACAGGTAAAAATTCAGTTAGACCCTGAAGAAGGCCAAGAACAAATGCTTCAATCCAGCTCATATGCGTTTATAAAAATTGGGGATGAATAAAAAGTAAGGTTTATTTATTTTAGCAGGCTTTTCAAATTACAAGAATCCGGCAAATCACTTTTTCTTCTTCAGAATGGAATATATCTGAATGGCATATCCAAGAAGAACAAGAAATGGTGCAAGTGTAAGTCTTCTGAAGTTAAAAAGATCGTAGCTGAATTCATTGGGGTCATTACTGCCTCCGCCAATCATAAGAATAAAGCCAAGAGCGGTTACAACCAAACCGGCAATCAGAAGCTTGTATTTTGTCCGGTCAAAAAGAAAATCTGTTTCTGGTTTTTTTTGCTTCATTGAGAATATTTTTAGTATAGGTATAAATAATCTGTTTTGATTTGTAAATATTTTTTCACAGCAAAATAAGTGGAAATCCAACTCACAACAATTCCCAGAACGATTACCAATGCAAAAAGAGTAATCATCATTTCAATATCCTGAAAGTTAATGAGTTCCGGTATGGATTGTTGAGCAGCATAAAGAGATAACAGCAATAACCCGATGGAAATCACAGCACCAATAATTCCCTGCAATACACCTTTGATAACAAAGGGCTTTCGTATAAAAGACTGGGTGGCACCTACCAGCTGCATGCTTTTTATCAGGAATCTTTTGGAGAAAACACTGAGCCTGATTGTATTATTGATAAGACTAAATGCTATAACCAGCAATAAAACCCCAAAGAGAGAAAGGAAAATTCCTATTCTGCGAATGTTCTCATTTACAATATGCACCAGGTTTTTCTGGTAGTCCACCTCATTAACGATTCGGCTTTTTAAAACTTCTTTTTCGAAAATTTCAAGGCTGTCGGGATTTGCCCAGGCTGCATATAGCCTGACCTCAATGGAAGGAAACAATGGATTGTAACCGAGGAATTCCACAAAATCCTCACCCAGTTCTCCTATTAATTCTTCTGCTGCTTTGTCTTTTGAAATGAATTCGGCGGATTTTACCGCATCAAGCAGGTTCAGGGAGTTTTGAAGCTCTGAAATTTCTGCCGGTCTGGCATTGTCCATGAGAATAACAGAGAAACCAATGTTTTCTTTCACATGGTCGGATAGTTTGCGGGCATGCATGATGATCAAACCCAATAAACCCAGTACATATAAAACCAGTGTAATACTTACCACTGTTGAAATGTAAGAGGTTTTCAGCCGTCTGCCAAGAATTATTTCTTCCTGTTTTGCCATGTCAGAAATTGAGATGCAAAGCTAATAAAAAATGCATAATATAACCTGCTTACAAACTCATAATAGCTTATAAATATTGCTTTTACAATAAATAAATCAGATTTTAAAGATTAAAGTATTTTTCATCATAACAGTTTAAGGCTTTTGCAGATAATAAATTTTATGGAAAGGGTTAAATGCGTAATTTTGCAACGTAAAAAGATACGTTATGGCAAATAAAATCATGGATCCCATCGGAAGGCTAATGGGGTTAAGGTACAAATCTCATCCGTGGCACGGAGTAGAAATAGGAAAGGATGCACCTGATGTGCTCACTTGTTTTGTGGAGATGGTAAGCACAGATACTGTAAAATATGAGGTTGATAAGGTAAGTGGTTATCTGAAAATTGACCGTCCTCAAAAATACTCAAATGTGTTGCCTGCCATGTATGGTTTTATACCGCAAACGCTTTGCGCCAAAAGAACTGCGGATTTTGCCAATGAAAAAACCGGTAGAACCGACCTGGTGGGTGATGGTGACCCCATTGATATTTGTGTTTTAACAGAAAAATCTATCTCTCATGGAGATATTCTTGTGGAAGCTATTCCAATAGGTGGATTCCGGATGCTTGACAATAACCAGGCCGATGATAAGATCATTGCTGTTTTAAAGGATGATGCAGTTTATGGTGCCATGAAAGATATTTCCGAGTGTCCCGAACCCGTTGTGGAAAGGCTAAAGCATTACTTTCTGACCTACAAGGACCTTCCCAATACAAAACTTGATGTTGAAATTACCCATACCTATGACTCTGAAGAGGCAAAAGAAATTATCAAACGAACCATTGAGGACTACAGAGTAAAGTTTGAAAATCTTGATAATTTGCTGTCAACGGTATAAAAAGAAGATTATCCTATAACTCCGTTGAGTTTGAAAATCCTGCCTGGCAACGGCTTGATTGCCCCTTTAAATTCAAGGTTCAGCAGTATAGATGAAGTTTTACTGAACGAAAAACCTGACTTATTAACCAGGTAGTCAAAGGAAGCCTCTCCGGTTTCTTTCATCAAATCAGTAAGTATTTTTTCATCAGGCTCAAGTTCGATAAAAAGCATGGATTGAGAGGTTTTCGATTTTGAAGATTCAGTTTCCCACCGCAGGATATATTCAATGTCTGCAGCAGTTTCTATCAAATTGGCTTTATGAGCTTTGATAAGGTGATTGCAGCCCTGGCTGTATAAGTCGGTAGTTTTGCCGGGAACAGCAAAAACATCCCGGTTGTAAGAATTTGCAATATTTGCGGTAATCAATGCACCTCCTGTTTTAGCAGCTTCAACTACCACCAGGGCATCAACCATTCCTGCAATTATACGGTTTCTTTTGGGGAAATTTTCTCTGTCGGGTTTGGTTTCAGTTACAAAATCGCTCAGTAAACCGCCACCTTCTTCAATCATCTTTTCTGCCAGTGTTTTGTTAAGCGGAGGATAAATTCTGTCCAGACCATGACCAAGAACTCCTATTGTGGGCAGTTGATTCCTGATGGCTGCTTTATGTGCGGTGGCATCCACCCCATAGGCAAGGCCGCTAATAATAAGGGGATGGTGTTTGGCAATTCCGTCAATGATTTCATTGCATTTTTGTTTTCCATAATCGGTAATGCTTCTTGTACCCACAACACCAATTACTTTGGATGCATTTACATTGGCAGTGCCTTTGTAGAAAAGTAAAATGGGGCCGTCATCGCAATGTTTCAAGCGTTCAGGATAGGATTTCTCGGTGAAGAACAGAACCTGTATCCGGTTTTTTTCAACAAACTCTATTTCTTTTTCAACCCGCTTAAAATCATTAAAGCTATTTACTGAACGGGCAACATGGTTTCCGATACCTGGTATTTTTAACAAAGAACTTTCTTTCTCCTGAAAGACTGCATCTATGCCCCCGCAATACGATATCAGCTTTTTTGCAGTTATACCTCCCACACCGGGAATCATGGTCAGTGCAATTTTATATCTCAGTAAATCCTCCATAATCAGAATCTGCTGTATAGGTTTACCCTAACTTTGTATATCCTTTTGTGCGGCAAGAACGGGTTCAAGCTCTTTTCCCCTCAGGATGTAACCATAGTTGCCAAGGGCAGGAGCCAGTGCACCGGGTACATGATCGTGATGAATCATCATATCACCATATCTATCCAGAACTTCCTGATGCGCAAGCCGGTAGTTTCTGTTGAATTTTCTGCTCACATAGCACACATGGTATTTTCGTGTAAATGGAGCAGTCATTTTGTTGTTAACCACAACACTTGCCCACTCCTGGTAAATGTCAAAATCGCAGGCATAATTAAACATATCTGTGGTAAAGCCACCCGGCGGACGCATATTTACTTCCAGCGCAACCAGCTTGCCACTCTCATGTAATCGAAAAAACTCGAAATGAAAAAACCGGGCACTTACTTTAAAAGCTTTGATGATTTTCCGGCCTGCTTCTTCCAAATCTTTGGGAACATCGCGAAACGAATAATAGGAAACATTTGTGTCATTATTCACTACTTCCATCACGCCACTGTCATAAGCATGGCCTGTGAAGAACACCAGATTGCCGCAACGATCGGTAAGACCGTCAAACGACTCAATATTTCCCCTGATGAACTCCTCCATTATGTATGGAATATCCGGCTTGGTTTCAAAGAAAAATCTCAACTCATCCTGGTTATTAATCTTAAAAGTATTTGCAGCACCTACTCCAATATCTGGTTTGCCAACCACCGGATAACCTGTTTCTTTAATTAATTCCAGTGCATCATCGAGGTTTTCAACAATCCGCCCCCTGGCGACGCTCACTCCTGCTGATTGAAAAACCTTCTTCATCTCCGATTTTTGCTTTATAGTATCCAGTTGATGAAGCCTGATCCCTTCAATATTAAAATCCGTGCGTAACCTGGCTTCGGTTTCAAGCCAATACTCGTTATTGGAATCAATCCCTTCAATCTTTCCGTGTTTCCAGGTAAAATAGCCCATGGCTTTAAGCAACTGATTATAATTGTGCATATCTTCCACCTTGAAATACTCTGTGAAAGCTGATTTAAGCTCAGCTCTTAATTCATCATAGGGAGTATCTCCCAGTCCAAGCACAGTTGCTCCAAATTTTTTCAATGCCACACAAAAGTTGTAATAATTGGGAGGGAAATGCGGCGAAAAGTAAACATAATTCATAAAAAAACTCCTTTTAATTCCTTAAACCATGAATGCAAAAAGCCGGGTATGTCAAACCTGGCACACCTGCGGCTTTAAAAACTATTACAAGATACAAATGTTTTTCATACGAATGTTTACAAACGTAATTTTTTTTTAAGTGCTGTAAAATCGTATTGTCGGAAGGGTCATATTTTTATAATCCTGAAGACTTGTTTTCCGGATTCGTTGACGAAATAAACAAAATAAACCCCCGGTGCTATCCCATCAAACCGGAGAGGTAAAGTAAATTGCCGGCTCTCAAAATTGCCTGAAAAAATTTTTTCACCATTCAAATCTGTAATGAAAACTTCATAAGGGGCACAAAAACTTTCAGGTATTTCAATATGCAACAAGTCATTAACCGGATTGGGAAAAAGATTCCACGACGAAAAATATAAATCGGAAGTGGTTGTCCCTTGAAAAAAAACAGCAGTGATTTGAGTATCCTCAAGAAGTTCAAATTCCAGTAGATTGTCCTGAATATTTCCCCAGGGAGCAACCCAGTGATCAAAATACCACTGTTCATCAGGCATAGGGGTGATGTTTATTAAAGTTCCTTCCTGAAATATGTGGGTGCCAATGCCGGGGTCAGTTGTGCCGTTTCCTTCTGTTGAAATGGTGAGTTCAAAATAGGAATAGGGATCCTGAAACTCAAAAGCCCCCATGTCAATCCTGATTCCACTGAAGCGGGCATTCCCTGCCAGATCAAGGGGAAATATGTCAAGTTCGTGCGAATTCTCATAACCAGAATCAATGCCGGGAGAACCATCTGACAATGAAAAGTCCATATTTGCAGGGTCTTCAAACAACGGAACCTCATCAATATTATCCTGATAGACACCAAGGTAATCATCACCATACCCACCACCATCAAATGCTTCCAGGCCACCTTCAATATTACAGTTGTAAAAATCAGGAGCGGATAGCGCATCCCAGATAAATACCTGGTTTACTGAATCGGCATGAACTGTATTGCTTCTGATGATACAATTATAAAATACAGGCTTGCTCATTTCATTAAAATATAAGCCTCCGCCATAGCCTGCATAATTATGCAAAATAGTATTATTTGCAAAAACTCCGGATGCTTCAACAAAAGCAATGCCTCCGCCAAAAAACATGGAGTAATTATATGCAATAAGATTATTTGAAAACACATTTGCACCGGTTGCCCGCAGCACTCCTATACCACCGCCAAGTGGCGAATTATTATTGATGATGATATTGTTAAATACATTAGGGTCGGCAGATTCAACGGCCAACGCACCACCAATACCACTGGCATAATTTTGCTCAAAATGACTCCAGGAAACTTGCGGCCGGCCACTGGTCATGAAAATAGCTCCCCCGTAAGTCCATAACTCAGATTCTTCATTACTGGCAGTGTTTTTATAAAAACTGCTTTTAGTGATTATTGAGTTATTGCCCTCAATATAAATGGCCCCACCCTTTCTGTATGCATAATTATGCCTGAATGTGCAGTTTTCAATACTAATATTTACAGGTCCTGCAACACACACAGCACCACCATTATGAAAATCATTTTTTGAAGCTTTTGAGAACTCAAAAATGCAGTGCTCAAGCAAAGAGATATTGTCATTTTTAATTTCATCATTTCCCAAAAATCTAATCCCGTTCCAGCCGCCTTCGGCAATATGTGTATTAAAAATGTTTGTTGTATCTGCTGCAGTAAATGTTACAGGAGATTCTTCGGTGCCGGTTGCTGTTAACGTACCCTCAACTGTTATATGGTAATAGTCGTGAAAATAAACAACAGTGCCTTCAGGTATCTCCATTGTTTCTCCCGGGCCTACATAAATGTTGTTTGTTACATGAAGAGTGTCCTGTCCGTTTATTCCAAAGGACCATATCATGCAAAAAAATATAACCGAATGTTTACAGGTAGTGTGTAGATGTTTTTTCATATTTCCCTTTTTTTGTTTCCCTGTTTTTCAGATGTGAAAAATCTGATTTGTTTTTCGAACTGAAAATTAATTATGGTGTAAAATTATATTTTTTAGGGAGATTATTAAAAAATGAATAAAAAAACGTATGTTCGTATAAAAACCTTATGTCCAAAACAATACTGGTGTGTCCGTTAAACTGGGGCCTGGGCCATGCAAGCCGATGTATTCCTGTAATTCGGGAGTTCCTTAAAAGGAATTGCAGGGTTGTAGTAGCTGCATCGGGGGCACCCCTGGCAATGCTCAGGGATGAGTTTGGAGATGATGCGGAATATATGATATTTCCCGGTAAGGAAATCAAATATTCACGCGGAAAGTTTATGATTCTTAAATTAACCGGCCAGCTACCCGGTTTCTTGTTTTCCATGTATCAGGAATACAGATGGATAAAAAAAATCACGAAAACTCTTAAACCGGATATTATCATATCAGATAACAGGTATGGGGCAAGATCCCGATCTGTTTATTCCGTTTTTATTACCCATCAGTTATTCGTAAGAATGCCTCCAAAACTGAGAATATTTCAAGGTTTATCGGAGATGATAAACCGTATGTTTATTCATGCTTTTCATGAATGCTGGGTGCCGGATTTTCCTGATGCACCTGGCTTGTCGGATGATCTTTCTCATAAGAAAAGCATCAACAATGTTTTTTTCACCGGGCCGCTCAGCCGCTTTCAAAACCCCGAGGAATACAAAGGAGAGGAATTTGCTTTTCAATTGCCGGATGATTTTATATTGGTTTTATTATCAGGACCTGAGCCTCAAAGGAGTATCCTGGAAGACAAACTGAGCAAAGAACTTGAGCATGAAACGGTTATTTGGTTCAGAGGTCTGCCAGGCAATATTGGACTTAAAAAAACCGGAAATCATTTCCGTTTTGACCATGGCAATGAACAATTGATGGGATATTGCCTGAAAAAAGCACGGCTGGTAATTTGTCGTTCAGGTTATTCAACAATAATGGATCTGGCAGTATTTGGCAAAAAAGCCATACTCATTCCTACTCCAGGACAAACGGAGCAGGAATACCTGGCTGAAATGCTCCACAATCAAAGCTATGTGGTAAGTGTGAACCAAAAAAATCTTTTTGAACTTCACAAAGATATACCCCTGGCAGAAAAATTAAAAGGAATACCCCAAATGGGCAATTCGGCTCTGCTGGCTGATTATGCAGGCAGGGTTTTGAAAAAGGTGTAGTTTTTAATGGGTTTTGGTCATAGTTGCCGGTACCGCGATAATAAAATCTGCAAGGTTTAAGTATTGCTCATCTAGCGATTCCACCTGCGATTGCTCAATGGTACTGATTGTAACCAGTTGCAGGTCAGGTTTTTCCAGTTTCAGATACCATACAATACCCTCATAATTATTGGAATGGTATGCACCGTGAAAATGAATGAACAGATTTCCACCCTCAAAATTTTTCAGAATGAAGTGCGCCATGGTAGCATCTTTGATAGCCTGGGCCTTAGGAAAATTTTCATTGATATGACCAGGCATATGCCCCATTTCCAGCATGGCTTTATAACCCGGAAGTTCAGGGTCATAGGCAACAGGCAGCGGAGCTGTGTATTGCAACGCCTGCGGACTTAAACTTTCAAGTCCTTCAAACCCTTCGCGGTTTACGAGTGAAGCATACCTCCTGGGTATATTTGTAGCAATCAGTTGGAGATTTTTTTCCCTGGCAAATTCAACCAACGGTCTTATGTCGGTATCATAATTTCTCCAGAGGCGGGCCTCTGCCCTGAAGTTCCTTTCTGCAATGAGGCCTGAGAAATATTCATCTAACAAAAGCTGATTGTCGGCCTCAAACATTTCCATACCCAAAACAAGATTTTTTCCTTTAAGCGAATGGAGGGCCTTTGTAAGCTCCAGTTGCAGCCAGTGGCTGATGGAGTTGTTATGCAATTCACCAAATAAAACAATACCGGCATCTGTGGATTCCTCAACCAGGTTTTCAAATGTGGTTACATTGCCATCTTTGTCAAATATCTGATAAGCCTTCAGGTTCTGGGCCTGGGAATTGAAGAAAAATAAAAATGTGATTATCAGAACAGGTAAGAATTTTCTATTATTCATTATGTACATCATTTAAGTAAAAAGTGAGCCAAATCTTAATAGTTAGAACTCCATAAAGATTTTAACATTACATGCTTTGGTTTGTTTGGTTTTGGTTGCAACAAATTTTGGCAAGCTTATAAATTTTCAAGGTCTTTTGATGTAAAAGAAAGAGGTAACAGATCCTGAGCTTTTTCAATCAGAAAAATTTTACCCGAATGCCCGCTTAAAAATATTTTCATGGGCGAATCCTGCTTCACTTCATACTCAAGGAGTACCTGTCTGCAAGCTCCGCAAGGGGTTACAGGATGGTCGATATTGTGACTTTTGGCGTTACCACTTATTGCGATGGCCTTCATTTTTATGTCAGGATAACTGGCTGAAGCTGCAAATGCTGCAACACGCTCAGCGCATAATCCACTTGGGTAAGCAGCATTCTCCTGGTTGCTGCCTTTTATGATTTCGCCGTTTTCAAGCAGAATGGCAGCACCCACATAAAAACCCGAATAAGGTGCATAAGCCTGTGTTGTCATATGGCGTGCGAGCCTTATTAGCTCCTGTTCTTCAGCAGGAAGCTGACTGACATCTTCAACCTCGGTGAGATAAAGGGAGATTTCAACTTTTTTCATGTAGAAAATTTTCTGGTTTAATTGCAGAATGTATTATAAACCCCGGGGAGATTGCCACAGGGACGTAAAAATAAACAATACTCCACATTTCACAAAATAAAACCAAATATACAAGGGTTTTTTATATATAACGAATGCTTTATTCTTTTTCAGGTTTCATAATACAATGAAATATGTTAAAATTAAACAATTAACGATAAATTTTCGTTAATCATATAAATATTATCACATTTTTGTCTGCATATAGATTGACTTTTATTGATATTTCCCGTATATTTGAAAAAGCTAAGATATTTGGTTTTTTAACTACAAAAAACCTTTACTTGTTTAAATTATTGTTTAATTTATAAATTATAAAATTATGGATAAATCAACTGGAAAAGCCTTAGTAGGTTTTATAGTAGGAGCTGCCGTTGGTGTAGCAGCAGGAATTCTTTTCGCACCCCAAAAAGGAACCGATACAAGAAAAGAACTCAGAAAAAAGGCTGATGAACTCAGCAAAGAAGTAACTTCCAAAGTTGGTGAAAAAATGGACGAAATGAAGAAATACGTTCAGGAAATTGCCGATGATGCCAAAACCAAATACAAAAAAGTTGAAGATGCATGATTAATTTCGGGCAGATTGCCTGAAATACTTAATTAGTCCTTATCTTTGAAATTTTAAGGGCTGATATAATTAATCTGCTACTCAATGGAGAACAAGACTATTTTTGATAACATTTCCGAGCTGAAGGATAACCTTAAGAACTACCTGGAAACAAAGGTTTCCTATTACGGAATTTCAGCGTTTGAGAAGGCCGTACGAATCCTGACTGCAATTGCTTCACGGGGTTTTATGCTTTTATTTATGTTTCTTGCGTTGATTTTCCTTTCTGCAACTGCAGCACTGTATATTGGCTCCATTTTGGAAAGTACCGAACTTGGGCTGCTTATAGTTGGAGGTTTCTACCTTTTGCTCGGATTTGTTTTTCTTGCGTTTGGGAAAAGAATTTTCAGCCCGGTTATTATCAAATCACTGGTAAATCTTTTTTTCCAGGATGATAATGATGAAGAAAAATAAAAAATCACCGGACTATGAGCCTTCAAAATTTTAAAAAATTAAAAACCCTGCAAGACATCAAACTGGAGAAAACCAAAATCCGGTACGAAATGATTTTGGCGGAAAACAAGCTTATGGACAGTTTGAACGCTGTAGAACAATTGGTAACCATAACAGCATTTTTCAGGCGGTTTGTTACAGGCTTCAGATATGCTCAGAGTTTCTTGCGAAATTTTTATAAATATATAGACAGGTTTATGTTCTGGAAAAAGGACAAGGAAGAGGATGAAGAAGAAGAAAGTACAGAGAACCGTAAGAAAAAAGAATAATATAAAGATTTTTTTCTGTCAGATAGATAAACTGATAATATATGATGTTAACCGGTTGATTAAGATTCAACCGGTTTTTTATTCTTCGAAAGTGATTTTAAGATTCACGATTTCAGGCCGGTTGCCAACTCTTACCGGTGGTCCCCAGGTGCCTACTCCATTTGAAACATAAGCATGCATATTGCCGATTTTGCCATAACCGTAACTGATGGTATAAATGGCAGAAGTAATATAATTCAGAGGCCATAACTGACCGTGATGTGTATGTCCTGAAAGTTGCAGGTCGATACCGAGCGAAGCTGCTTTTTCAAGATAATAGGGCTGGTGATCAATTAATATCAGGGGATAACTGGAATCGGCCTTGTCCACAACTTCTTCAAGACTTTTTCTTTCCCTTCCGGCAAATCGGGGTTTATCGCGGTCTTCGCGACCGATTAAATAAAAGCTGTCATTTATCTTTACCACACTGTCGCGAATGATTTTGAGTCCGTGCGAAACCAGGTAATTGTAAGCGGGCTCTGCTCCTCCTATATATTCATGATTTCCCATTACACCATATACCCCCAGCGGAGCCTGCAGCCTTTTTAAGGTTTGTCCGATATTCTGACGCAGCACCGGCTCCAGATCTTCATCCAAAACATCACCCGCCAGCAGAATAATATCGGGGTTGAGTTTTTCAACCTGTTTTACAATTTTTTCAAAATGTCCATTTCCAATAAGAGTTCCCAGGTGTATATCGGACATCAATACCGCATTTAATTCTTTCATTCCGTTTGCCTGTTTGGGGATGTGCAAATCCAGATGTGTTATACGCGGATGTAAGGTATTGATATGCCCGGCAAAAATTACTCCGGCAACAAGCACAGTTACTCCGGAAAAAATATAGAGTTTGACCTTATCATAGTTTTCAGTAATAAATGACGGATAAAAGGGTATGATGGTATTTGCCAACCTTATCAAATCAAATAAAACAACGGCAAGAGTGAAATATAACATACCTGCCAGCCAGAAAGATCCGGTCCACACGAGTATATCACTGGCATGGGATAGATAGATTCTTTCCAGAGTACGACCTGCAACATAGGTCAGCACAAGCAACCAGAATACCCAGGGGAAAATTGATTTTAAGACACCTCCTGTTGGTAATGCCTGCATTCCCCTGACGTAGATGTAGTAATTTATTGAGGCGTAAACCAGCAATACAATAGTGTAAAAGATTAGAAAGGCCATTTTTCTTGACATATTTATTTTTTTTCGCCTGTTAAACACTGCTTATCCGGTTTTGTTCTCAACCACTTAAGACCTTTTGAAGTTTCCCTATTAAAATATTTTAAATGCTGGTTTTTAATTCAGGTTTTCTGAACAAACCTTACCGGAAGTAGTTTGTATTTTTAAATTTAAATCCAGAAAAATAAAAAGTAAAACATTTTGATCTATGGAATTGGAAGGTAAGATTTGTGTAATTACCGGAGCAACATCCGGTGTGGGAAAAGAAACAGCAAAGGCTTTGGCGAAAATGGGAGCTGCTTTGGTGTTACCTTTTCGGGATTCTATGAAGGGTGATACTTTGAAAGATGAAATACTGGCAGAAACACCTGATGCGAAACTTGATTTCATGCATTGCGATCTGGCTTCTCTTGAATCAATCAGGCAATTTGCCAAAGAATACAAGACAAAGTATGATAAGTTACATATTCTGATTAATAATGCGGGTATATGGGAATCCAAAAGAAATCTCTCGGAGGATGGTATTGAAATGAATTTTGCAGTAAATCATCTGGCCCCATTTCTTTTAACGCATCTGTTGCTTGATACCATCAAAAGAAGTGCACCTGCCCGTATAATCAATGTTGCCAGCAATGCTCACAAATACACGAAAATGAATTTTCCGGACCTGGAATTTGAAAAAAAATATTCCAGTATGAAATCTTACAGTCAATCCAAGCTGGCCAATATTTTATTTACCAAAAAGCTTTCGCAGCAATTGCGTGGCTCGGGTGTAACGGTAAATTCTCTGCACCCTGGGTTCGTGAAAACAAATCTTTTTGACAAAATCCCAGGTTTTATGGTGAAAATTATGGGTTTGTTTATGATATCACCCGTCAAGGGAGCGCAAACCACCATTTATCTTGCCACTTCTCCTGATGTGGAAAAAACCAGTGGAGAATACTTTTCTGAGAGCAAACCCCAAAAACCCTCATCGGAGGCTCTCAGACAGGATGTTGCAGACCGGCTTTGGAGCATAAGTGAAAAATATGTGGGGATTTAAGGGTTGGGATTTGCCTTTCAGCTTGATTCGGTTAAAATAATGTTTTTGTTACATTTGCAGATTCAGAAACCTTAAACCCTGAGTATTATGCAAAGAGAAGAGGCTTTGAATCTACTTCATGACTATATAAAAAACCCCAAAATGATAGCCCATTGTCTGGCATCCGAAGCTGTTATGCGGGCAATGGCCAAAAGACTCAATGAAGACCCCGATAAGTGGGGCCTGGCCGGTTTACTGCACGATCTGGATGTGGAAATCACCCATGCCGATATGAAAGTGCATGCCATGGAAACCGCAAGAATCCTCAAAGAAAAAGGTATAGATGAGGAAATCGTGGAAGCTGTGATGCTGCACAACGAACATGCAGAGCATGGCCGTGAACGTACCAAAAAATTTCATTTTGCATTATCAGCCGGTGAAACCATTACCGGCCTCATAACGGCTACAGCACTGGTTTATCCCGATAAAAAAGTAAACAGTGTAAAACCCAAATCCATCCTGAAAAGGATGAAAGAAAAAGCTTTTGCCGCCTCCGTAAGCCGCGAAAGTATTATGGAGTGCGAAAAGGCCGGAATACCATTGCCTGAGTTTGTGGAACTGTCACTCAATGCCATGAAGGAAATTGAAGACGGTGGCGAGAGCTGATGGATGGATAACGGGGCTTGCATTTCAACCAGTTCAGTTTAGGGTTTTTTTCAATGGATGAATATGCTTGCAATAGCAGTAATTGTTTCGTAAATTTGTAATGGACTTATGTTGATATACATGCACATGGCTTAAACAAACCATGGCCTAAAGGAAATTTCTGGTTATGCAAAGAATTGTTATAGATATACCCGACAATAAAATCAACTTTTTTTTGGAGTTGATACGTAATCTTGGTTTTAAAAAGGTGCAAAAGCTTTCACTTGAAGATAAAGAGTTTGTAGAAGGAACCAAAAAATCACTTGAGCAGGTGGAGCAACATTTAAAGGGTGAAATAAAGTTAAAGACAGCGGAACAGTTAGCAGATGAGCTTTAATATTTATACCACCGACTTTTTTTCCAGGCAACTGAAAAGGCTTTCCAAAAAGTACCCCTCATTAAAAAACGACTTTGTAATACTGACGAACTCCCTTAAAAAGAAACCAATACAAGGACAGCATCTTGGAAAGGACTGCTATAAAATTCGTATGACCATTAGCTCAAAAGGTAAAGGGAAAAGAGGTGGGAGTCGGGTTATTACCTGTGTTAAAGTGATGGCCGGCTCGGTATATCTGCTTTCAATTTATGATAAAGGGCAAAAGGAAAATATTTCAGACAGGGAACTGGATACCCTTTTAAAAATGGCAGGTTTATAATATATAGAATATACCCTGAAAAACCCAGAACTGCTTCACTGATTTCGGGAAGTGGAAACACTCCCCGAAAGAGAAAAATCGGTACTGCTGGAAATAATTGGAGCCCAGGTAAGTGGTTGTCATTTTTATGAAACCACAGGCCTGATTGTAAGGGCCGGGCTTGACCGGCCATTTCTGTTTTTTCATGGATGATACGTAGGGACAAGGCTTGACCTGTCCCTGAATTGATTGTATCAATGAAAATACCGGGAATATTTCAGGGTGGTTTTTGAAATTTCTATGCAGTTCCGCCTGTATGGACCGTTTCCATGATTATAGATTTACTGTCTTGAATAGCTTTTTTTATGTAAATCTTTTGTTCATGATATTGTATCGCTATTTTTAACAACTCTTCTTAATATAAATAGTGCTGAGAATGCACCAAAAGTAAACCAAAATCCATAATCGAAAACCTTAATTAAAATCGGACTTTTAAAATACTGCACTAAAAAGGTTTGATAAACCATCATTAACAAGAAAAGAACTGAAACTACTCCGTAAACTTTATTAAACATAGTAAACTAATTAGTGTGTGGTTTTGTCTTCCATTTTAAAAATTCAAACAATAAAAACAAGAATATAACTAATACTCTTAAACCCATATACCAGTTTTCATGACGAATACCAAAATCATCAGCAAAAAAGAAGTCAAATAATAGCCCAATTAAGGCAACTGTTATTATTATTTTACTAATAAATCTAATCATATAATTTTTATTTGATTTAAAACTCAGAATTAATAATTATTTTATGGACGTGGCATTACAACTCTTGTCCTGTCAGATTCATTTACAGGTGTTTGTGGCTGAGCAAGTTTTAAATTTGTTTGGTCATTAAAATCTTTAATTAAACTTGCTCCATGAAGAGTAATTATGCCCCAGCGTATAACACCTTCCCAGTCATTCGGATTGAATTGTGGCATACGGGGTTGGTTATGAATTGGATTTAAGAATGGCGGTTCATAAGTATAATGTAGCTTAGGGAGATCTAACTTCCCGTCTTTGTCATAAACGAACTCATTCCATAAAATTAAAACAGTCCCGGTGATGTAAAGTCCAAAACCTACTAAACTTGAAGCACCTTCAGGAAGGAACATTAATCTTATACCTAATTCTATTAATCCTTCTTCTTTTGTTTGTGGTAACTCATCAAAGTTAAACTCAATAGGTTTAATTTCATTTTTTTTATTCGAACCAACAGCTGTCGGTACTTCATCATTCACCGCCTCTCCTGTTCTACGACTTCCCCCACCACCACTCATCCCCGGCGGGCTGTTATACTGCACACCATTGATGA
>REDJ01000169.1 GCA_007693555.1 Bacteroidota bacterium
AAGTATCTACAAGATTCTCTTTTGAGAAATGCTCTGTATTAAGTTCAATATCTGGTTTAAGGGGTGGCTCGTATGGTGAATCGATGCCCGTAAAATGCAATATTTTTTTTTGCCGCGCCTGCTTGTACAATCCCTTGGGGTCTCTTTCTTCGCATAAACTTAAAGGTGCATTCACATATACTTCAATATAATCCTGGGGTCCAATAATTTTGCGGGCAAGATGCCTGATGTGATGCGTTGGCGAAATAAAGCAGCTGATAACCACAAAACCTGCTTCAAGGAAAATCCTTGACAGGTGAGCCACACGGTGAATATTCTGTAATCGTCCTTCAAGGGTATAATCCAGGTCACGGTTAATGGTAGCACGGATGATATCCGAATCAAAGACCTGGGTGAGAAAACCACGTTTCAACAGCTCCTTTTCAATATCAATAGCCAGGGTGGTTTTCCCGGAGCCTGACAAGCCTGTCATCCAGATTACCCTACCTTTCTGATGAAGGAGTATTTCCTTTTGTTTTCTTTTTACAAAAGGATTCGACTGCCATGTATAGTTTGTAAATTTCTGTGGCATTGTGTGGGTCTGGCAAGATTGTGAAATCTAAACAACTGCTTAATTGCTAATCACATATAAAGTGCAAAAGTATAAAATAATTACGTTACAAAACTAAAATTGACAAGGGTGACATAAATCCTGCTTCCGGGGTCCGAAAATCATAATCAAAAAATTTTGCATTTTCTGCTTGTGATGTTTACACAAGCTTTAATTTCAAAGTTTTAGCATTTTATTTCATCTGAATTTTACTCATGCAAGTTTGTGTATCTTTGTGTCAATTAATCAAAACCGGGAAATAAGATGAAGTGGATAGCCACATTTTTATTGCGACTGGCAGGCTGGAGAATAACTCATGGCATGCCTGAAGGCATTTCAAAAGCTGTTATTATAATGGCACCCCATACCAGCAACTGGGATTTCGTCATTGGCCGACTGGGTTTTGTTACCCGTGGTGTAAAACCCAAAACCATCATCAAAAAGGAGTCCTTTTTCTTTCCGCTGGGCATCATTCTGAAAGCCCTTGGTGCAATTCCCATGGACAGAGGCTTCAGTGCAGGAACCATTAAAAAAGTAACAGCACTGATTGATAAATCTGATGAGTTTTTTTTAATCATTACACCTGAAGGAACGCGTAAGCTGGTTCGCAGCTGGAAAAAAGGTTTCTATTTTCTTGCGGAGCAAGCTAATGTTCCCATAATAATGGGTTTTCTTGACTATAGAACCAAAACCGGTGGCATGGGCCCGGTGATTTACCCCTCAGGAAATTATGAAGAAGACTTGAAAAAAATTGAAGAATTTTACAAAGACAAACAGGCTTTTTATCCTGAAAATTTCAACTTATCGCCCGAAAATTTGAAGAAAAGAGAAACCCGCCAATAGCATTTTTATCTTTCCTGTTTCTTTAATATTTCTTTAAAATATGCATCCAGCAATCTGCGGGCAGCCTGATATGAAGTAAGTTTATTATTATTGAGTAGTTCCAGGGTTTCTTTTGTAATTGCTTTAACCCCGGGGTAATGATGGAAATCATCAGTTAACTGCTGCTGGATGGTCTCGTACATATGGAATTTTTGCTGGGTGATTCTTTTGCTTTCAAAGTATCTGTTCTTTTTTACCAGTTCCTCATAGGATTCAATCATCACACGCACATTTTCTATTCCTGTTTTCATCAAAGAGGAGCAAAGCTCAACTTTAGGCAGCCAGCCCGATGCCGGTGGAGGAAAGAGGTGCAAAGCATTTTCATATTGTACTTTTGCTCTCTGGGCAGGGATGAGATTTTCGCCATCGGCTTTGTTAATCACCATGCCATCGCACATTTCCATGATACCCCTTTTGATACCCTGCAATTCATCACCGGCTCCTGCCAGCATAAGCAAAAGAAAAAAATCAACCATGGAATGCACAGCCGTTTCCGATTGACCAACACCCACTGTTTCCACAAGGATACGATCAAATCCGGCAGCTTCGCAAAGGATAATGATTTCGTGGGTTTTACGGGCAACACCCCCCAAAGAGCCGGCAGAAGGACTGGGCCGGATAAAAGCATCTTTATGTATGGAAAGAGTTTCCATTCGGGTTTTATCCCCCAGGATGCTGCCTTTGGATATTTCACTGCTGGGATCCACGGCAAGCACGGCAGTTCTGTGTCCCTTTGAAATCAGGTGCAGCCCAAAGGCCTCAATGAAAGTACTTTTTCCTACCCCGGGAACACCCGTAATACCAATGCGAAAGGAGCGAGAAGAATGGGGAGTGCACTTTTCTATTATCTCCTGGGCCTTTTCAAAATGCCTGGGGAGTGAACTTTCTACCAATGTTATGGCCTGACTCAAAATGGAGCGATCGCCTGAAAGAATACCTTCTACGTATCCGTCAGCCGATAATTCTTCTTTGCGCTTTGACTGCATGATCCGTATAGCCTGTTCGTTAATAACAGGTAACCTTTCCACACCCTTATTGACTTTCAGGGCACTACGGAATTCCTTATTTTCAGCAGATTCACTTTTATCTGACATCTCAGATTTTTTTTACAAACCTACATATTTTTTTTATGCCTCTGAACATGTAAAACAGAACCAACAGATTAAACAAATAAAAATATTTCATTGGTATTCTTTCTGTTTAATGTTTTATCTTTTTTTAAAAAACATTTTTCTTCAACCTACCGAATAATAGGTAATTTTGCATGCAGAGTTAAAAATATGTTATATCACAAAATATATCCGAATCAAGATTCAAGCGAATGGGTAGTATTTATCCATGGTGCAGGAGGAAGTTCAGTAGTTTGGTATAAGCAAATACAAACTTATGCCAGGCACTTTAATCTTCTTTTAATTGATTTACATGGCCATGGAAAATCTGCAAAAGAAAACAGCAAAGCAGGAACTCCATATTCATTTGAAAATATTGCATTGGATATTGTAAAGGTTCTGGATTACCGTGGTATAGCAAAGGCTCATTTTGTGGGTGTATCCATGGGTACCATCATAGTGCGGCAGCTCGCCGAAGTAAAAAAGGAATACGTAAAATCTATGATCCTGGTAGGAGCCATTACAAAACTGAATTTTAAATCCCGCTTTCTGGTTCGGCTGGGCAGGTCTTTCCACAAAGTGATACCTTACATGTGGCTTTACAAGGTATTTGCATTCATCATCATGCCACTTGAACAGCATGAGGAATCCCGAAATGTTTTCATAAGAGAAGCCCGTAAACTGGCACGCCATGAGTTTATAAGATGGTTTAAACTTACCCACAGGCTTACAGCCAAACTTCAGCGTATGGAAAATGAAGACCCCGGCATACCTATTCTTTATGTTATGGGAGAGCAGGACTACATTTTACTTGAACCTGTTAAAGATCTGGTAAAAAAATACAAAGGCCGATCACTGGCTGTCATTGAAAAATGCGGCCATGTGGTTAATATTGAGAAAGCAGAAATATTTAATCAACTCTCCATTGATTTTTTGAATAACCTGAATGAGCCTTTAATGGTTCGCAAAGATTGATTTTTTCTCTTTTCCGGATAAATTCCTTCCTGTTTTTACAATAATCCCGTAAAAACCCTGTTGAAATTTAGAAAGTTTCTTTTTTCTTTTGCAATCTTTAACTTACTTAAAAACTCTGATACCCATGAAATACATTGAAAAATTCTGGTTTGTGTGCCTGTTGTTTGTCTTGTTTCTGCTACCTCAAAACCCTGTGGCTGCTCAAAGTGTGCCCGATGTTTTCAATGAAGGCACCCTGGATGAACAATATCAGTATCTACATGACCGGACAGGCATCTACAATAATTTCCGCGCTATCCGTGAAGATATGTTTCAGCGTGTCCGTAGAAACTCTCTGGATTCTTTAAGAACCGCTTATCGTGCCATTGAAGCTGAAAAGCAACTGGTGCTTGATGCTAAAAAGGAAAAAGATTCTATTGAGAAAGTACTGGCCGACGTTTCTGAAGAACGTGATCAGGCCATTCGTGACCGGGATAGCCTCTTCCTGCTGGGAATACCTTTAAGCAAGACTTTTTATAATGCCCTTCTGTGGTCAATCATAGGCATTCTCGCAGTATTGTTTGTTTCTGTATTATTTATGTTTTTCAGATCCAATACAATTACAAGGCAAAAAACCAATGATCTGAAGGAATTGCAGGAAGAATATGAGGATTACCGTAAAACCTCACGCGAACGTTTTGAGCAGCAGTCCATTGATCATTTCAATGAATTAAAAAGGCTCAAGGGAATATAAACTTTTTATCAGGCAACTTTTCCCAATTACCAATCGGGAAACTCCACCCCTTCAACAACCTGGATACGTTGTTCGCTTTGCAAGGTATCAGATGGCATTATCCATAAATTGCGTTGTGACCCCGGTATATTGCGGGTATTAATAAAAACAATACTTTCTCCATTGCCCAGGTAGCGTGGCCCCAAATCATTGGTGCCGGGGGGCTTGGCAGTTGAAAGTTCGGTGGTTTCATTGGTTTGCCGGTTATATTCAAAGATTCTTGCATCCAACTGTCGCCCAACGGCTGACTGAAAACCTGAAACATCATAGGTATAAAGAATTCTTTGCCCGTCAGGTGAAAACACAGGATTCTCAAGTGCTCCCGGTAAATCGCTCAAAAGGATCTGTTTACCTGAACCATTGGTATTCATTATCATCAACTGTGCATCATATCGATTTACACCCATAGTGAGGGTAACTATCTTATCATTTGCAGGGCTCCAGTCAACTTCCCTGAAATGTCGTTGCGAATCTATTGTTGTCAGGTGAGTAAGTCCGGTGCCGTCTTTGTTAATGATATACAACCTGTTATATGAAGAAAACACCAGCCTTTCTCCATCGGGCAACCATGCAAATCCAACTCCTTTGTTATAATAACCTCCGGTTGCAATATTTGTAAGCTTTATTATATCAGTGCCTTCCGGGGTCATAGTATAAAGCTGTGTATTAAAGTCGCGTGATGAGAGAAATGCTATTCGTGTTCTCTGGGGGTTGGCCACAGGTCGCCAGCTATGGAAGCTGTTTTGAGTGATCTGAGTATGGACTTCGCCGAGACTGTCAGTTAAAAAAATCTGTGAAATATCATTTACACGTTTAGCATACAGAATATGTGCTTCCGGAAAACTGCGTGTAGTAAGGGTAAGAAAATCGCTGGTAACCGCCCCTGCCTCATTTTCTGCAATAACATGCCACTGGTATTCGGTTTCAAACTTCAGGCCGTGCACCCGGGCAAATGTGTCTGTAAGATTTTGCAGGCGAAAAGCCGGTTCTACTTCACCTTCAAAAATTTCCAGGGTGAATTTTATCCCGTCATCAGGATTGGTTGTCTGCCATTGGAAAATCACATCAGTAGAAACATCAGTTTGTGCATCTCCAGGGAAAAAATTATCAGAAAACTCTGGCAGGAAAATATCGGGTGGCAATTTCTGAAGATTAAAAACCACCTGTGAAACAGCTGCAGAAACAACCGTTACCTGCAGAGTATCAGAAAAGTAATCCTGTTTGGTTACAATAAGTTCATAATCTCCTGGTTCCAAATCTTCCATTTCAAAATTACCCTGTGCATCCGTTAAAACAGTGTTGGTGGGAGGAAGTGTAATTAGCTGTGCATTGGCAATACCTGACAGGTCCTGTTCATCTACTACCCTTCCACTGATTGTACCAAACCTTTCCAGACCAACCTTTTCCTCTGTGCAACCGGAAAAAATCAACAGGATAAACAATGCGAATATGGGTTTTATGTGCAGGATCAATTTCACAATTAAGTTCTTATTTTTAAAATTAATAAATCCACTAAATATTTTTTTATTACCGACGTCGACCGGATCCAAAATAGTATTTAAAACCGAGATCAAGAGTCCAGATACGGTCATTGTATTTCCCATGCTCCAGCCCATCCAGATCATCAGAAAGCATTTGCCTGTTTCCAAAGGACAGCAGCAAAGACATGTTTTCATTAAAAAGCCATTCGTATCCGGCTCCAAGATTGATAAAAGGTATCAGATTGTCATCAAAACTGAGGGGTCCTTCAATACTTGTTCCCTCAGTATGATATAAGATTCCTCCGCCAGCCCTCACATAAGGGCTGCCGTAGGTAAAATTATTTGTGAGCCGGTATTTAAAGTCCACACCGGTATGCATCAGGTTTGCATGAAAAATATCCCGTGATTCCACCCGCCCTATACCCAGGCTCCAGCTCAGTGAAAAAGGTCTGCTCTGAAGAAATCCAAATGAAAGATGTGTGCCCGGCAATACGATAGCATTGATGTAATCACCATCATACAGATTCAGAGAAGCATCCAGACCCACAGAAAAGTCGTTTCTGAGGTCATAAGAGATGATCAGACCCATCCTTGCGTTGGCACTGCTTAAACCGTAGTCTCTGTCAGAGGGTCTGGTTACAGGTCTTGTTCTGTCGGGGGTGATTTCCTGGGGTCTGGTTTCCTGGTGTCTGGCGGGCCTTTCTGCGGGTTCGGCCACCGGTAAGGCAGCAGCTTCCAATGACCGGGTAGCTTCCAGGCCTATGGCTGAAAAAAACAGATTAACATTAGGCAGATCATTTACCTGCATGCCAATTTCTTCAGGTTCAAATATATTGTAGGGTTCATTGTCGCGCTGGGCGCGCAATACCCTTACACTGCCCAGTGGCTGCTCGGTGGTAATAAAGAAATTTTCACCGGTTAATGATTCACCCGACTTGCGAATGTGAACCAAAAGATTACCACCTTTGTAGTAATATGGCATTTCAAAAGGTACAAAAAAAGTATTCTGACCGGTAAGAAAATCTACCCTGCCGTCAAAAACCTGCTGCATTGAAGGATTTTCTTCCCAACCACGGATAAAATTATCACGTGCCATTTCACCAACCCACATGGTAATATGCACATTATGCAACGGGCTGCCAATTCTGATACGATACTGAATGCCTTCAAGGCGGCCGCTCAATACACCTATTTCGTCAGAGAGATATACAGATTGCGATAAACTGTGTTTCCATAAAAAGTTAAAAGGTGAACCCGATAACTTTTCACCACGCCCTATTCTAACAGTATAGAATTCTGCCGCATCGTTGTCATTATCTTCTGAACTGAAAACGATATCATCCGTTTCAAGCATAAGCGTATCAGGAGCAAAAGGAGTTTCCGCAAAAATCTTATCCCCCTGCCAGGCAAAAGAAACGAAAAGGAGTAAAACCCATACTTTCAGAGCCGGGTGAAATTTCATTTTTCTATATATCTTTTAAAATCCGGTAATTACGTATCTGTTAACTCATTCTTCTTTATAAAACAAAATATTTTTACAAAAATACAATAAATTACAACAAAAAAGGCATAGTTTCAAACTAAATTAAATTTAAAATATTATTAAATATTTGGTTTTTCCCATTTTTTATGGATTTCTTTATATTCCTTTCGTTGTAATAATCAATCCGGTATTACCCTGTTGTTTGTATTATACGCAAAAAAATATCCGGGGTTCTGATAAAACAAACCTTATCGTTTATTCTTCCTCGTAAATCATTTTGGAAGTTATACCCCCATCCACATTGTAATTTTGCCCTGTTATAAATGCAGACTTGTCGGATAAGAGAAACCAGCACAGCTCGGCCACATCTTCAGGTTTTCCGATTCTCCCGGCAGGATGCTGCATATGGTGCTTTTCAGCCCATACCGGAGTTTTACGGTGGCTTTTCTTCTGCCAGGCAGACACATCTATCCATCCGGGGCTGATTGAATTAACCCTTACATGGGGCTGCATGCTCATGGCAAGTGAATGTGTAAGGGCAAAAACGCCTCCCTTGCTTGCAGAATAAGCTTCTGTGTGAGGCTCTGACATGAACGCGCGCGTACTGCAAATGTTAACAACCGAACCCCTGGCTTGTTTTAAGTCATCCTGAAAGTATTTAACAGTGAGCAAATAAGAGGTGAGATTTACTGCCAATATATGATTCCACTCCTCCAGCTCAAGATCTTTTAAAGGTACAAAGTCTGAAATAGCGACGTTATTGATCAGATATTTCAGGTAAGGTTTCTGTTTTTTGATACTCTCCAGGGTTCTGTAAAGCATATTGCTGTCAGAAACATCGCAGAGTATAGCATTAAATAGTTTTGTGTTTACGGCCTCCTGCTCAAAATCCCGTATTGCTTCTTTATCAATATCAAGGATAAATACAAAAACCCCTTCTCCCATGAGTTTCTCGCAGATGGCTTTACCAATACCCTGGGCACCTCCGGTAATTACTGCTGAGTACATAATTCGCTTTTTCCTGTAAAGTTAAGGAATATAGGGCACATGAAATAGCCCCGTATTCTATTAGTTTAAATCTTTTGAATAAAAAGTTAGAATCTTTCACACTTACTCAAACAACCCCTCTACCGAAAGATACCTTTCACCGGTATCGTAGCAGAAGGTGAGGATTTTTGCTCCTTTGGGAATGTCTTTCAGCTTTTTATTTACTGCAGCCAGTGAGGCTCCGGAAGAAACCCCTATGAACAGACCCTCTTTAAGGGCTGCCTGCCGGGTAAATTCAAATGCTTCTTCCTTTTCAATAGTAATTACTCCATCCAGAATGGTTTTATCCAATACCTGGGGGATAAATCCGGCGCCTATTCCCTGCAAGGGGTGAGGGCCGGGTTCACCACCACTTATCACAGGCGATAATGCCGGTTCAACCGCGAAAACTTTCAGGGCAGGGAATTCCTTTTTCAGGATCTGGGCAACCCCGCTAATATGGCCTCCGGTACCTACTCCTGTAATCATATAATCAAGCCCGTCGGGAAAATCTTCCAGAATTTCCATGGCTGTTTTTGTACGATGTATTTCAGGATTGGCAGGATTTTCAAACTGGCGGGGCATCCATGCACCGGGGGTTTCCTGCACCAATCGGGTAGCCTCTTCTATGGCTCCTCTCATACCTTTTTCCCGGGGGGTAAGGACAAATTCAGCACCGAAAAGCTTCATGATACGGCGCCTTTCAAGAGACATGCTTTCGGGCATCACCAAAATGACCTTGTATCCTTTTACTGCCGCCACCATGGCAATACCAATTCCGGTATTGCCCGATGTGGGTTCAATGATGATACCGCCTGACTTCAGGTCTTCATTGGCTTCGGCAGCTTCTATCATGGAAAGTGCAATCCGGTCCTTGATACTGGCCCCGGGATTGTTTTTCTCCAGTTTCATCCATACTTCATAATCAGAAGGATATAAACGATTGATTTTTACATGAGGAGTATTGCCTATAAGCTCTAAGATATTGTTTGCTTTCATTTTTTTGGTTATTAAGTTATTAAGTTATCCGGTTATTGGAGCGAAGCGGAGATTTCGAGAGCCGGAACTGATAAGGCTATATGTTAATTTGTACCTTCGTCGCTCAGTCTCTGCTTCTCCCAAACATCAAATCACATTGTCATATGACAAAATTTACGGGTTCAGGGAAATTCTTTCCCGAACGGATTTTTATTTCACTCTTATGGTAAACTACCGAATTGGGAGGCACACTGCTGGTTAACCAAACATTACCTCCTATAACAGAGTCTTGTCCGATAACTGTTTTACCTCCCAGTACAGTGCTTCCGGCATAAATGATCACATTATCCTCAAGGGTGGGATGTCGCTTGGTAGCAGCCAGTGACTTTTCTACTGTAAGTGCTCCCAGGGTTACTCCCTGGTAAATTTTTACATTGTTGCCTATGTCGGTTGTTTCGCCAATAACCACTCCGGTACCGTGATCAATGAAGAAGTTATCACCAATATTGGCTGCCGGATTGATATCAATACCGGTGCGGCCATGGGCATACTCAGAAATCACACGGGGTAAAACCGGTACTTTTTGCCTGACCAACTGATGTGAGATGCGATAAACGGTAATGGCATAAAATCCCGGGTAAGCATGCACTACTTCCTGGACACTGGCAGCAGCAGGGTCAAATTTATAAATGGATTCCGCATCCATGCGCAACTTCTCATAAATGCCGGGCAGTGCATGAAAAAATGTATCAAGTATATCGCGGGGTTCATCCTTTAACAAAGTCTTAAGAGGATTGAGCAATTTTCTGAACTGAAGTTCAGAATCCCTGAAGCGCAGCATGTATTCATCCATATTGCGTGGCACATCAAGGGGAAAAAGCAATTGTATCACATCATTGATGAAACGGTTGCTGTCGGTCTTGCATGGCATATGACATACTTCCGAGGTATGGTCTTTATAAAGTTTTTCGATGAAAAATTGCAGATTGTCCATTGTAATTAGATTTTAATGGTTTTGACTTATTTTCAAGGCTGCAACTATATAGCCTAACAAACAGAAAAAGGAAAATTAAAGCAATAATGTTCACTACAAATCTTAATAATCCAAACAAAGGTTTGATTACCAATATTTCGTAACTCCTGCATTGAATGAATGGAAGGAATTTCATGTTTCGTTGTAAAATAAAGGGTGGCGGGCTGCGCCCACCAACCTCGCCACCCTTTTCATTCCTCCCCGATAGGGCACGTCCATGTCATCCCGCAGCGAAGCAAGGGATCCGTCAGCTACCGGCACTGCGGTAAATAATGTCCTTCCCGCAGCGAAGCAAGGGATCCGTCAGCTACCGGCACTGCGGTAAACAACCTCCTC
>REDJ01000171.1 GCA_007693555.1 Bacteroidota bacterium
TCCATACCATAATTTTGATGGTGGAATTGGTTTCGTCCAGCAGGAATGTTCCCAGATCGGCATCGCCATGCGATGATTCTACCCCTGCCCAGGGCGCTCCTATTTCCAGGGCTGTAAATTTGGCCACTGTTGCTGAGGTATTGATGCCCGATTGGTCGGGATTGGCAATGATCTCAAGCGGTGTATTGGGGCCGTTTTCAAATACGTTCCATGTCCAGTCGGCGCCATAACCATCGGGTTCAAAATCGATGGGTACGTTTTGGGAAAACCCTATGCTTACATAGAGACCCAAAAGTATTGTAATAATTTTTCTCATGATATTTGTGATTTTGGTTTATAATAAAAAATTGATTTATTTTTAATAATTATTTGTGAGTTTTATGCGTGATAAAATTCTTAGCCGGGGAACTGATCCCTAATGGCCATTTTAGGTGTTCGGTCAATCCTGAATAACCCCCAGTGTTTTTCAGGCTCCAGCGGTTCAGGTGATCCCTTCCATGTTTCATCGAAAGCTTCAAAAAAGAATGTAAGGATGTTTTCTTTTTCTGTCCATTCCATGAGATTCTCAAAATATATTTTTTGATAGTTTTCATTAACATTTTCAGGATTTATACCTCTGCCATTGGAGTCGGTTGCCCAGCCTGCTTCGGTAATTATTACCGGTTTATCGGGGTATTTATTGGCCACCGAATAGTAATTCTCTTTTGTGTAATCAAGCGCTTCATTGATATGCTTATATTCCCATACCGGGTAGGTATGTATGGAGATAAAATCCACTTCCTGTGCTAATTTCTTAAGCTTTACAAGCCAGGGAACGTAATTTTCGCAAAAGGTAACCGGTTGATTTGTTTTCTTTTTCACCTGTTGCACATAATCAATCACCCTTCTTTCAGGCACATAATGGTCTGTCCACTCCACACAGGCTTCATTGCCTACTGATAGAGAGAAAACAATATCCGGATACTGATTGGCCAGTTCAATGAGCTGCTTTATCCTGTTTTGATTGTGCACACGGTTTATTTCCAATCGTTCTTCCGAGTATACGCCACCATTCCAAGGACAATTGAAATTGTTCATTTCTGCCGTGATATATGCACTGAGCATCAGTTTAAAATTTAGTTTTTCTTTGCTTATCACATCCAGGACTGTTTCGGCATGCCGGTCGCAATCGAAAAGCCTCAGATAGCCCCAGTGGCTCTGCAGTAGCAAGAGATCCTGTTTTATCTCCTGGTAGGATGGATAAATCCCACCGGGATTCTGCCCCTGCCTGAAACCGGAATAGCAGATTGCCCTTCCTGGTGTAATTTGTAAAGCATTAAACGTATTCATTGCCAAATTTTAGTTTCTCATTTTTATCCCATATTCCCCAGTATGCGCCTACTTCTCCTTCGGCACCCACTTTCCAGGATTCATCGAATGATGAAAAATAGAATACACCGATATTTTCATCCATAGCCCACAAATGGGTGTTGATAAAATATTTCATGGCATTTTCCATGGAGGGTGCAGCTCCACCAAAGATTTCACCTTTGCTTGGCCAGCCTGTTTCTGTTATGATAACAGGTTTTCCCATGCCTGCCATCTTTGCCTGATGATACATGTTTTGCATGTGTGGTAGTGAATATTTAAAATCTGTACCTTCCCAGAAAGGATAGCAATTGCTTAAAATAACATCGCATAATTCTGTAATTTGAGGGTGTTGCACAAATTCGTAGTAGGCATCCACATACCCAACCGGGATACCTGGGATTTCGTTTTTCACATGCTGGATAAAATACATGAGCTCTTCTTTGGAAAGATCATTGCGGTAAAGCACTTCATTTCCTACCGCAGCTATATCCACCAGCCCTTCCTTTGCCAGGCTGATCAGGCTTTCGATTTCCTGCTGGTTTTTTTCTTCATCTGTTCCCAGCCATGCACCTACAAGGGTGTTCAGACCATATTCCTTTGCGATTCGGGGGATCAGTTCATTGCCTTCAATGCAGGAGAACGAACGGATCCATTGGGTATGAGGCTTCAAAATCTCCATCCTTCTTCTGATTTGTTCTTCGCCAATGATATCACCGGGTTTCTGGCCGTCTTCATAAAGGCTGAAGCAGAATCCATGTATTCCACCATAAAGTATTTCCAGGAACAGGTTCCTGATATCCTCATCAGATTTTCCTTCCAGAAACTGGAGTTCTGGTGATTTGCGGGTTTTTTTGTAGGTTAAAAAATGATCGGGTCTGAATGACATTTCTTTTTTATTTAAAGGTTATTGTTTTTATGTTTATTTTACTAAACAGGTTAAAGCTCTCCACGTCTTCTAACCAGTTCATTTTTAATTTCTCTGGCTTTATCTTCGGTTAGGTCGTAGTTCCACATCACGAGAATAGCCAAACCTGCTGTAAAGGCAGGAATGATGATATCTGCAAGCCTTAGGTTTGTAAGTGTTTCGGTGGTTTGCATGGCGGCATTTTGATCAAAGCCAACCAGTTTGAGCACCAGCCCGCCTAATACAAGAGCAAGGCCCTGGCCAAGTTTCACCATCCACCAGTAGATCGCCCCGAAGCTTCCTTCTTTGCGGGGCATACCATTGTTCAGCTCATCCAGATCGCATACATCGGCTGTCATGCTCATCATCAGGGTGAACAGACCTCCGATTCCAAATACCATCAAGGGAAGCGGCATGAACATCAGCCATGGATTTTCAGGGCTAAAACCCCACCATTTTAAAGCGTATCCTACCATGGAAAGGGCTGTTGCCATAATAAAGGCATTTCTTTTGCCCCAACGGTTGGCCATCCAGGTGATTATCGGGATAATCAAAAAGGCAGTAGCCAAAGCGCTTACTGTTGAAAACCATGCAGGCCAGGTACCCGCAGCTCCGTAATCGCCACGGAACATGTAGAAAACAATAATGAAATAGCTGAACGAAGCTACCATCTGAAAGCCATTAAAAACCAAAAACGTAGCACCGCAAAGCCTTACGAAAGTCTTGTTTTTAAAGATTTGCACCATGTTACTAAGCAGACTTTTGAGATTTTTGGCAATGTTTTTCAGTGTCAGGTCATCCCTGTTAGTAAGGTTTGCCTGGTCAACTTCTTTGCAGAACAATGCCGGCAGCACACCCAGTATCATACATATACCGCCCACAATGATCGAAAGCCGGCGTACACCTATGGCCTGGGTTTCAAATAAATTAGGATTGGCAATAAGCACCCAAAACCACGGTACGATCATCCAGGCGACTTGCCCCAGGGTTTGTGAAAATCCCATAAGGCGTGTACGCTCATTGTAATCAAATGTCATTTCATAGCCCAGCCCGATAAGTGGAGTGGAAAACATAGTATTGCCAAGGAGATAAACCATGGAAAGAATAAGAAAATACCAGAAATTATACATTTGAGTATTTTCAGGATTGAGTTGCCATAAAACCATGAATAAAACGCCACTTAAAATGGCTCCGGCAAAAATGTAAGGCTTCCTGCGGCCAAATCTGGATTTGGTATTGTCAGAGATATAACCCATAATGGGATCGGTAATGGCATCAAAGAATCGTGGCAACCCGCCCAGTAACCCCGCGAGGAAAGGATCCATGCCAAAGGCCGTAAGCAGAAAAAACATGAAGATCCCAAGGGATCCGGGCAAAAGATTATTGACCAGGTGTCCGGCTCCAAAGGCTGCTTTTTGTCCGAAGGGTACTTTGTCTTTTAAAGGTGTTGCATAAGTTGTCATAAAAGTTTTTTTTGGAAAGGACTTATACAGTGGGCTTAACTCCTTTTTTTGTGTTTTGAATTACGATGGTTTGAAGTGCTTTTGCACTGATGGCAAATTCCATAGATTTTCCATGCAGTGAAAGGTTAATTCCTTTTGCGTCTTCACCGGGGTTGAAAATCACAACTGCAATACTTCCGTCGGGATTTTCTACGGCAGTTACCTTAAGGTCTTCATCAGGATTCTCAAACCCGATTCTGACAGCTCCGGGTCTGATATAGCGGCTGAAATGCGCCATGGTATAATAGAGTGGTGTGAAATACACTTCGTCCGCATCGGGGTCAACAATTACCGGGGCAATACACCAGTTTTCAGCCCAGTTAGGCCCACCTTGCTTATCGAGCACCATGTTCCAGTCTACCCAGCCATCAACCCAGTTGTTGAAGCAGCCGATGATATCGTTGGCATACCTGAAAACGGGTACATATTTGGGGTGCCAGTGCTTTCTTTCTTCCGGTGCCCAGTTCCAGCCCCAGTCGGTGGCTTCTTTGGCCCAGTACCATGCATCGTCTCTCCACCTTGGGACTTCATCATCTATACATGCCTCAGATTGTATCAAATGCTTTCCCGGAGCTTTGTGATATGCGTATTGCAATTCATCAGGAAAATGCCAGAAAGTGCTGCCATACCAATGAACTGCCGTGCCATCATAGTATTGTGCAGCTTCCTCATCGTCATACATGGCATCAACCCATTCAATAAGTTCTTCATCGCGGTTCTGGTCGTAACCCAGTATTTTGGTATCATGACCGTCTGCTCTTAAGCGAGGCCCCAGATGATTTTTAACGAATTCGTTCTGCTCCTGAGGCGTAAAATGCATGCTCTCCCAGTTGCTGTCATTGCCAAGGGGCTCGTTTTCAACTGTAAAAGCCCATATCTCAATGCCTTGTTCACGATAAGCATCAATGTATTTTGAAAAGAACAATGCCCAGGTATCATAGTATTCGGGTAATAATCTTCCCCCTTTCCAGTCGTTGTTGTCCTTCATCCAGGGGGGAGCTGTCCAGGGCGATGATATGATTTTAAACCCATCTTTTGAAATGGCCATGGCATCTTTGATCATCGGTATGATATCATCCATGTCTTCTTCAATGGAAAAATGCTCCAGCTCCACATCACCTTCCACAGGGGCATAGGAATAGTTGCCCAGCGAAAAATCGCAGGAGTTCATATGAGTGCGGGTCAATGAGTACCGGGCACCAGATTCACCAAAATAGGCTTCAAGGATCTTCTCCCTGTTTTTTTGGCTCACCTGATTAAGCAGGTAAGCGGAAGCTTCGGTAAACGAACCACCAATACCGGTAATGGTCTGAAATCTTTCATCGGGTAGAATGGTAATCTCCACTTTATCCTTAACGGCGGGGAATTCGATGAGCCGGGTGAGTTTATTACCACTTTCCGATGTCTCAAAGATTTCTGCCTCCATGGGCTGGGGTCCTGAACAACTGCTCATTACGATGACAATTACAAAGAATGAAACGAATAAATGGGTTAAGTTTTGCATAGCTTTTCTCTTTGGAAGCAATCATTAATCCGCTTCAGTGTATACTCTTACATAATCGACGATCATTTTCTGTGGGAATGGGGTTTGTGCAGTAGGAAAACCTACATAATTGCCCCCAACCGCAACGTTGAGAAGAATGAAAAAGGGCTGATCAAAAACCCATTCACCGGGTGTATCTGTATTTTCGATACGCTGATACAGGAAATCATTCACAAAAAAGTCAATTTTGTCTGCATCCCATTCAATGGCAAAGATGTTATAATCAGCATCAAACCGATCATTTGTAAGGGTATAACTTTTGGAGACAGGATTTCCGCCAGAATATCCCGGGCCATGAATTGAACCATGAATAATATGAGGTTCCTGCCCTCTGAGTTCCATGATATCAATTTCGCCACACTGAGGCCAGCCTACGGTTTCGATATTATCGCCCAGCAACCAGAATGCCGGCCATAAACCAGGGCCGTAAGGAGTTTTCAGCCTCGCTTCAAAACGGCCATACTGCTGCGAAAACAGTCCCTGTGTTTTAATCCTGCCCGAGGTAAAGGTGTTACCGCTTTGTATTGCTGTAATTACCAGGTTACCATCGCCATCCAGTGAAACATTCTCAGGATTATTTGTGTAACTCTGCAGTTCAAGGTTACCCCAGCCATCCTGTCCGGTTCCGATATCGAAAGTCCATTTTGTGGGATCAGGCAATTGCCCGGCAGGACCTTCGAAATCATCGCTCCATACCAGCTGCCAGTTGCGTTCGGGGAGTTTCTGGAAATCATCACGTTCGCATCCGGCAATGGCTGCCAATAAAATGACAACAATGATACTGATGTGTGTTTTTCTAAAATTATATATTGCTTTCATATATTTTGTATTTTAAGTTTGATAAAAAGCCCTGTCAATGCTAATTTTTGTAGAAATAAATATTATCGGCATAGAAACTGGGTATATTTCCGTCAACATCCACAAAAATGATTTGTGCCAGATTGGCTCTGCTGGTCAATCCGGGAAAATTATCCAGGGGAAGATTAAGACTTATCCACTGTTGGGTCTGACCAACTGAAATGGTGGTTGCTAATGCTCCTGCAACGTCGGCCCCAAAATCAACCAGTTCAACCTGAAATTGCGCATTGGCGCTCAAGGGTTTTGGAAGATAGATATGCACATGCAGATGGGTCATGGAAGTAGCATCAACAGTAGGATTTGCAAACTCTATTCCTACAAAATTAAAATCGAAATAATACAGGATATTGTCGCCATCTATATCAAAAAGAGCTGAATTCGTAGTCTGCCAGGGTTCCCAGAAGCCATTATAATAGTCAACCGGTACATTGTCATAATGATCGCTGAATATAGAAATAACATTTTCAGGCGTGTGGGTAGGAGTTGGTGCCGGCTCGGTTGGAGCATCGTCCGGGGGTGGAGGTGAGTCACCTTCATCATAGAAATAGATATTATCGGCATAGAAGCTGGGAATGTTTCCGTCAACATCCACAAAAATAATTTGTGCCAGATTGGCTCTGCTGGTCAAACCGGAAAAACTATTCAGGGGAAGATTAAGACTTAACCATTGTTGGGATTCATTAACTGTAATAGTTGTTGAAACTGCTCCCGCAACATCTGCTCCAAAATCAACCAGTTCAACCTGAAACTGCGCATTGGCATTCAGAGTATTGGGAAGATAGATATTCACATGCAAATGCGTCATGGAAGTAGCATCTACAGTGGGATTTGCAAACTGGATTCCCACAAAATTAAAGTCGAGATAATGAAGGATCCTGTCTCCGTTTACTTCAAAATCTGCTGAAACAGTGGTTTGCCATGGCTCCCAGTAGCCGTTATAATAATCAACAGGTACATCCTCATAATGATCGCTGAAGATGGAAATAACATTTTCAGGGGCATGGGTAGGCACAGGAGCAGATTCAAAAGCACCAACAGATTGAATCGTAAGTGATCCATCAGCTGCAACTTCACCTACATGAGCCGTGATTTCAGCATCTCCCGGGCCGCCAGTTACCATGATTCGCCCGTTTTCATCTACCGTAGCTATGGAAGTATCTGATGATTCAAATTCAAAATATGCCGGAGCTATGTTAATGGCCTGGTTTATACCGGTAGGCATATTGAATGTTGATGTTAATCCACCAATTACTTTTGAAACGCCTATGAAGGATGTTTCTACCTGGTCTTCACCATTTAGAATAGCGAATTTCGGATGTGCTATGGTTCCCAGCTTTTCGTATTTTACTTCATCAATCCAGAAAGTAAAACCTTTACCATCCATATTACCGGCGGCATACCAGAACAGTCCTCGCTCAGATGTAAGTTTGGAAGGATCAGGTATAGGGATAATGTATTTTTTCCAACCTGTACTAACATTCAGACCCTGGATGGATACCACATATTTATTTTGTTCAAGATCGTTTCCAAAACCAATCTCACCAATGACAGCGGATTGAGAAGCTTTTGCCCAGAATGTAAGTGCATTGTAACCTGATAAATCGCGACCAACATCAGTATAAAATACACCCCCGGCGAATGAACCTCTTGGGTCTCCATCGTCGGGTACTTCAAACCTCATGGATGCTGCTGAATTATTCCAGGTAACTTTATTATCCACATCAAAAGCCGTGGGTACCGAACCGCCAAAGGCAGCATAGTTTAACCCGGCGCTGAACCCATCAATAAATACTTCGGGGTTGGTAGATGATGTCGCTAATTCTAAATCTGTGATGTCGCGTTCGCAACTCAGAAAAAAGACTAAAATTAAGCCTGTTGCAAGGAGTTGCGTAAAGCGGTTAAATATATTTGTTTTCATTTCTTTCAATTTTTTAATTACCAATACTGATCAATATATAGGTCATGATTTCCCATTCATTACCATTGTCAAAACCAATGGCATCGGGATTCGGAACCAACTGACCCGTTCCATCAACAATTTGAGTTGGGGAGTATCGGGGAGAAAACCTGTCGAGTTCCCGGTATTTTGCTCTCAGACCAATGCGTGTATTTGGCATATCAGGCAGCCAGTCAGGTCTTCCCAGCGTCATTGATGCATCTGCCATCAGTTGTAGCGGAAAAGTAAGGTTATAGTCGCGGTGATAGTCGTATGGGCCCCAGTCATTTATCCTTACGAATGAGTTGAATATAAATCTTCTGTAAAGCATCCTCACCTCAGCACCATAACGGTTGATTACCCGGTCATCGCTACCGTTTGCCTGTGCTTCACCACCATAAATGTTGGCAATAACACCATAATTACTTCCAAATTTTGAGACAACTCTTGCGTGAACTTCCCAAAGGTCTCTTGCCGGTGGTGCTCCGGGGAAAGCAAATGTTGTGCGACCGTCGGGCAAAATGCCAATGGCAGCATCCATGGTAGTGGGCAGGTGACGGTAAACAAAGCCCAGGCTTACAGCAAGACCTGCGTCTTCAGTCCTGTCACTGTCCCAATCATACATCCAGGAGCCGGGAGTGGGGTCATAGGTGAATAATATTTCTCCTGCCACCTGCTCCCTGTTGCTTCTAACCACAAATGGGTCTTCAAGAATATTTCTGGGTCTGCCCGGTGGGGGAACAGTACCTGGGATAGGTCCCTCAAGGGGTCTTTGCCAGAGGAAATTCGGGGCAATCTGAAAGTCTCCAAGCATGTAGGTAACGCCTGAAAGGAAATTCATTTGGTTACCGCTTCCGCTGTCCTTTAACCTCCAGCCGGTAAAGGTAAGGGTTTGATCTGCTCCGCCCTGGGCTACAAGACCCATAATAGCAGATTGAGCATACCAGTTGAACCTGCCTCCGGTGTAGGTAAGTTTGATTTTTCCACCCCAGTTGTCTTCAGGTCTTATCTCATCAACATAAACAACAGGTATCTCATTTTCCTCTCTGTAAATCTGAAACTCGCGACCCTGAAGGGGTTGTCCTGCCCAGATCCCACCAAAGTCAACACCGAATTTACCAAACTCCCTGTTTACATGTAATGTTACCCGCCTGGTTTTGGGTTGGGGTATAGCAAAAGAACTTTCTGTTACTCCCAACTGATCAAGGTCTTCGTGATAAATACCTGTAATGTCAAAGTTGCCTATGTTTCTGTTATATTTAAGCAAAAATGCCGGGTTGGCTCCCCACCATAGTTGCGGGCCAAAAGCCAGTTTGAAATTCTTTAATTCTCTTTTTCCTTCCACCTCGAAGCCGAAGGGAGCAATACCGTTATAAATATCTATATTGGGTCCGTAGTTGGCTTCGGGATACAATCCAAAAAAATCGCCTTCATAACCCCAGTGATAGCGACCTGTGCGATAAAATCCATCCATGCGGAACCATTTGTGATCCCACTGGTAACTGGCCCGGTAAACCTGCAGCCTGTTGGATTCTATACTCATATCGCCATCACCTGTAGCCACAGTCACCGGCCGGCCCCGGTTTTCATAAAAAATCTCGTCTATGGGGTTTTCGGCCACATTGCCCAGGATGTTAAATTCCATGTTGGCCCTGAAGTTGGTTGTGGGTTGAGCTTCAAATCCCACGAAGAAGGATTGCATATCTTCAAATCCCAGTTGACGCGGGTAAGAGGTACTTCCGGGAATGGGGTTATCGGGTGTTGTTATTAAACTACCACCGGTACTAAAGGTAGAAAGATGGGCTGTAAACCTGCTCAGACGGATAGTTCTGCTTCTTTCTCCCAACAGGGCAGCCCTGTCGCCTCTTGCCTGCAGGTATGCCTGGCCAATGTTAATGCCGGCAAAATGCTGACGTATTGTGCTTATTGTAGTTCCTGCTGCATAAGGATCAAGCTGATGGGCTTCCTTCAATGCGTAGTAAGCAGCCCTGGGAAACAGTTCATAAAAACCCATGGCGTCAGTAGGTCCTTTGGCGCAAATGCCAAACCACTCTTCATTCATATTATTCTCGCCGGGAATGTGGTCAAATGCATATCCTCCATTTTCCCAGGATGCATTGGTATTGTGTACATCCAGATCGCTTGTTTGGCCATACTTCCACCATCCATCACTGAACTGGAAGGTGAAACCCCCAATAGAGTTTTCTGCTTTGCCCAATCCGGCAGCATTTTCGTAAATTTCGAGCCAGTTGGCGATATTAATTTTGGCCTGATCGCGTTGTGCCTCTTCCAGGGTAATGGCGTTAAAGGCATCTGAGCCAAACTCGGTGAGCAAGATAGGTTTGTCGTATTCATCTCTTACCCGGTCAAACATATCGGTAAATGAAGGCCCGCGGTAAACGTTAATACCAAAAATGTCAACATCCGGACATTCTTCAGCGATTATATCTAAAAACAGCAGGTCACCATTACAGATGGCCACCGGATGTGAAGGGGAAACTGCCTTCATTCTTTTGGA
>REDJ01000172.1 GCA_007693555.1 Bacteroidota bacterium
AAGAATGGGCATATCTCCAAACATATCGGTGGCAGTAAGGAAGGAAAAAGCCATCATGACCTTTCCTACTCCAATATAGTTTTGCGATCCTTCATCCCTGGCAAATTGTATCATCTTATGGGCATTACCGGCCACATCAAAATAATGCCTCCGCCATACTCCGTAGCGGAGAATACCACGGTAATCCCAGCGATCTTTAACGGCATTTGTCCCAAACTCGGTAGTTACATATTGCGTGATATAGACCGTTGTCTCTGCCTGTCCGTAATGCTGGTAGGCCATATTGCCCAGTACTGCGGGGAGCATAAAATTGGGGGTTGTTCTTTCGTCGTTGTCCAGCGATTCGTTTACGTCAAGAAAATCTTCACATCCCCAGAAAAACAACGTAAACAGGATTAATATGATTGATTTTTTCATCGTTTTAAATTTTAAGTTCATAGGATCATGTTTAAAATCTGAGGTTTAGTCCCATGGTAACAGCCTTTCGGTGAGGCACCTGGAAATAATCCACTCCCATAGTTCCTGCACCGCTTGCACCTCCTCCGGGGCCGGCGTTATTTACCTCAGGATCACCACCCGAATAGTTGGTCCATAACCAGATATTCTGGAAATTGAGATTTACAGAAGCTTCTTTCATACCCAAGCGACCGGTCCAGTTTTCAGGGAGAAAGTATACAAGGTTGACGTTTCTGAGTCTTATCCAGTAGGACTCTTCAACAAAATTACTTCCCGCCAGAATATAAACACTTTGGAAGAACTCACGATCGAGTATAATAGGTGTTTCATTGGGAACGAAACTACCATCTTCCTGCTCTACCACACCATTGAAAACAAATTCGCGGTTGCGGTACTTTTCCAGCATGGAATGATTACCGCTGGAAAGTAAAAACTGACTGGTAGCATTCATAATTTCCGCACCATATGCTCCATCCACAAGGAAAGAAATTTCAAAATTGCCGTAACGGAAATTGTTATTCAACCCATAGTACAATTTGGGTTCGCGGTTTCCTATGTACCTTTTTTCAGAATCAATAACAGGATATCCGTCTTTATCAACGATGACCGTACCATCCTCCGTTCTTGCATAATCGGTACCAACTATACCGAAAAGGGGTTCACCGAGCCATGAACTTGCAATAGCCTGGGAAGATACCTGCCCGTAAGTAACCGGAAACTCAACCAGGTCGCCAAACAACTTGGTTAATCTTGACCGATTGCCGAACATATTGAGTGAAGCTTCCCATCTCATATTATCCCTTCTGATGATATTGCTTCTGATGAGGGTTTCGATACCCTTGTTTTCAACCGAACCGGAGTTAACTGTCTGAAGAATTGCACCGGTAACAGGAGTTACACGCGGCTGTATGATCTGGTCATCAGATTTCCTTTGATAATATGTAAAATCAACGTGGAAAAGGCCTTGCCATAAACGCAGGTCAACACCTATCTCAAACTCGGTGGTGATCTCAGGTTTCAGGATAGGGTTTCCAGCAAAAGGATCATTTCTCCATCCACTGTTAATACCAAAAAACTGGGTGAGGGTTTGTGTAAGACGATGAGGTGGTGCATCTTTACCAACCTGGGCGTAACTGGCTCTTAACTTGGCAAATGAAAGTACATTGGCAAGGTTTCCTTCAAAAAATTCAGAAGGAATAAAAGCAAAGCTGTAAGATGGATAGAAGAAAGACCGGTTTTCAAGAGGAAGTGTTGATGACCAGTCATTTCTGCCTGTTACTCCCAAAACCAGGAAGCGGTTGTAATCAAGGGTAATATCTCCGAAAACACCTACAATCCTTCTTTGTGCTGTTGACTGTGATGCTCTCTTCTCCTGAAGGTTATTGATAGAATGCAGTGTTGGATTCCTGAATCTTTCACCCTCATTAAAAGTATTGCGGGCAAAATCCGATTGTAAGTTGTTACCCACCAAAGCAGTGATAGTCAGGTCATCTGTTATTTTTCTATCGGCAGTCAAAATAATTGTGGAAGTAATTTTTTCACTTTCCCGGTTAAATTCACTTATAGCTCCTTCATGTGCACTACCGGCTGAGCCCCATACACTAACCGCCTTGAAATGCTGCATAAAGAAGTCGCGACCTGCAATATAGTTCAAGGTAAGCCAGTCGTTTATGTCATAGTTTAAGTTAATAGAGGCAATGGTACGATCCACTTCATCTCTCCGGATGTTATTATCTGCAACCCAAAGCGGGTTGTCAGGTACATCGGCAAGATTTCCACTAACCGGTATCCAGACATTTCTTTCACTTCCATCAGGATTATAAATTTCTTCCATATTATCCCAGCGGGGCCATCGGTAAACATTGGCCATCCAGCCACCAGATGCCGGAACTATTCCGTATGAATTGCCGGTTTTTATCACATTGGCAGTGGTGGTTACGGAAAGATTATCGGTTATATTTGCTGTTCCTGTGAGCAGAGCAGACCTTCTGCCGTAGTTGGTATTGGGAACAATGCCCTGATCATCAAGATTGGAAAGAGCAAGATAATAGGTAAGATTTTCACTTCCTCCGCTCACATTGGCATCAAGCTTTGTAGATACCCCTGTCTGGAAGAAATTATTCAGATTATTGTACACATTGTCGCTCCTTCTGAATAACGGTCCCCAATGAGAAAATGTGCGTGGGTTATACAATCCTGCCGCACCTGTGGTGAAGGTATTCTGAACATCGTGCAAGAGACCCACCTGTGATACGGTTGTAGATGAATTAAGACCCACAGTAACCACTCCTTCCTTACCCCTTTTGGTGGTAATGATAACTGCTCCGTTTGCAGCATCAATTCCATACAGTGCTGCGGCTGCAGCTCCTTTCAGAATGGAAATTGACTCAATGTCATTGGGGTTGATATCCGCTGCCCGGTTGGTTGTGCCTCTCACTGAGGCATTAGATACGGGCACCCCGTCAATAACAAAGAGCGGTTGGTTATCACCATCAACAGAAGTTGCCCCCCGAAGGATAATCTCCGATGCGGCACCGGGAGCACCACTTGTAGATGTGATCTGCACCCCGGAGACACGTCCCTGTAGAGCATTTACAAGGTTTTCCTGCCGGGAAGCCACCAGTTCTTCCGATTGTATGCTCTGAACGTTGTATGTCAGAGTTCGTTCCTCTCTCCTGATGCCCAAAGCAGTAACAACAACCTGTTCCAATGTAGCCACATCAGGTTGCATCATAACCTGCAATACGCGCTGGTCCTGTATGAGTATCTCCTGGGTTTGCATACCGATAAACCTGAAAACCAGTATATCGCCCGGAGAAACTGTAAGCGTGAAATTTCCATCGATGTCGGTGGTGGTTCCATGCGTTGTTCCTTTAACAACTACCGTAACACCTATCAGGGGGGTGTCGTCGGTAATGTCTTTAACAGTACCGGTTATTTGTCTCTCCTGGCCATGAGCAAATAATCCCATAAATACCAGAAGACCGGTTAAAATTAAAATTCGCTTCATGTTTTTTGCATTTTGTTATCTTGAGTTTTGATTGGGTGATTATATCATGTTTGAATTATGAATAAATGTAGTTTATTTTTAAGTTTTGTAAAAAGTATGCGTCAATTTTAACAAATCATTTTTATAATGTTTGGTTTTTTAAAGCTACTTCTTCTTGTAAGCTTCCAAAGCTTTTTTAACAGAACCAAATCGCAGCAAAGTATCCATTGCATCATTTTCATTCAACCCCAGTTCTTCCATAAGCATTCTTGTTCCCCTGGCTATTAGCTTTTTATTTGTCAGTTGCATATTCACCATTTTATTCCCCTTTACCCTTCCCATTTTTATCATTATTGTAGTAGTGATCATGTTTAGAACCATTTTTTGTGCTGTTCCGGCTTTGAGCCTGGTACTTCCGGTAACAAACTCCGGACCTACAACCACTTCGATGGGAATTTCAGCAACCTGTGCAACCCTTGAACCGGGATTGCAGGTAATGCAACCGGTAAGAATCCCGTTTTCACGTGCCCTTTGCAAACCTCCTACAACATAAGGTGTAGAACCTGATGCGGCAATACCGATTACAGTATCCATTTTATTGATATTTCGCTCCTTTAGCTCAAGCCATGCTTTTTCAGGATCATCTTCTGCCGCCTCAACAGCCTTTCTCAGCGCAGTGTCGCCACCGGCTATTAAGCCAATGACCAGAGTATCCGGCACACCAAAAGTTGGAGGTAATTCTGAAGCATCCAAAACACCCAGTCTTCCGCTTGTGCCGGCACCCAGGTAAAAAATCCTTCCTCCTCTGCACATGCGTTCCAGCACCTGTTCTATCAATCTTTCAATCTGTGGAAGTGCATGCTTAACGGCAACATGCACCTTCCCATCTTCCTGATTGATTGAGCTAACCAAACCATGTACGTTCATCTTCTCCAGGTTTTCAAATTCCGAAGGTGATTCGGTTATACTCAGGGGAAACTTATCTTTGGGTATTTCTTCCATGAAAGTGAGGAATTGAATGTAAAAAATGGTTTGTTATGTGTTAAAAAAACAGTTTGAATAAACGTTGTTCAAACTAAATAATCTTTATAATTAAGTTGTTTGATTGCCATAAAAAAACAGAATTAAGAAGCACCCGGGCTTATTCTTAATTCTGCGATATAAGTTTTTTCAATCTCTGAATTTTTTCTGAAGATTGATTGTGTTTTTGTTACCAAAGATTGTCTATCCCGATCTATAGATGGAATAAGAGGCACTGATTTTTTTTTGTAACAGCTATGAGTAGTGCGTTTCATGTTTAGGTTTTTTTGAGGTAAATTCATTGCCCTAACCCCATTACTCAACCCTTTTCAATCATAAAAACCTGTAGCTTTATAATTCAAATTTACAAAATAAACCGTTGAAAAATAAAGCCACCTGCCTTGCAAATGTAAAAAGAAAATAAACATATTAGTAATTTTTTTTAAAAACCTTCATATTTTTTTTTGAAAGTAAAAAAGAGTTCCTACTTTTGAAAACCAAATCCTGACCAAAGCCAGGGAAAATATTTATTATGCTGAAGCGGGCTTTTCTGATAAAAACACGATTAAACCTCGGATTTTCGGGTTTATTGGTATTGATTTTATTTTCCCAGGCAGCTACCGGTCAATCAGTCGACAGGAGGGAAATCCGCCTGCAAAGGCTGGCAGAGAGCAGGTTAGAGAATGCTTCAGAGCTTTTCACTCCCTGGAGACATCTGGGCCGGATAAACGTTGACAGCATAAATGTTCAAAGACACAATCAACTTATACAAATTTATCTGAGCCGGCCGGTAATTCATTTGCCCATTCGTTATCCATGGCTCAAACACCAGGAAAATGCACTTCTTAAAACGCTGGGTCGCAGATTCAGAGATTACAGAATTGACTTCTATACAGGAGAAAAATCATTGTATGAATTTATTCCCAACTATTTCCGGGAAGATTTTCTGCCTGCCGATAGCAGCCGCATCAGGATATGGCCTCATATCGTTCCTTTGATAACGCGTGAATCGCAACCGGTTTTTACCGGAGGACTTACCGGAAATCATATCGCTTTGTGGCATAGCCATGGCTATTATTACAATGCAGCCAATGACCGCTGGCAATGGCAAAGAGCAAGACTTTTTGGCACTGTAGAGGATATTTTTCCCATGGATTATATAATTCATTACATAGCCCCTATGCTGGAAAATGCCGGGGCAAATGTTTTCATTCCCCGGGAAAGAGACTTCCAACTGCACGAAGTTATTGTGGATCAGGGGTATTCATCAGGCAACTCTGAACTCATAGTAACCCATGGTGAATCAGAATGGGAAGTTACATATGGAGGTTTTGCCAATAAGGATACGCTCTTTGATAATGAAAACCCTTTTGTAATGGGTTCTCATCTTTTTACTGCCTCCAACTCCGGAGGAAATCTCCTTTACGTGCCTGATATACCCGAGTGCGGAAATTATGCTGTTTATGTTTCATGGGCAAAAAACCCTCAAAACCTCAGCGATGCAACTTACGAGGTAAACTATGCCGGTGGAAGCAATACTTTCCTTGTAAACCAGACCATGGGTCATGGCACATGGATTTACCTGGGAAATTTTTATTTCAACGAGGGCGTCAATCCTTCTTCAGGTAGTGTGAAATTGCTGAGTAAATCTTCATCAGAGGGAGTTATAACTGCCGATGCCGTTCGTTTTGGTGGTGGCAAGGGGAATGTAGCGAGGCGTGCATCGGACAAATCTCTGCCTAACAGGCTCTCAGCAACCGACAGGGGAACAACCCCAAATGACGGAACAGAAGGTGTTGATACAAAACTCCAGCATGCATGGAAAATCAGTAACCGACCGCGCTTCATGGAGGGAGCGCGTTACTTCCTTCAATATGCAGGAATGCCCGATACCCTGATTTATACTCCCAATCAGGGCAGAAATGACTATAATGACGATTTCATGTCAAGGGGTGAATGGGTAAACTATCTTATGGGCACCCCACTTGGCCCTGAAAAATACAGAGATATGCATGGGCTTGGAATCCCTGTTGACCTTTCTCTTGCTTTTCATACCGATGCCGGTATTACCCGCGGCGATTCGGTAATCGGTACACTGGCAATATATTCTGCACAGAGAGATGAAGGACGATTTCCCGACGGCATCTCACGACTGGCCAGCCGGGACCTCACTGATATAGTCCAGGACCAGATCGTTTCAGATATAAGTGCATTATTTAAGCCCGACTGGACACGCCGTGCTATTTGGGACAGACAGTATTCCGAAGCATGGCGCCCCAATACTCCTGCCATGTTGCTCGAATTGCTGTCGCACCAGAATCTTGCTGACATGCGCCTGGGGCTTGACCCGCGGTTCCAGTTTGCGGTAAGCCGGGCCATTTACAAAGGGATATTGCGGTTCGTTTCGCATCAGGAAGGAAGAACCGCCATTGTACAGCCTTTACCTCCTTCTCATTTTGCCATTCATACAAAGGAAAATAAGAAAGTACTCCTGACATGGGAAAAGGTTGAAGACAGCCTGGAACCTTCAGCTACCCCGGATTATTATAAAGTATATATGAGACGGGAAAATGAAGGATTCAATGAAGGTGTTACGGTAAGAGAAAACAGTTTATTGCTGGATTTACCTGATTACAATACACTTTACAGCTTTAAGGTTACTGCGCTGAACAGCGGGGGAAAAAGTTTTCCTTCTGAAATTTTATCTGTTGCGATAGTGCCGGAATCGCCTCATGTAGTTCTTATTGTCAATGGCTATGAACGTATAAGCGGTCCGGCAATGTTCGACACAGGAGAGATTGCCGGTATCCAGTGGTGGGATGATTTGCCAATCCCATATAAGTTTTCCTATTCCTATACCGGACTTCAATACGATTTTGACAGAAATTCACCATGGCTTGATGATGACAGCCCCGGTTGGGGAGCAAGTTTTGCGGACTGGGAAGGAAAGATTTACCACGGCAATTCATTTGATTACCCTTACATTCACGGACAAGCCATTCGCAATGCCGGATACTCTTTTACATCTGTCAGTCGCAAGGCTTTTGAACAAAAAGACTTCGATTTAAAACCATTCCAAACCCTGAATATTATCATGGGAAAGCAAAAAGGAATTCCCGCACTCAGTCAAAATGACAGCATTGAATTCAGGGTTTTTACTCCTGCCATGATGGAAAAAATCAAAGAGTTTACCAACAACAACGGAAATATAATTTTATCCGGGGCATATGTGGGAACGGACATGGTATTGCATGAGGATGAAGGTGCAATTAAATTTGCAGAAAACATTCTTGGATATGCCTGGAGAACCAATATCGCTGATAATATGGGATTACTGGAAATCACCGATTTTGCCAGGGACGTTTTCCCTTCAAATCTTCAGTTTAACACCCGTTTGCATCCCGATTACTATAAAACAGAAGCCCCTGATGCCATAATTCCGGCGGGTAAAAACAGCACAGTAATTTACCGTTATGCCTCCAACAAGTCGGGAGCTGCCATTCTCTATAATGGAAATTATAAAGTTTTCACGATGGGATTTCCTTTTGAAACCATAACGGATAAGGACCTTCGTAACCAATTGATGAAAAATATATTACAGTTTTTTAAAACCAGATAAATCATTAAAAACCATGACAAAAAGTAAAATAACTGTTTTTATGCCCATGGGCGAAATCACCGACATTGAAGCAACACTGAATGAGCTTTCGGTAAATGCCCAGATACATGAAGTTTTTATTACCGGTAAAAACATCCCGGAAGTAATGCATTTGCCTGAAAAGGCCTGCTTTTCTGAGATTGAAAGTTTGCAATCAACGGCAGGAATAAAGAAAATGTCTGAACTTTCCAAAACTCCTTACACCCTGATTTACACGAAATCTCTGCCGCTGAAACTGGGGGCGTTTGCACTGGAACGGATGCTGCAGGTGGCTGAAAACACCAGGGCAGGCATGGTGTACTCCGACCATTACCAGATGAAGGATGGCAAGCTGCAACCCCTGCCTGTAATCGATTACCAGATGGGAAGCCTGCGCGATGATTTTAACTTCGGATCGCTGATGCTGTATGAAACCGATGCCTTGGTTAAAGCAGCACAGGATATGAACGAGGTATACAAATTTGCCGGGCTTTATGACTTGCGGCTCAGGGTTTCACAGCATAAAATGCTCTTCCGTATCCCCGAATTTCTGTATACCGAAATGGAAACTGATACCCGAAAATCGGGTGAAAAAATGTTTGATTATGTGGACCCCCGCAACCGGGCAGTGCAGATTGAAATGGAAAAAGCCTGCACCCAACACCTGAAGGATATTGGCGGCTGGCTTAAACCGGAGTTTCCTGAAGTGAAATTCACCGAAGAACAATTCCCGGTGGAGGCGTCAGTCATCATACCCGTGAGAAACCGCATCAAAACCATTGAAGATGCCATAAGGTCTGTATTCAGTCAAAAAACTGCATTTGACTTCAATCTCATTGTTGTGGATAACTATTCAACGGATGGCACAACAGAAAAACTTCAGCAACTGGCCAGGGAGGATAACCGGCTTATCCATGTAATTCCCGATCGCAACGACCTGGGCATAGGAGGATGCTGGAACGAAGGGGTATTTCATGAGAAATGCGGGAAATTCGCCATTCAACTCGACAGCGACGACCTGTATATCAATCACAGTGTGATACAGCATATCGTAGATGCTTTTTATACACAAAACTGTGCCATGGTGGTGGGCAGTTACCAGATGGTGAATTTCAAACTTGAGGAAATCCCACCCGGACTTATCGACCACCGTGAGTGGACGCCAGATAATGGCCGCAACAATGCCCTGCGCATTAACGGCCTGGGTGCACCACGCGCATTTTACACTCCGGTTATCCGTTCCATCCGCGTGCCTAATGTTAGCTACGGCGAGGACTATGCACTGGGACTTGCCATTTCACGTCATTACCAGATAGGCCGAATCTATGAACCCCTTTATCTCTGCCGCCGCTGGGAAGAAAACACCGATGCTTCACTGGATGTGAACAAAATGAATGCACACAATACCTATAAAGACAGAATACGAACCATTGAGCTGATGGCGAGGATGGAGATGAACAGAAGATAGTTGATGGGTTGATAAAGTTTATGCTGGCCCATTCCCCCTTTGAAGGGGGTTAGGGGGATGTAAAAAAAATAATTTTATCTTGGTCTGCGGATTTATTATTAGATAGCTTAAAGTTATGATTAAAAAATCTGCAATATAATTTAGTTTAATAAACGAACTTACCTTGATTAATTAAAATGATAGATAAAACCATTAAGACTGCTAACAATACATTACAAAAGAAAGTTTATGAGCTATTGGAGCAGCAGACGCGTGAGTGGGAGCTGGCTGTAAGGAATTACAAAGGACTGGAAAAGGTTGAGAAGCATTTTTTCGAATTTAACGGCGGTGTGAAAATCGGGGTGCAATTCAATCCGGAGCGGATTTACTCATCGGCTGCCAAAGTTGATGATAAATCCATCAGCGAACGTAAGTGCTTTCTTTGTTTGGAGCATCTGCCTGCTGAGCAAAAATGGGTAAAATACAATCATTTATATGTTATCCTGGTTAATCCTTTCCCGATTTTCCCAAAACATCTTACCATTCCCCATCGCCGGCACATTGACCAGCGCATACTGGAGCACTTTCCGGAATTGCTGAACCTTGCCCGGGAGCTGGATGATTTCACGATTTTCTACAATGGCCCACGCTGCGGAGCATCAGCTCCTGATCATTTTCACTTTCAGGCCGGCAATAAGGGATTTATGCCC
>REDJ01000091.1 GCA_007693555.1 Bacteroidota bacterium
AACTCCTCCAATAGCTATTACTTGGTTTTTTAAAAGTCCTTTTTCAATTTCAGGACTGATTTCGTCATTATTACAACTCATAGTAAGGAGTAGCAGCAAAAGTAAATAGGACGTAAATTGTTTCATATCAGTATCTTGTCTGTTAGTATTGCACACAACCCATTTATATCCACAAATATACCCCACATTTGCAAATTTTAACATCTTTTCCGGATTTATTTCTTTTTGTTCTTTATCAGTTGATATTTCTTTGAATCATCGAAGATATTTAGCCAGTGTGAAGTCTGTTTATAAAAAGATAGATTTCATTGCCCAATTCATTTATTAACAGAACTGGAATTACGGGAGCCTGATGCCCTCTGTTCCCGGAAATATTCATAACTTTGTTATGTTAAATCTGAATTCATGCTCTACCCTGCAAAAATTTTCCGCTCATTGCTTTTCATTTGGTTGCTCATATCTGCTTCCATTTACCACGTAGTATATTCCCAAACCATACGCATCAATGAAGTAATGTCATCCAACCGCGATATCATTTCTGATGATGACGGTTCATTTGAAGATTGGATTGAGATATTCAATTTCGGTGATGAACCTGTAAATCTTGAGGGATTTGGGCTATCAGATAATTACGAAGAACCGTTTAAGTGGGTAATGCCTGCTTATGAATTGCAACCGGATGAGTACCTCCTCATCTGGGCATCAGGAAAAGATCGCACGACAACTCCGGGCAGCATGCAGAATGGTATTCAAAGGCTTTACTATCCGGGTATTCCGGGTAATTCAGTGGATGATCTTGTTAATCATCCCAGCTTTCCCGATAATCCGGCCAGCCGGAATGTGGTATTCAATCATTTTGAAGCGCCTACCAATATTGCCGACAATTACGGCCAGCACATGTACACATGGGTAACAGCTCCTGCTACAGGCAATTATATATTCTGGATTGCCAGCGACGACAATTCCAGATTGTACCTGAGCAGTGATGATTCGCCCGATAATGTTCAACTCATTGCCCACGTGCCGGGCTGGACCAATCCCCGGCAGTGGGATAAATATTCTCAGCAACAATCAGGACAAGTCTTCCTGCAGCAAGGTCAGCAGTATTATCTGTCAGCTCTTATGAAAGAAGGCATCGGAGGTGATAACCTGGCCGTGAGATGGAGACTGCCCGACAACACCATCGAAGAGCCCCTGAGTGTTTCCCATTGTTACATCCCGTCGGGCAGGTGGCATACCAATTTCAGACTAAGCTCCGATGGAGAAGAACTGATACTTACTGCACCCGGCGGACAAAGGATTGATTCCATGCCCCCCGTTCCCATACCCACAAATATCTCCTTTGGCAGAATCTCCGGCGGCGGCAACGATTGGTTTTATTTTGAAAATTCCACACCTGAAGCTCCCAACCCCGGGCAGGGCCTCTCGGGTATGGCCGAAAAACCTGCCATTTTCCCTTCATCAGGTATTTATAATGAGCCTGTCACCATAGAAATAATCAGCCCTGAAGATGATGTACAGATTTACTATACTACCGATGGTAGTTTTCCCGATGCAAACAATGGAAACCTTTACACAGGGCCGTTTACAATAAATAATACAGTATATTTAAGAGCGATAGCTGTGCGTCAGGGCAGCCTGCAAAGTGAAATTGCAGCTGCAACTTTTTCTTTAGCCCATCAGGATGTTAAGGGCTTTTCTTCCAATATCCCGGTCATGGTCATACATGAGTTTAACACACCTATTACACCAGGAGACAGAACACCTGCATTTATGACGCTTCTGAGCAGTGAAACCGGAGAAAGAATAAACATTACTGACACACCCGGCTTTGATGGAAGAATAAAAATCAACATCAGGGGAAGCAGTTCACAGGCTTTTCCAAAAAAGGGATTTGGGTTTCATATCCTGGAAGAGGATGAAGGCAACAGAAAGGTTTCACTGCTGGGAATGCCCGAAGAGCATAACTGGGTATTGCATGGTCCCTATTCCGATAAAACCCTTATGCGTAATGCCTACTCCTATTCGCTGAGTAATGATGTGGGGCAGTATTCGCCGCGCACACGTTTTATTGAACTTTTCATGCACAATGGTTCAGGGCCTCTTCGTGAAGAGCATTATCACGGTGTTTACGTTTTAACAGAAAGGATCAAGATTGCACCGGGAAGGGTGGAAATTGAAGATCTGGATTTCCATCACAACAGCTATCCTGAAGTAACCGGAGGATATATATTTAAAATTGACCGGCTAAACCCGGGTGATTTCGGGTTTTATACTGCCCGGGGCAGCCACTATGTATTTGTGAGACCCAATGAACAGGATATTACACCTGCCCAAAGAGATTATCTTATTTCATTTCTTGACTCGCTCGAAACGGTTTTATTCCAGGGAAGTCCCAATAATCCTCCTGGAGATTACACACAGTTTCTTGATAAAAGGTCATTCATTGACATGCATCTTTTAACCGAAATAACTAAAGAGATTGATGGTTATCGTTTGAGCACCTTCTTTTACAAAGACCGGAACGGAAAACTGCATTCAGGACCCCTTTGGGATTTTAACCTTTCGCTGGGTAATGCAGATTACCTTGAAGGTTGGCTTCCTCAGGGATGGTATTATCCGCTGATATCAACGAACCAATACCTGCGCGGATGGTATAACCGTTTGTTTATGGACGAAAACTTTACTGAACAATACAACCGGCGCTACCGCAATCTTCGCCAGACAGCCTTTTCCAATGGTCATATGCTCGGAAAAGTACTTGAATATCATAGTCTGCTCAATGAGGCTCAGCAAAGAAACTATGAAAGATGGCCTGTATTGGGCAGTTATGTATGGCCCAATTGGTTTATAGGTGACACATGGGATGATGAGGTTTTCTGGATGATGGACTGGATTGAAGCCCGGCTGGAGTGGATGGACAGCCAGCTTGGTGAGCCTTATACCATGCTGCATTACTGGAATTTCAACGACGAGTCTGATTTCCTGACTCCCACATACACCATCAATAATGCAAATATTGAGATCAACGAAGCTCCGCAAAGTGAAATTACTACGGGAACCGGCCAGGATTTTACAGGCATCAATTCACGTAATGGAGATAAACCCGGTTTGCACCTCAGGGTAAATAACCCGGTCGGAACCGAAATTATTTTTCATGTGCCATCTACCGGTTATAAAGACCTGCTGTTTTCCTATGAAAGCCGCAGATCAGGGAGTGGATCTAACAGACAATACATCTCATATACTGTTGACGGAACAAACTTTACAGCCTTCGACACCATCGTTATAAAAGAATATCCTAAGCTATACCAGTTTGACTTTAAAGAGATAAACCTCTCCAATAACAATCCTGATTTCGCCATAAAAATCACAATGCATCAGGAAAGTGACGCCACCGGAGGTATGTCAGGAAATAATCGATTCGATAATGTAACCCTTGACGGAGAAGCCCTGCACGGAACCAATCGACCTCCCATACAAACGTCATGGTTTCCGGAAACTATGAAACTGATTGAAAACGAGAATGATAAAATCATTGACCTTAACTATTTTTTTAAAGATCCCGATGGTGATGATTTGGAATACACCATCGCTACAGAACAAAGCTATCCGGCAACAATAAGTTCTGATCAGGGAGAAGTTATAATCCAGCCACAGTTAAGGGGGGGCACACAGGTTAACGTTACTGCATCAGATGGTGTTAACCCGCCACTCAAAGCATCTTTTTACTTGTTGGTATATCCGAAAGCAGCTGATATATCTGAAAATCAGTCCCTTAAATTTGACTATTGGAGTCCGGATGAGCCTGCGGGAAGTTTTCCTGATCACATGCTTTTTGTACAAAGTACTGAGGATGACCCCGGACCAGGCACTGCGTTATTCCATGCTTACCACATTCCACCTGAAGATTATGCTTCAGCCGATGAATCAAACATAGGATTCCCATATCGCAACACCCGCAGAACCCGTATAAACGGCCTGGGAAATAATGGAATCTCATTTATCAATACAGGAAGAGGCCGTGACCTGGGTGCTGCTGTAATTGCAGTAAACACAAAGGACCTCAGCCAATTGTATCTGAACTGGCAGGCATCTACAGTTATTGCCAATTCAAGGGCATATGGATTAAGACTTCAATACAGAAAAGGGCCCGGCGAACAATGGAGAAACTGGACTGATAGTGAAGGAAACATTGTTGAATATCACCGAAACGAAACAGCCGGACATACTCAGGATTTTAAAGACATTTCGTTTCCATCAGATTTGCTGGATATTCCTTATGCACAAATCAGGTGGTTGTACTATTTTACAGGACTACAACTGGATGAACAATCTGGTGCCCGTGATATGCTTGCGCTTAACAGAATAAATATTAGCGTCACTCCTGTTGATTTTGATGATAATAGTGATGTTATTGGCGAAAAAGGGCTGAAAGCTTTTCCTGTACCGGTTACATCAGGTATTTTAAATTTTAACAAGAATATATCCGGTTCTGTATATGATATGACAGGTAGAAAGCTGTTTGATTTTATCAATAAAAATTCCATTCAGGTTCATCATCTTAGTCAGGGTTTATATATACTACAAACTTTTGAAGGTGAATCACTCCGGTTTATTGTTTCCAACCCCTAGACAGCTGAAGAATATCATAAACACCTATAAAAATTTGATATTCTGTTATTTTTCAGTTAATTTCGTTTTTAAATCTGGGAATGGGGCTAAAACTCATGATTAAAATGACAAGCCCCATTCATTATTTTTGAACCTTATAAAATTGTAGTATGAGTAAAGCAAAAGTTATTTCTTTAACCTATCAGTTGCGTTCAGGAAGTCCCGAAGGTGAATTAATTGAAACAGCAGGTAAAGAAAATCCCGCAGAATTTTTATTTGGTGCAGGGAATCTTATTCCTGAATTTGAAGACCAAATACAGGAGTTGAGTCCCGGTGAAAGTTTTGAGTTTACAATTGATTCAGATAAAGCCTATGGCCCCAGCAATCCATCAGCTATAGTAAATTTGCCAAGAAGCGTTTTTACTATAGATGGAAAAGAAGCTGAGGACCTTTTGCAGATTGGGAAAATAGTTCCCATGCGAAACGACCAGGGAGAACCTTTACAGGGAAAAATACTTGAGATTGAACCGGAAACCGTAAAAATGGACTTTAATCACCCGCTCGCAGGACATGATCTGCATTTCAAAGGAGAGGTGATTACTACCAGGGATGCAAGTGATGAAGAGGTCTCTCACGGACATGTGCATACCGGCAAAGATGGCCATTAATACGGGTTTAATATCATCCGGCAAATTATTATTTATTGTTACAATATTTTGTTTCTTTAAATGAATTAGTTTTAGAGGCAAGGATTAATTAATTCAGAATTTTTTACCTTTGCTTCAATGTTTGAAGTCAAAAGCAGTAAGAAATAATATCAGCATAGTGAATATTTGTTGATTTATTTTTTAAAATAAATCTCTCTAACCGATAAAAAAGTCTTACTTTGTTTTGTAAGGCTTTTTTAATACTGAATGGACTGGGTCGTATCTTTTAAGCTATTCACATGAATGTTTCAACAAAAACTTTAACCCATCAGGATTATGAAATACACCTGATGACATATTTGCCCTCCTCCTTGCCAAAGGCGGTAATTCAAATCAATCACGGCCTGGCAGAACATTCTGAACGGTACAAAGAATTTTGTCAATTTCTGTGCGATAAAGGTTATGCTGTTTATATACACGATCACCCGGGACATGGAAAATCATTGAATAATGATGATAAACATGGACATCTGCCATGGTATGGCGGCTGGGATTTAATGCTGGATGTTATTCACGCAATAAACAAAAACATAAGAAAAAAACATCCTCAGGTTCCTGTATTTTTGATGGGGCATAGCATGGGGTCTTTGCTTTCCAGATATTATAATGCGGCTTTCCCAATGTATTTCAAAGGGATGATTTTATCCGGAACAACCGAGCCCGATACCTCAAAATTAAGAAGTACGCTTTTTCTTGTAAGAATAAATAAGATATTTCGGAATACCCGACATATAAATAAAGACCTGAATAACTATTTCTATAAAAATTATAATCGAACAATTAAGAACCCGCGCACTGATTTCGATTGGTTAAGCTCAGATGAGAAGGAAGTGGATAAATATATAAACGATCCTTTGTGTGGTTTTCATTTATCTTTAGGATTCTTCAAAAACCTCTCCCAGGGGACATTACAAATGCTTAAAACCGAAAAAAAACTCAGGTTCCGGAAAAATTTTTCTACTTTGATTATTTCGGGTAAGAATGACCCTGTAGGAAGATATGGTAAAGACCCTCAGCTTTTATATAATAAATATATCCAACAGGGTTTCTACAGAACAAATATTGCCTTGCTTGATGGCCGCCACGAATTGCTAAACGAAAGGGAAACCATCCGAAAACAAACCTACCAGGTGATAAGTAATTTTATTGAAGATAAATTACTTGGAAGTGCCTAAACTCCGATTTCGAACACTTAAAACAAATATTTGTTAATCAAAGTTAAGGTTTTAAGCATTCATTCCGAATGTATTATTTTCGGTAATGCAAAACTTTTTTTATACCTGATTTTTTAGAATTTAATTAAGCTTACTCGGTTATGAATAAATTATTTCAAGCAACATTAACCCTATTTCTCGCAATTTTAATAATCTCAGCATTCAATTCCTGCAAGCAGCCTTCATCACCCCCGGCAATAGATGTAAATAATATGAATTTCAACTATGCTCCCGGAGATGACTTTTACCGGTTTGTGAACTATGGCTGGCTTCAAAACAACCCTATTCCGGATGAATACAGCAGATATGGGTCATTTGAAAAACTTGCTGAAGAAAATGAAGAAAAGCTTTATGAACTCCTGGTAAAAATCCGTAGAGACAGAAGCGCCGAACAAGGAAGTAACCGCCAGAAGATCAGGGACTTTTTTAACAGTGCAATGGATACCGTAACACAAACCCAGTTAGGAACCGAACCTATAACATTTCTTTTTGATCGTATAGAAAATATTGAAAACAAGGATCATCTTCCCGAAGTGATTGCATATTTACATAAAAAAGGAATAAATTCTGTTTTTGGATTAAGAGCAGACCAGGACAGGAAAAACACCGAACAAGTTATAGCCAGTATTGGACAAGGTGGCCTGGGCATGACCGACAGGGATTATTATTTAAACCAGGATTCAAGAAGCATCGAAATCAGGGAAAATTATGAATTGTTCATTGAAAAAATGTTTATTCTGGCCGGGTATTCCAAAAGAAATGCCAAAGAGGCACGCCGTATGATCATGGAACTTGAAACCTCAATGGCTGAAACTTCAATGACACGCCTGGAAAGACGTGACCCTTATGCTACATATAATAAAATGACTTTGCATGAACTTCAGGATATTACCCCGTATTATAACTGGAGCTTATATCTGGATAAAATTGCCATTGACATTCAAGATTTGAATGTAGGACAACCCCTTTTCTTTAGCCATATAAACAAGCTCCTTGAAGAGAAACCTTTAGAATACTGGAAAACTTATCTTAAATGGAATGTTCTGCGTTCTGCTGCACAATACATAGGAAAGAATTTTGAAGAGGCTCACTTTGACTTCTATGGCCGGGTAATGACAGGTAGTGAAAAGCAGAGGGAGCGATGGAAAAGAGCACTTGCTGCTTTAAACTTCAGCATGGGTGAAGCCGTTGGGCAGGAATATGTTGCTTTGCACTTTCCACCGGAAAGCAAAGAACGTATGATTGACCTTGTTGAGCATCTCAGGGTCGCTTTTCGCGAAAGAATTGCAAATCTTGACTGGATGAGCAATGAAACAAAAGCAGAAGCTTTTGCAAAACTGGAAGTAATGAATGTTAAAATTGGTTATCCTGACAGTTGGATTGATTATACCGATCTTGTAATAAAAGATCAGCCCTATGTATTAAACTACCTCGCTGCCCGTGAGTTTAATATCCGCAGAAACCTGGATGAAATAGGTCAGCCCGTAAACCGCGACAAGTGGTTTATGAGCCCTCAAACAGTGAATGCCTACTACAACCCTACCTTGAATGAAATAGTTTTTCCAGCTGCCATTTTACAACCTCCTTTCTTTTACCCCAATGGAGATGATGCCGTTAATTTTGGTGCTATTGGTATGGTAATCGGCCATGAAATGACACATGGATTTGATGATCGGGGTCGCAGATTCGCTAAGGACGGCAACCTGCGTGACTGGTGGACCGAAGAAGACAGCAAAAGATTTGAGGAACGCGCTGAAGTTCTTGTAGAACAGTTCAATAATTATGTCATGCTCGATTCGCTTACAATCAACGGTAGGTTGAGTCTGGGTGAAAATATTGCTGACCTGGGTGGCTTAACCATTGCCTTTCATGCTTTACAAAATAAACTTCGGCAGGATGGCAGATCTGACAAAATTGATGGTTTCACTCCCGAGCAACGCTTTTTCATTTCATATGCCCAAATCTGGAGAAATCACATGCGCGACCAGCGGCTCATGCAACAACTCAACGAAGGCCCACACTCTCCAGGTGAAGCCAGGGTAAATGGAATTGTGTATAATATGGAAGAATTTTATAAAGCCTTTGAAATTACACCTGAAAATTCATCGCGGTTCATCAGCCCGGAAGCACGAGCTGAAATATGGTGAAAAATACTTTTGAATTCAATCCATTTTATTTCAGGATAATTTTCCTTGAAATGTTCCCGGTTTCTCCATTAAATAACAGCATATAAACTCCCTGACTCATTCCCTCAAGGTCTATCCGGATATGCAAAGGATTGGATACAGATATTTCTTTTTTGAATACCCGCGTACCTTTCGAATTATAGAATTCTGCAGTATGAAACTGATGTCCTTTACCGATATCGATATTTAGCCATGAGGATGCCGGGTTTGGATAAACAGAAATATACTGCTCATCCCCTTTTTGGGGCAACACCGCTGTTGTGAATGGCAAAAAATTGGCAGTTAATTTACGGTCAGATGTTATAATAAATCCATATTCGGCATCTTCACTTACAACTTCACCATTTTCTGTCCATGAAACAAATTCATAGTTTTCTTCAGCCTGTGCAATAACCGTATGGTGAGAATCAAATGCAAAGCTTCCCTGCCCACTTACTGTTCCCCAACCTGGCGGATTTACTTTCAGAACTATATCAAAAAACTGAACATCCAAACCTGCGTCAAAAATCATAGCCTGTAAACTCCAATTGCCCGTAACATTATGATCAGACAAAAGAACCCATGCTTCAGGGTCATCCACATCCATCCTCAGCATGTTGCCCTTACCATTGTGTTCTGTGGAAAAATTACGTCCTGCCGGGAAAACGTTGGCACCGGGGTCGTCAAATTCTGCTCCTATCCACAGTTCCTGATCCGGATTGATTTTAAAAGGTTCATCAAGTTCAACCAGGTTCCAGGATTTACCCACCTGGGTAAATGATTTGCTTACATACTCAGTAAGTAACGATGAATTTTCGCCCTGCCATATTTTTACAGCAGCTGAGGTGGCAATATCATTTACATAAACTTTTAAAGCCGATATGGAATAGGTGGTAAACTGCATCAAATCTTCTGGTGTAAACCGGGCTGCCACCTGGAAAACCCCACCGGCTGATAAACCGACCGAACCTGCACTATGACCGTCATCCCAATAAAGCCATTCGGTCATGTATTCCGGTTCCATGAAATCAAAAGTTATAGTTTTTTCATGTACGTTTTCACTGATAATGGTAATGGGTCTATTGATAAAAAACCTCGACCAGGAGCGTGATCCAGGAAGCGTGAAATCAGTAAATGAGGTTTTATTCGTACTGCCGGGAAAGGGAGTTTGTGCAGAATTAATATCTCCGTAAGAATCAGGATGTGAATCCGGGTCCTGGCCCGCACCTGCACTTACAGGATACATTAACTGCGGATGGCCTGCATTAACATTATTACCTGCATCTTCAATATCTGCATGCACATGAAAGATGAGTAGGCCATGCCCCGGTACATGACTGTCAAAACCTGTCTGCTGCCTGTTCTCTAAAATATAGTATTCACCCGGGGTGGAAGTGTTTATCCTGTAAAAACTGCTACTGTCTTCAACTGAATTATAAAGGGTATATGTGCCGGGAGATTCCAGAATATTTGCCGGTGCCCAGTTATAAATTTGTGTTTTTGTGTAAGGATTATGATGAGCCGGGGTGGCACCACTGTTATTCCAGGTTCCGTGTGCCATCATATCCCATCTGCCTGTTCCGTGATAATTACCCCCTGAATCCTCACCGTCTGTATCATAAAAATCGGGCGCTCCCAATACGTGACCAAATTCATGACCTATAACCCCAATCCGCGTGATTAATCCGGTGGGGTTTGATTGTGAATTGCCGCGCATCTCAGGTGAACAGGCATACCGGCTTATGAAAACCCCATCAAGTTGTATTGCAGGCCAGATAGACCATGCATGTGACCAGATTGTGTTGGGACCTCCTCCTGCTTCCTGTCCGTATCCGGCAAAAATCATGTAAACACCATCAACCCAACCATTTCCAGAATTGTCGTATTCAGCAAAATTTACCACCGAATCAGCAAGATAAACTCCCTCTGTCATCAACTGACGTGCTCCATGGAAAGAACTGTAATACGACATATTGTTTTCTGCCGTAAAAGGGCCCACAACATCCACAGTCAATTCAAACTGACCCCATGAATTTTCCAGATAATAATCCCTTACACTGCCGTGTGCCCCATCAAGGGTATAGTTCAACTGATTAAAAAGTGCATCAAACTCTTCCTGGGTCCTTACAAACTGCCTGTCAGGCGTTTGCATCAAAATACACAGCATTGTCTGTTGACCGGTTGTGGGAAAACTACGTTGCCTGAATTCATCTCTCATTTCCCATACTGAAAGCATCATCTCAACCTGGTTTTCACTGAAAAACAAGCCCTTTTCAAGTGAATGCAGCAGCTCTTCTTCTTCCAGGCTGCGCACATCTGAAACAGCTATTCCCGAAAAAACCAAATCGCCCGCTTTATTTGGTATTGCATATTGATATTCGCCTACATTTGTAACCAGAATGGTATATCCGTCAGGGGTTTCAGCCCAATTTATCTTTTCATCTCCTTTGAGGTAAATATGAATTATGCTGCCATCTGGCTGTTTGTATTTAACAAGGCCCGGGTAAGCAGGTACAGAGTATAAGGCAGGGCTTATAAACAAAATGATTGATAAAAGTAAAATACAGGAAGTATGGTAATATTTGATTATCATGATTAGAATCTTAACCCTTATTTAAAGTGATTAATTGTTTTTTATAAGGTAATTCAAAAATTCCCAGTCTTTCTCAGAACGATCTTTTGGGTTGCGGGCAATTATACCACTTGGTTTGGGTTTGCCCTCATGAGAAAACACAGCATACTCGTAAAATCCTTCAGAATTCATCAGTAAGCGGTATCCATCGACAGTTAGTGCAATATGATGGTGTTCATCGCCCCTGAGGAAAATCTTAAGCACATAATTATCAGGCAACTCGTAATAAATGGTATCGGGATAAGCCGGAACCGGGCGGGGCAGCTCATCGTAAATATCAGTAACCGGAACTACTTCTGATGCTTGCGGGTCATCCTTGTCTTCAGCTACCTTTCGGAAGGACTTACATGCTGAAAAAATAAAAACCAGAATGATTAGAGATGATATGATGTATTTTCTTAAAAGCAAATTTTTTTGATTGTTAAAGTTTATATTTATTGGAATCTTCCACTTATAGTTGCTTGTAATTACGAGTGAAACGCACAAAGCAAAGAACCGTGAGCGCGACGAAGTCTATCGGGTTTTTCAATTCTTTAACCTGACTACAATAATACTAAGATACTATTATTTTTGTTTTATCCGGTTGTCATGCCTTTCGCTAACCAACGAGCCATTTACATATATATTCACCGGTAAGAAAACGGGATTGGCAAATTGTAAAAAACTGTACATTTATCTAAAACTATTGTAAAAAAAATATTTAAATTTTTATCAACTAAACATCCATTTATCAAACAGACAAAAAAAAACTGCCTGGTGTTTCCAGACAGTTCTTCTCAGATAACAATATTTTCGTTTATTTTTTTATTTTGTCCACAACCGCCTGAAAAGCTTCAGGATGATTCATTGCCAGATCGGCAAGTACTTTACGGTTGATCTGAATATCTTTTTTGGATAGTTCACCCATAAATTTGGAATAACTCATGCCATGTATTCTTGCTGCGGCGTTAATACGCATGATCCATAGTTTTCTGAAATTTCTTTTCTTGGTTCTTCTGTCGCGATAAGCATAAAGCTGACCTTTTTCCCAGGTATTTTTTGCGGCAGTCCATACATTTTTTCTGGCACCAAAGTAACCTTTGGTAAGCTTAAGGATTTTTTTTCTTCTGCGCCTTGAGGCGACATTATTAACTGATCTTGCCATTTTTTTAAAGGTTTTGTTTCGTTTAGCGCTTTCCTGCTGCGGAAAAGACTTTTCGGGCTAAACAAAGGTTTTACATTTTATTGAAAAATTAATAATTACAGACAAAGCATTGCTTTTACATTATTTTCATCTGCTTTGTTTACCAAAGTTGTTTTGGTAAGATTTCTTTTTCTCTTTTTTGATTTTTTTGTAAGTATGTGACTTTTATAGGCATGCTTACGCTTAATTTTACCGGATGCGGTAAGAGAGAACCGCTTCTTTGCTCCGGATTTGGTTTTCATTTTTGGCATTTTAAAATTCAATTAACGGGTTAAATATTAAATAAACGAAATATTACTTTTTCTTTTTAGGAGATATGAGCATAATCATTCTTTTACCTTCCAGTTTCGGCATTTGCTCTACTTTTCCCAGTTCTTCAAGCTCCTGTGCAAATCTCAGCAGTACAACCTCACCTTGTTCCTTGTATATGATTGACCGTCCTTTGAAGAACACATATACTTTTATTTTAGCTCCATCTTCAAGGAATTTCTGTGCATGCTTTAACTTAAAATTAAAATCATGTTCATCCGTATTAGGACCTAATCTGATTTCTTTAATTACCACTTTTGCAGCACTCGCTTTTATTTCCTTTTGCTTTTTTTTCTGGTCGTACAAAAACTTCTTGTAATCCAGTATTTTGCAAACTGGCGGGTTAGCCGCAGGGGCTATTTCTACCAGATCAAGACCTTGTTCATCGGCCAGTGCAATAGCTTCCTTAAGTTGCAGAATGACAGGCTCCATGTCTTCTCCTACAACTCTTACGACAGGTGCCTGAATTTTCTCATTAATTTTATGTGGATCTTCCGGTTTTATATAACCTCTTCTCGGTCTGGGTCTAAAAGGTGTTGCTATACTTCTTTCCTCCTTAATTTTGTTAATATAATCCTGAAAATTAGCTTTATAATTAATAAACTTCTTTATAAATTGACACAAAAAATCAGAAATCTGTCAATTCTTTGATATCATTTTCCACAAGCTTTATGAAATCTTCCGGAGTAAAGGTGCCTAAATCTCCTTTACCATGCTTTCTGACAGACAAAGTTCCTTCTTTTTCTTCTTTTTCACCGACAATGATCATGAAAGGAATCTTACGGGTTTCAGCGTCTCTGATCTTTTTACCGGTTTTCTCACTGCGTTCATCAATGAGGGTGCGAATTTCGGAATTATTTAGCAAATTTAAAACTTTTTTTGCATAATTCTCGTATTTCTCGCTGATAGGCAGCACAATAGCCTGCTCAGGAGTAAGCCAAAGCGGGAAATTTCCTGCACAATGTTCTATCAAAACGGCTACAAATCTTTCCATTGAGCCAAAGGGTGCTCTATGTATCATAACCGGGCGGTGTTTCTGGTTATCACTTCCGGTATATTCCAGTTCAAAGCGATCGGGCAGGTTGTAATCCACCTGTATGGTTCCTAATTGCCATTTTCGGCCCAGGGCATCTTTAACCATAAAGTCAAGTTTTGGCCCATAAAAAGCAGCTTCGCCTGTTACTATCTCTGCCCTGATGCCCTTTTCCTTTACCGCTTCAATAATGGAGCTTTCCGCTTTTTCCCAGTTTTCATCGGTACCTATGTATTTATCCTTATTATCAGGATCACGTAAGGATATCTGAACCTCATAGTCTATGAATTCCAAAGCTTTGAATATGTAAAGAATTATCTCCATTACCTTGAGAAATTCGTCTTTCACCTGGTCGGGCCGACAGAAGATATGCGCATCATCCTGTGTAAAACCTCTTACTCTTGTAAGTCCGTGAAGCTCACCACTTTGCTCATACCGATAAACAGTACCAAACTCTGCCATTCTTACAGGCAGGTCTTTATAGGAGTACTGCCTGGTTTTATAAATTTCGCAATGGTGCGGACAGTTCATGGGTTTGAGCAAAAACTCCTCTCCCTCTGCCGGTGTTTGAATAGGCTGAAAGGAGTCCTTTCCATACTTTTCATAATGTCCGCTGAGCAGATAAAGATTCTTATTGCCAATATGAGGAGTTATCACAGGCACATAACCTGCCTTTCGCTGAACATTTTTGAGAAATCTTTCCAGGTTCTCTCTTAGCTGTGCACCTTTGGGCAACCACAACGGAAGTCCCTGTCCCACGTTCTGAGAGAAAGCAAAAAGCTCCAGTTCACGACCTATCTTTCTGTGATCACGTTTCTTAGCTTCCTCAAGCATCTCAAGGTATTCATTAAGCTGCTTTTGCTTCGGGAATGTTATACCATAAACCCGGGTCAGTTGCTTTCGGCTTTCATCACCTCGCCAGTAAGCACCGGCAATGCTGAGAAGTTTTACCGCCTTTATAGGACTGGTATCCATGAGGTGCGGGCCGCGACACAAATCAGTAAAGTGGCCTGATTCATATAGACTGATTGTACCGTCTTCAAGATCTTGCAATAAGTCAACCTTATACTCATCACCTTTTTTACTGTAATATTCCAGCGCTTCCTTTTTTGGAATCTCTTTCCTGACAAATTCCTGTTTTTGTCGGGCCAGTTCCAGCATCTTGTTCTCAATTTTTTCAAAGTCATTGCTGGAAATGGAATGATCTCCCAAATCAATATCATAGTAAAAACCGTTTTCCACATCCGGTCCTATGCCGAATTTAGTGCCAGGGTAAAGAGTTTCAATTGCTTCTGCCATCAGATGTGCAGAAGAGTGCCACATAGTTGCGCGGCCTTCTTTATCATCCCACGTATGCAGCTTTATAGCAGCATCATGATTTATGGGCCGGTGTAAATCCCAAACCTCACCATTTACAGATATGGAAAGTACATTGCGAGCAAGACCCTCGCTGATGGTTTTGGCAATTTCAATGCCGGTAACACCTTTGGGGTATTCTTTAACAGATTTATCGGGAAGTGTTATTTTAATCATATAATTACCTGAAAATTCAAGGGTGCAAAGGTACAAAAATTATCTATTAGTGTATTATTTAGATGCGAAATACACTTACTATTTGACGTAACAGAAAAATCTGGAGAAAGTTTGGCAAAGGAAATTATTATGAAATGATTGGAAAGTCCTGCTTATTTTTAAATGCAAAAGAATGGAAATCAATTTCCGGAAAATTACATCCTCTTAATCAACCGAAGCTTATGAGAGTATTTTTTCAGGTCGGTATTAAAAATTCCCTGGTGATCAATTTTATCAATTCTTACTTTCTGATGCGCGTGTATAATATTTTCCGTATCAAGCAAAATACCCACATGATTGATTTCTTCATGTTCATTATCAAAAAATAAAAGGTCTCCAGGTAATGCCTCATGCAAAAGGTTGATCATTTCCCCCTGGGCAGCCTGTTGCGTAGCATCGCGTAAAATCAACTTGCCAGACATTTTATATACCAATTGTGTAAAGCCTGAGCAATCAACACCCATTACAGATTTTCCTCCCCATAAATATGGCGTATGTTGAAACAATAAAGCATTATTTACAAGCAATTCCCTGTCAAAACCTTTCAATTGATGCATATTGCCATGAAAAATGTAATCTTCGTCAAGTAAATTAAAAACATTGTTTTCACAATTATAAAATGTACTTCCGGCTGTAATCAGGAAACTGAAGTTACGGGTTTTATTTTCAAGGATTTGTACAAGATCATTGCTAACCCATTGCTCCTCTTTACTCAGGCTGTAAAACTGTTCATCAGTCAGTTGGGAAAATTGCCCTGCAGATATCCATCCCTGGTAATTATCATTTAAAAGCCTTACCAAAATCCAGTTTTTTTTCTTTTCAAGTACTTCCATCAGTTCTCCAAAGAGTACTTGCGTAACCATTTCACTCCTGTCGTTAGCTGAATTTCTGAGCGGGGCAATGCTGATTAAACAAATTCCTTTTTCCATGCTTTTACTTTTTGTTGTAAATTTATGAAATCCTCAGATTTATAAAGCATAAATCAATTTTGTTTAATAAAGGATTTTTTTTTAGAACGCTGTTAACGGGCAGATTCAAAGAAGTACAGATTTCTTATGTTTAAATAAGTTGTATGAAAGCTTATTTATTAACTTCGCAAAAGCAGAAAATATAAAACATGAAAAAACTGTTTAACTGGTTTCAGGAGAACTTTGCAGCTATGGTGAGGCTAAGCCTTTTTGCTATAAGCATTGTTCTCATAGTTTGGCTTTTTCCACGGCAAACAGGTTTTTACTGGGAGTTTTCACAGGCACGTCCCTGGATGTATGATGACCTGATAGCTCCTTTTAATTTTGCCATTCAAAAATCATCCGAAGAACTGGCAAGGGAAAGAGAGGAAATTCTCAAAGATTTTACACCTTTTTTCAGAAAAGATCCTGCGGTTTACGACAGTCAGTTTCAACTCATGAACACCCGATTTGAGCTGGCATGGTCTGAAAAATTCGGGGATAATGATATCAGCAATACACAGAAAGCAAGAGTAAAAAATGTTGCCATAAATATTTTTGATTCCATATATAAGCGAGGAGTTATTTTTCTGGAAGGAGAAATGACAGATGCACCTGCTCAAATGAATATTTTGCTGCTTGACGGACCCGTTGCCCAAACCCGGCAGGTGGGTGATTTTTTTAATATCAGAGAAGGATTTCAGTTTGCTGGAAAAATGATTGACCAGTCGCAACTTGAGGCAGATAAAAGATCATTGTTGCGCAATGTTCTGGAAAACTCTATAACTCATTCCGTATTCTGGGATGGGGAAACCAACAGTAAAGCCATTGCTTCTGCAATGGAACGTATATCACCCACCAGGGGAATGGTACAGCAGGGAGAAAAAATCATTTCGAAAGGTGAGCTGATTACTGCTGAAAAAATGAAAATTCTGGAGTCATTCAGAACTGAATACACCCGGCAACTTGGAGGAGCATCAGCCAATTATCTCGTTTTCTGGGGGCAGTTTTTGCTGGTTTCCATATCAATTGTTGTCTTAAGCCTGTTTTTGTGGGTATTTCGCAGGGATGTGTTTACCAATACCAGGAAAATAATGGTTATACTTCTGTGTATATTTCTGATGGTATTTCTCACCAGCCAGGTGGTAAAATATAACATCAACCTGCTTTATCTCATACCTGTATGTATTGTGCCAATAATAATCCGAAGTTTTTTTGATAACAGACTTGCGTTATATGTGCATATTACGAGTATCATTTTAATCGGTTTCCTGGTTCCAAAAAGTTTTGAATTCATTTTTCTGCAGTTTATTGCAGGCATTATTGCCATTTTATCTATGGCGGGATTGCGCCGCCGCTCACAGCTCTTCACTACTGTTTCCCTTATTTTCCTAACCTATGCGGCTGTTTTTACAGGTCTTACACTGGCTCAAACCGGTTCCTTTGCGCAAATTGAGACTGTTAATTATATATATTTTGCAGGCAGTGCAATGCTTACCTTGTTTTCATATCCACTGATTTATATTTTTGAAAGAACATCCGGTCTTCCTACCGATTTTTCATTGCTTGAACTGGCCGATACCAATTCGCCGCTGTTAAGAGAGTTAAATCTCACTGCACCGGGCACATTTCAACATTCTCTTCAGGTAGCAAATTTGTCAGAGGAAGCAATTAATATCATTGGTGGAAATAGTCTTATGGTTAGAACCGGAGCACTTTACCATGATATTGGTAAAATGGAACAACCTCAGTATTTTATCGAAAATCAAAATTCAGAAATCAACCCCCATGATGAACTGAGCTATACTGAAAGTGCGGAAATCATAATAGGTCATGTAATAAAAGGAATTGAAAAAGCACGAAAACATAATTTGCCCGAGTATATCATTGATTTTATCAGAACTCACCATGGTACAACTACCACACGTTATTTTTATGCTATGGAGCAAAAGGAGAACCCCGACAAAGAGATTAATAAGGATGTTTTTACCTATAAAGGACCCAAACCTTTCAGCAAAGAAACAGCCGTTCTAATGATGGCCGATTCGGTAGAAGCTGCTTCGCGCAGTATGAAAAACCCCGATGAAGAATCCATTAATAAGCTGGTTGATAATATTATAAATACACAAATAGAGGAACAGCAATTTGACAATGCCAATATAACCTTTAAGGACATAAATATTATCAAACGTGTTTTTAAAAACCGGCTCATGCACATTTATCATATAAGAATTGCTTATCCTTCAAGCAATTAATCAAAAGTAACTTAGCTGAAAACCTCAATCAAGATTAGCCTATGGATTGCAACTTATCAAATACATAGTGAGCCTTTGGGATTATTTGACCATTGATACTTCCTCAAGATAGGGCCTTGCATCAGGTCCCAGATTAAACATCAAATCAAGAATGCTTAAATCAGGCTGGAACCCAATACGGTCAGAAAAAACCTGGTAATAGGGTGTAAAAGTCAGTTTATTTAATTGTTTACAGTCTTTGCCTTTGGGGCTGATTGCAAAGCGTAAATCAGTAAAAGCTGAACTTTCCTGTACAAATTTTTCTGTAAACTTAAATTCCCTCCATATTTCCAATTCACTGCATAAGGTATTAAGAATATGCGCATTCAACAAATAAAGGGCAGAATAAGATTTTTCAAAAATCATGCTTTGAATCATGTCTTTATAAAACAGAAAAAAGGGTGCATTCCTGTAGGCTGATTCTATGCTGCGCCAGTGGATTTTTTGCCACCTGGTGTGCGAACTTATAATTACATGGTGTGTTTTGGTGTGGTTTCCAAATGGTTTTTCAACGGGAACTGTCAAATCAATGGGGCCGTTTCCGCTGAGTATCCTGCATCTGTTGCGCCAGGTTTGTTTGGGATAGGTTTCATACACATCCACAAAAACTTTATCATAACGCATCAGGTACACAAAATATTCAAGAGGTGGGAAATATGCTGTTGATAAAAGCAAGGGTATGTGCGAGGTTTCTGTCATAAATATTATTTTACTGTGCAGTTTTCTTTTCTGGTGTATTAATCCAATCGGCTGAGGATCCTCTTCCAGCGGATTGCTCCTATCAGTCCTGATTCTTTGTCGAAAGAAAGAAAAACTCCGGATACTCTTCCCTTAATATGATTCTCGGGTACAAGGCCCCACATTCGTGAATCAGTGGTATTATGCCTGTTATCTCCCATTACAAAATAATAATTCATTCTGAATGTATAATCGGTTGCGTACCTGCTCTCCATAAAAACCGAATCATTTCTCCATTCGGGCTTTACTCTTTCGTGATAGAGGATGTGATAAAAATATTTATCGAAGTTGGCAGAATCCAAATCAATTGTCATTCCCTTGAAAGGAACTACAACAGGTCCGAAATTGTCAGAATTCCATTTTTGAGCATCTTTACCAAATGGAGGATTTATTTCAGGTAAAAAATCAGCCGGGCTTTTTCTGATATGGGTAATACCAGGTCTTTTTTGCAGGGTATCTTTCATTTCTCTTGTTAAAGGGAGTAAATACCTGTTTCCTCCCCTGAGTTTTCGGGCTTCTGAAATTGTCAGACCTTCCAAAAAGTTTTCATCAATTTTTCCCCTTCTGGTTTCCACCAGGAAATTAAACTGGATATTATCATTATATTCAAGTGCTATGTTATTTTTAAACACAACAGATTTTCTGATTTCAAGGGTATCGCCGGGCATCGCCATTATTCTTTTAGCCCTGGGGCGGCGCATATCTATGGCCAGATGATGAAACGACGGTGTATTGAAGAATACAAGATCATTGTGTTGAATATCTCTGTTTCCGGGTAGTCTTCCGTAAGGCAATTGTTGCACCCTTGGCAAAGTATCCGTTGAAAAGAAAAGATTCGTCCAGCTTTGGGGCAAAATCCTCATGGGCAGGCGGCTTCCATAGTTATATTTATTCACAACTAAAACATCGCCTTTTAGCAAAGTACGCTCCATACTGCTGCCTGAGTAACTCACCAGATCAAAAACCAAATATCGTATTCCAAGAATAATAAACACAGCAATCAGCAAAGCTTTTAACCATTCACGGATTATAGGATGGAGCAATGCGGTAATTTTTTTCCTGGTATATTTTTTCCTTATCATACTTAAGCACTGGAAACACAAAATTAACTAAATTGCCATAGAAGAAACCCGTGAACAACTTAATTCACTTAAGCGAAATCAATTTTATATCTTTGATGGCAGATAAAAATTGTGAATTTATTATAGTAAAATCAGGTGAGTAATTGATTACTTTTCTTATGAAGATCCTCAACACACAGCAAATCCGGGAAACAGACCAATATACTATAGAGAATGAACCCATCGATTCCATTGATTTGATGGAAAGAGCATCAAAAGCATTTTTTGATGCAATAAAGAGAAAATTAAAAAAGCATAACCGGATAAAAGTGTTTTGCGGTATGGGTAATAATGGTGGTGATGGATTGGCGGTAGCACGCATGCTATTGGTCTCGGGTTATGATGTAACTGTTTTCAAACTCATTCATACTCAAAAAGCATCTGATGACTTTTCTATAAATGAAGAAAGATTGAATAAACTACGAAAGGCAAAGCTCATTCATATCGGCAATAAAACAGAATTTCCTGAAATAAAGGCCGAAGATATAGTAATTGATGCTCTGTTCGGTAGCGGGCTCAACAGACCTTTGGAGGGCTTGCCTGCTGAAATAGTAATTCATATCAATCGGAGTGGTGCCAGGGTAATTGCCATTGATATTCCCAGCGGTCTTTTCGGTGAGGAAAATTCAGAAAATATTCCTGAAAATATTGTTAAAGCCGATTACACTTTTACATTTCAGTTTCCAAAACTCTCGTTTATGTTCCCTGAAAACGAAATTTACCTGGGTCATTGGCAGGTATTGGATATTGGTCTGGACAAATCGTTTATTGAAGCGCAGGATACACCTTATTTTTTTCTGTTAAAGGAAGATTTAAGGTCTTCTTACAGATACAGAAAAAAATTTGACCACAAGGGAAAATACGGCCATGCCTTGCTCATATCAGGTAGTGAAGGGAAAGCTGGTGCAGCGGTGCTGGCAGCACAGGCAGCACTAAAAATGGGAATAGGGCTTCTTACTGTTCATATACCCCGGATTAATTATGTTATTCAGCATTCAGCTGTTCCGGAGGCAATGGTCTCTGTTGATGAAGATGAGAAAGTTTTCACGGGTATCAGAGATATTTCCCCTTACTCAACCATTGCTGCCGGTCCGGGACTTGGCAAGGAAGCTCAAACTGCCAATGCGCTCAAATTGCTCATACAAAATTCAACCCGGCCTTTGGTTCTGGATGCTGATGCCCTGAACATTCTGGCAGAAAATCCAACCTGGCTTTCTTTTCTGCCCGCAGGGAGCATTCTTACACCCCATGTGGGCGAATTCGAACGACTGGCCGGTAAATGCATTTCCGGATGGGAAAGGTTGGAAAAAGCAAGGGATTTCGCTTTTCGTTTCAATTGTTACCTTGTCCTTAAAGGAGCACACACAGCTATAATAAGCCCCGATAAAAAAGTAATTTTTAATTCTACAGGTAATCCTGGAATGGCCACAGGAGGCACAGGTGATGTACTCACCGGAATGATACTTGGGTTACTTACACAAGGTTACTCACCACAATACAGTGCCATGGCGGGAGTGTTTTTGCATGGGCTTGCGGCAGACATTGCTGCACGCAAAAAACCCCTGGAGTGTATACTTGCCGGTGACCTGGTTTATTTAATTGATAAATCGATAAAAATGACTTTTTACTGAGAATGAAAACAAGCAGGTAAAAAAAAGTATTTAATTGCATTGAAAATATCTTGATGTTATGAGCAGATACGGAAAATGGATTATGGGTGGCCTGGGATGGGCAATTGGAGGACCGCTGGGAGGTATCCTTGGTTTTTTAATGGGTTCGGCATTTGACAGTATGAATTCAGGTGAATATGAATTCAGAGGCCGCCAGGTCCATAGTGGCACAGGTCCGGGAGATTTCAGGATCAGTCTGCTTGTGCTTTCAGCCGCTGTTATGAAAGCCGATGGAAAAATGCTTAAATCGGAATTAAACTACATTAAGGCATTCTTTCTGCAAAACTTCGGAAAGCATGCTACACAAAATTACATGCATGCATTCAGGGATATTTTAAAACAGGAAATACCCCTGCAGGATGTTTGTTTTCAGATAAGAAACAATATGGATCTGCACAGTCGCCTGCAATTGCTTCACTTTCTGTATGGTGTGGCCCTTGCTGACGGACATGCCGACCCAACAGAAATTCAAACACTGGAAAAAATTTCAGACTGGATTGGTATTAACAGATCCGATTACCTGTCCATTAAAAATATGTTTGTAAAAGATACTGACAGTGCATACAAAATCCTGGAAGTATCGCCCAATGCTACTGATGAGGAAGTCAAAGGTGCTTACCGAGCTTTAGCATTGAAATATCATCCCGACAGGGTAAGTCACCTGGGAGAAGAGTTCCAGCAAGCTGCGAAAGAAAAGTTTCAAAAAATGAATGAAGCTTACGATACTATAAAAAAGCAAAGGGGAATTAAATAAATCGATTTTCTCCCTTTTTACAAAACCAATGACATCAATCTATTTTTACCAACAATAGAGAAATATTATCCCGGGCACCCTTTTCATAAGCTTTCTCCATAATTTTTTGCAAATCAGGATTAATAAGCAAATCCTCAAGTTCTTTTTTGGAAAGCATATCAGAAAGCCCATCGCTGCATAATAACAGCATGTCAGATGGTTCAATGGGGTCATCAAGTTTTTCCATATCCAGAAAAGGCTTTTTTCCACCCCCGATTGAGTTGGCAATGTAGTTGGAAGGGATGGTAGGATCATTGGTCATCCAGGCCAAAGTGTGATCGGTAGTCAATTGGCGCAATTTACCTTTATGAAAAATATACAAACGACTATCGCCTGCATGAAACCAAAAGAAAGCACCATTATAGTATAATAAACCGGTTAGTGTAGTCCCCATGCCCCTGTATTCAGAATTTTCGTCACTCATACGTTTTAAGTCCATATGAGCATCAATAATCCAGTTGTTAAACTTTTGCCTGATAAAATCATAATATGCCTTTTCCGGTAAACTTTCAGAAAAATTAAAAAGACTTTTCAATACCTCAAGACTTGCCACCTCCCCTGCCTTATGTCCACCCATACCGTCGGCAACGGCAAAAACTGCACGCTGGGTATTGGCATTGAATTCTTTAAAAAAATAATCGTCTGTGAACAGATTATCATCCAGAAGCAGGTGATCCTCATTGTGCCACCTTTTCAAACCCTTGTCGCTGATACCCTCTACGGTAAATATCATACATTAGATTTTGTGGTTTTACCTCTTTCTGCCTTTGAATTATATTATCCGAATATACAAAAAATAGATGTTACTTGATTTTTAATTCAATTAAATCTTCTATTTTTTTAATTTAACACTTTGTAACCATCTGTTTATTTATTACTTAAAAAATTATTTAAATATTGTGGTAAAATAATACCACAATTATTTTTTTATTTCAAAAATCATTTATACATTTGCGTATTCATTTACCTAATTACTTGTATAGAATAATGAGCAAAGTCCTTAATATATCAGAAGCCGCTACAATAGCCATTCACAGCATGGGTTTAATTGCCCGTAGTGATAAGCTTGTGAGCACCCAGGAGATTGCTGATGCAACGGGATTCTCAAAAAATCATATTTCAAAAATTTTACAACAGCTCGTAAAAAACGGTTATCTAGTTTCTACCCGTGGACCCAAGGGTGGTTTTATATTAAGTGAGGAAGCCAAAGAAAAATCATTACTTGATATTTTTAACCTGATTGAAGGAGAACTGGAAGACAACACCTGCAAAATGCACTGCGAAAACTGTCCGTTTTCAAGTTGCATATTTGGAGGGCTTGAACAAAAATTCACCAATGAATTCAGAAGTTATCTGATGGGTAGAAAAGTAATTGCCCTTTAAAATATGAAACCTGCAATACATAATAATTAATAAATCAAAGAATTAACGACCAAAAGAAATGAAAAGAACCATCATAAAAATCGACGAAGAACTTTGCAACGGTTGCAGCTTGTGTGTTGACGGTTGCCATGAGGGAGCCCTCCAGATGATTGACGGCAAAGCCCGTATGATTAGCGACTTATATTGCGACGGACTGGGAGCATGTATCGGCGACTGCCCTGTAGGTGCAATTACCCTTGAAATGCGAGAAGCAGAACCCTACGATGAAATTAAGGTAATGGACCGCATATCACCCAATGGTGAAGCTACTGTTATTGCCCATCTTAACCACCTGATAGATCATAATCAGACAGAGTTTGTAGAGCAAGGCATTCAGTATATCATAGATAAAAAGCTGGATGTTGATCTCAGAAAATTAAAAAATTACACTTCCGAAGAAAAAGAAACAGAAACCCCAAATAAAGAAGAAAAAATGGAAATACACGCTCATAACGGAGGCGGTTGCCCCGGATCAAGAATGATGAGCTTTGATCGGCCAGAAGCAGCCACTGCTGCCGCAACATCAACGGCAACTTCTATAGCACAACCTTCAGAATTAAGACAATGGCCGGTGCAATTGCACCTGGTAAACCCGCAGGCACCATATTTCCAAAATGCTGATGTGCTTATGGCTGCGGACTGTGTGGCCTTTTCAATGGGCAACTTCCACAGTAAATACCTGAAGGGTAAAGGTCTGGCCATTGCCTGTCCTAAACTGGATCAAGGTAAGGAAATTTATATTGATAAGCTAACCGCAATGATTGACCACGCCAGAATCAATACACTTACCGTTATGGTTATGGAAGTACCCTGTTGTTCAGGATTACTGCAAATGGCCAAAATGGCATCAGAAAAAGCAAGCAGGAAAGTACCCGTTAAAGCACTGGTAGTTGGTCTGGATGGTGAAATCAGAAGTGAAGAATGGATGTGAAATGGAGACCGGAGACCGAAGACGGGAGACCGGAGACCGAAGAAGTAGGTAACACTTAACAAATAAACTTATAAACCTATCAACTAATAAACCCATAAATCAATAAACCTTTAAACAAGTAAGCTTGTTAAATTAATAAACCATTAAAAAAGAGGAGATTACATTATGAGTATGTTTTGTTTTCAATGTCAGGAAGCCGCAAAAGGCACAGGATGCACCATCAAAGGTGTATGTGGAAAAGAACCCGAACTCGCCAACATTATGGATGTACTGATGTACCAGTTAAGAGGCATGGCAGTATACAATAATATGGCGAAAAAAGAAGGTCTGGACACATCGAAAGAAGATCAGTTTATTTTCGAAGGATTGTTTATGACCATCACCAACGCTAACTTTGACCACCAGCGCTTTATTGAAAAGATTCGCGAAGGATTCGAAGTAAGAATAGCACTGGAGAAAAAACTTGAAGAATCCGGTATAAGTATTAACAAGGATGAACTTCCGGAAGCAGCTAAATGGTATGCCTATACTCCAGGCGAGTATGAAAGAAAAGCACAGCAAGTGGGTGTTCTGCAATTGAGCCCCAATGAAGATGTCCGTTCACTGCGCGAACTTACCATTTACGGTCTTAAAGGCATCGCCGCTTATGCTGAGCACGCATATAACCTGGGACATATTGAACAGGATATCTTTGACTTTATCTCAAAAGCTCTTGCAGCAACACTTGATGACTCACTTACTGCTGAACAACTTACTGCATTGGTGCTTGAAACCGGCTCCTATGGCGTAAAAGTAATGGCGTTGCTTGATAAAGCCAATACAACAGCTTACGGTAACCCCGAAATCACCAAGGTTAATATTGGTGTGCGCAAAAATCCTGCTATTCTTATAAGTGGCCACGATTTGCGTGACATGGAAGATCTGCTTATCCAAACCGAAGGAACCGGCGTGGATGTTTACACACATAGCGAAATGTTGCCTGCCAATTACTACCCCGCTTTCAAAAAATATGACCATTTTGTAGGCAACTACGGAAGCTCATGGTGGAAGCAAAAAGAGGAGTTCGAAACTTTTAACGGTCCCATCCTTTTCACTACCAACTGTATAGTACCCCCATCCAAAAAGGCAACTTATTCCGACCGTATTTACACTACCGGTTCATCAGGGCTGAAAGGCAGCAAGCACATTCCCAACCGCGCGGAAGGCGGACGCAAGGATTTCTCAGAAATCATTGAACATGCAAAGCAAACCCAACCTCCTGTAGAAATTGAAACAGGAGAAATCGTTGGCGGATTTGCCCACAACCAGGTGATGCAACTGGCCGATAAAGTTGTTGATGCCGTTAAATCAGGTGCCATCCGCAAGTTCTTTGTTATGGCAGGTTGCGATGGTCGTATGAAAGACCGTGATTATTATACTGAATTTGCAGAAGCACTGCCCAAAGATACCGTTATCCTAACTGCAGGTTGCGCCAAGTACCGGTACAACAAACTACCCCTGGGCGATATTGGCGGTATTCCAAGAGTACTGGATGCCGGACAGTGCAATGACTCCTACTCACTGGCTGTTATAGCACTGAAACTGAAAGAAGTATTTGAGCTCAACGATATAAACGATCTGCCCATTGCATACAATATTGCATGGTACGAGCAGAAAGCTGTTATCGTACTGCTGGCACTGCTTTCCCTGGGAGTGAAGAACATTCACCTGGGACCCACACTGCCCGCATTCCTTTCACCCAACGTGGCTAAAGTTCTGGTTGACAATTTCGGAATTGCACCCATTGGCAGCGTTAATGAAGACATGAAACTTTTCCTTAATTAAAATCCAATAAACCGCGGGGGTTAAACCCTCCGCGGTTTTCTAAAAAATACGCCATGGAAAGAGACGATATTTTATGCAACTGCCTTGACATAACCAAAGGAACCGTTGAAGACGCCATCAAAAAAAAGAAACTGAAAAGCGTTCGCCAGGTTCAGGATGAAACCGAAGCCGGTACCGTATGCGGTGCCTGTGTAGATGACATTTTTATCCTGCTGGAAGAAATAAACGGAAAGGTAGAGGATTAGGTTAAATTTGAGGCTGAACGATAGTGAAGTCCCGAGAGCTTTGCGATTCGGGATTAAGATTAAGATTAAGATTAAGATTGAGAGTTTTTTATCAACTTATCAACCTAAACTTTTCAACTCTTCAACTTTTAAACCCATAAACCCAAAGAAATGAGCAACTTCAATCACAGCACCATCATAAATTTCAAAAAAGACATTGAGTACGCAAGCAACAGTGTAGTGAGCAAGCGTGTACTGGAACAAAAAACCGGCAATATTACCCTTTTCTCCTTCGATAAAGGTCAGAAACTGAGTGAGCATTCAGCACCCTTCGATGCAATGGTTCAGGTAGCAGAGGGCCAGGTTGAGATTACAATCGATAAAAAACCTTACATCCTCAAAGAAGGTGAAACCATCATTATGCCGGCCAATATTCCGCATGCACTTCTGGCGGTGGAAAAATTCAAAATGTTGCTTACAATGATCAAAGGCTGATAATGCCGGTATATTTTCCTTTAACCGCCATACACAAATATCCGAAATGCCCTATGAAATCAGACAAAAGGCAAAAATGCCACTATGGAACCTGGCTCTTGAAGTTCATACCGGAAGATTTTATTTGTTTGTCTTTGGTGACTATTATATTCTTTTTATCCCGCTGGCCGGACAGGCAATTCTGATCATCCTGGTTTCAGGAGAAGTTTTGTGGTGGAAACATTACAAAAGGAGTAAAAGGAGAAAAACCGGCTGGCATGCCACGGAAAAGAACTGCCAGGAAGTGAGCAAAGAAAAAATACAACCTAAAAAAGAAGAACCGAACTGACCCCGGCAGAACAGGAAACTTAAAAACAAAAACAATGATCAGAAAAACCACACCCGAACAGGCAGAAAAAGTAAATGCTGCAGTTGACGGCCGTATATTACATTTGAAATATATTTTCTACATTTACCCTATCAAATCCCTTAAAATGAGATATCTGTTAACTGCAGGCATGCTTATTATTTGCATGTTCACAAACCTTGAAGTTATGAGCCAGCAAACTGACAATGACGTGTTAACCATAATTCACCAGCGAAAAAGTGTAAGGCAATACCAGGACATTTCTGTTCCTGAAGATAAAATTGAAACCATGCTGCGTGCCGCCATGGCCGCCCCCACTGCCCGCAATATACAACCCTGGCAATTTTATGTAATTACAAGCCGCGAAATACTTGACCAACTGGCAGGAGAACTCCCCTATGCTAAAATGCTAAGCCAGGCCCCATTGGCAATTGTAGTAGCAGGTGATACCCCAAAGGGCAATCCCAATGAAGAACAGATCCACAACTGGAAACTGGACTGCGCCGCAGCTACACAAAACCTGCTGCTGGCAGCCGAAGCACTGGGACTTGGAGCCGTATGGACCGGCGTTTACCCTTACAAAGCCCGCATCGCCGCTGTAAGCGAAGCCCTTGACCTTCCATCACACATTATTCCGCTGAATATTATTCCCATCGGCTATCCATTACTAGACGACCGCCCTAAGGATAAATGGGATGCTGAAAAGGTGAAATGGGTGGAGTAGGTGGAGTAGGTTGAGAAGGTTGAGAGAGTTTAGAAAGTTTAGAAGTTGAGGTTGAGCGAATTAAAGAGTTGATAGCGATTGGGGCATGAGAATCAAAGTTTAAACCATCACCATGAAAAAGCATCAAAGCTAATTATGTGAGCTTAGCGCAGCTTTAAAGAACCTCTTATCCAAATACAAACAAAAAAACCCGCTAAATTGCGGGGAAAGTGTTGTGTGTTTTGGTATTAATAGTGCAAGTTACACTCTTTAAGAAATAATCCTTTTATACTTTTTATTTTCACACCGCAATCGATTGCGATGCTTACATAAAAAAAACCAAAAATCCAGGCAACGCTGGACGCTTTCCTCTTGACATGACAGCTGACCAATCAGAAAACGCTTTGTGAATCAATTATTTCTGCAGGAACGTTCTCCTATTTTGAAACAAGGTTTTGCCAGATTACCCAGCGCTGCCTGGTTCATGGTTTGGAAAAAAAGGATGAAGCAAAGATATAGGAAATATTTTTCCCCACAAGAAATTTCAAAATATTTTTGCAAATTATCCAATAAAAAATTTACTCAAAATAATATTCGATTTTATGCTATACATTTATATCTTATAATCTGTAAGTTGAAAGCCCATTATTTTTAAAAACTGAAATATATTGAAAATTCAGCAAAAAAACTTATTAACAATTTTCCGCAAGCCATAGATTATCAACACCTTATATTTAAAGAAAAATTCTTTTAAATCAGATTACGGGTAAAACATTATTTTTTCTCCTTAAAACATGGAATAAATTATTCCTATTGCATATTTACATAGTTTAACACGCATTTTTGAATACATGTTTTTTTGTTAATATTGCTATCGATAGAAAAATATCTTATCAGTTTTAGTATTGAGAATAGTATATCTTAATAGCATTTTACATTAGAGAGAATATTTCATTTTTTATTTTAAAAGGGTAATAAAACAAGGACTTTTATAAGATAATTCCTTCTTGTCATGATAAAAAAACTTGCGAAAATTCAGAAAATATCAATGGGTATTCTGCAATTGTTTACTTCCATGGATAAAGGATTTTCAAAAGTTGAGCTGAACATTACTCAATTAAAGAAATTCAGATGTATCTGCTATGAAGAAAGCGAGAAACTTCTTATTACTGTTTCCCATCTTTTTTCTGTTCAAACTTTAATAAAGCTAAGGGAAGAGTCTTTGCATCCTGTTTCCTTTGACAAAGTACATCGGCAAAGGATTTCACAACATCTCATGAATATCCGGTATGCAGCAAATGAAGGCCTGAATGCAATTGAGAATTTTATTGATGAATATCAGTCGCTGGGAAGCAGTAATTATGCACTTGATGCCCTTGAAAAGTTCAAAAACCTTTTAGAAAGGGAAATTCAGTTTCTTGAACAGGAAATTAATAATATCCGAATGCAATTTATACTTTCCGACAGAAAAGAAAGCCTTGAAGATTCTGTAAAAGACTATGAGCCAGAAGATAGCAGGAAATAAAAGCTTTCCGGAGAATTAAAATTTCATTAAAAATATTTCCTCTTTTTTCAGAGTTTTTCTACCTGCATTAAAGGTTGCCCTTTTGTTACCTTTGAGGCATCTTCTACCATAAACTTAACCACACGGCATTTGAATGGAGCCTGTATTTCATTGAAAAGTTTCATGGCTTCAAGAATACAAATAGTATCTCCGGTATTTACCACAGTGCCCTCAGAAATAAAAGGAGGCTTATTTTCGCCTGGTGACCTGTAAAAAGTACCAGCCATTACCGAGTTTATGGTTTCTGTATCGGTTGCCAATATTGTTTCGGGGGCAGCTTTCTCAGCTTGCACTGAAGGCTCCGGTGCTTGTTCCTGTTTTTTAACAGTTGGCGGTAAAGCAGATTCAGATTTACGGTATTGTGTATTTCCATTTCCGTCACCATTGCCACTGAAAATAGAAAGATTAAAATCACCTTTGCGAATAGTCAGTTCATTGAGTTGAAGAAATGAAGCCTTTTCAAGGATAGAATTTATACCAGCGTAATCATCTGCATGAAGCATCTTATCAAGGTTTCCGTTTTGTATTACAGAAGGTTTTTCTTCCTCAGCTTTTTTCTTTCCTGTAAATTCTTCTGCTTCAATATCAGCAGGTGTTTTGGGTCGCTTATCTTCGTGTAATGCCCTCCATTTAAAGTATTCAAGAGCTACCTCAGGAAAAATGCAATAGGAAATTATATCTTCTTCCTCTTGTATCAATTCAGGTTGCGAAAGGTTTTTTGTAGCTGTGGGAAGTATGGGTTTTAAATCATCAGCAGGTCGTCTGGTGATAGGCTTTTCATTTCCAAGAATTTTCTTTGCAAACGCTTTGCCGATAGGCACGGGAGGTCTGCCATACATTCCCTTTACATAGTTTTTCACTTCCTGGGGAACTATTTTATAGCGCTCTCCTGCAAGAACATTCATTACTGCCTGTGTTCCCACGATTTGGCTTGTTGGTGTTACCAAAGGTGGAAATCCCAAATCCTCTCTTACACGTGTAACCTCTTCAAGTACTTCCGGTAGTTTGTCAATGGAATCCTGTTGTTCCAGTTGGGAGCGATAATTAGATATCATTCCTCCCGGAATCTGGTGTATCAAAATTTCTCCGTCAACTGCAGCTTCATGCCCTCTTCCTTTGGCACGTCGGGGTGCAAGCTCAGCAAAATATTTATTTACTTTCCTTATGGCATCCATATCCAGATTCAGATCATAACCCATTTCAGTAAATATATGATACAGGGTTTCAACCGCAGGTTGTGATGAGAACCCCGACATGGAAGCAACTGCACTGTCAATTGCTCCTGCTCCTGCTCTCACACCTTCCAGGTAAGCGGTTTCCGACATTCCACTTGTGGCATGGCAATGAACCTGAACCGGTAAACCAAATTCTTTCACCAATGCGCTAACCAGCTCTTTGGAACGCACCGGAGATAATAACCCGGCCATATCTTTGATGCAAAGAGAGTCAACTCCAAGTTGCACCTGTTCGCGTGCATATTCAACGTACTTATCAATGGTATGTACCGGACTTATAGTATAAGATAAAGCCCCCTGTGCGTGAGCTCCATGTTTCTTAACAGATTTTATTGCTGACTCCAGGTTACGTGTATCATTAAGAGCATCAAAAATTCTGAAAATATCCACTCCATTTATATGGGCAGTTTCCACAAATCTGTCAAGCAAATCATCGGGATAGTTTTTATATCCTACGATATTTTGCCCTCTGAGCAACATTTGCAAGGGAGTCTTTTTTGCTTTTTCCTTGATTTTTCTGAGTCTTTCCCAGGGATTTTCACGCAAAAACCGCAGGCACACATCAAAGGTTGCACCTCCCCAAACTTCAAGTGAATAGTATCCGGCATTGTCTACTATATCTATGATATCAAGGATATCCCTAGTACGCATCCGGGTTGCCCAAAGCGACTGATGCCCATCGCGCAGGGTCGTATCAGTCATCCTAAGCAGTTTCGTATTTTTCATATAAATTTATATCTAATAATTTTCACTAATCCCTAACCCCTAACCAATAATCGCTAATCACTAATCTACAGCAAATTTTCCCATAGCAGCATATTTTTCAAAACGCTGTTCAAGAAGCTCATAAACAGAAATATTTGAAAGATTCCTGAGATTTCGCAGAAGTGATCTTTTTACATTTGCAGCTATTTGCTGATAATCTGCATGAGCACCTTCAGTGGGCTCTTCAATTATCTCATCGATAATATCAAGCTTATACAATGCTTCTGCGGTTATGTTAAGGGCTTTGGCGGCATCAGGAGCAAATTTTGCATCTCTCCATAATATGGAAGCACAACCTTCCGGTGAAATAACTGAATAAATGGCATTGGATAACATTAAAATCCTGTCGCCTACACCAATACCCAATGCACCACCACTTCCCCCTTCTCCAATAACCAAAGAAATAATCGGAACTTCAATGTTAGCCATTTCAGTAATATTGCGTGCAATAGATTCGGCCTGCCCCCTTTCTTCAGCTTCAAGTCCGGGGAAAGCACCGGGAGTATCAATTACTGTTATTACGGGAAGGTTAAAACGTTGGGCAAGTTTCATCAGCCTGAGTGCTTTACGATACCCTTCGGGTTTGGCCATACCAAAATTGCGTTCAATTTGCTCAGTGGTATTTTTTCCTTTATTATGACCAATGACCATAACTTTCTGATTTCCGATCTGGGCAAAGCCACCAATTATGGCCCTGTCATCTCCAAAAGCCCTGTCACCATGTAACTCCACAAAGTTTGTGAATATTCTTTCAAGATAATCCTGGAAAATTGGTCGTTTGGGATGACGGCTGATTTTTACAACATCCCATGCGGAAATATTCCGTGATTTTTTTTCCTGGGTAAGCCTTTGCCTTTTTTCTTTTTCGGATACTTTTACACCGTTAACGATTACCATAAGAATTGTATTTGGTTCTTATAATGTGAAAAGATATTATCTGTTATAATAGCTAAGTACATTGGCAAGATAATCTCTCATTTCCTTGCGCTGCACAATGGCGTCAATAAAACCATGTTCAAGCAGATATTCTGCTGTTTGAAAATCATCGGGAAGTTTTTCACCGATGGTTTGCTCAATAACTCTTCTGCCGGCAAAGCCAATCACAGCGCCAGGCTCAGAAATATTTAAATCACCCATCATAGCATAACTGGCTGTGACACCACCGGTTGTGGGGTTCAATAAAACAGAAATGAAGGGTATATTTTTCTTATTCAAACGGGCAACACCGGCACAGGTTTTAGCCATTTGCATTAGTGATAATACACCTTCCTGCATACGGGCACCTCCTGAAGCAGAGAAAATAATATAAGGAAGGCCATAGTCATAAGCAAAATTAGCGGCCTGGAGTATTTTTTCTCCGGTGCCGCTACCCAGGCTTCCGCCCAAAAAGCGAAAGTCCATAATGGCTGTTACCACTGAAAATCCTTTGATTTTCCCATGTCCTGTAACAACCGATTCCAAAATTCCTGATTTCTTTTTATTGGCTTCAATTTTGTCTTTGTAGCTTCCTTTCAAATCATTGAAATTCAATGAATCTACGGGACTAATATTCTCAAATAATTCATGGAAACTGTCTTTATCAAATAACAGGTTAATTCTCTCCTGAGCCGTCATACTGCAATGATAGTTGCATTCAGGACATACACTCAGATTTTGTTTCCATTCACTCGCCCATATATGTGCACCGCAACCCCTGCATTTAATCCATAGGGTCTTTTTTTGCGGCTTTTTTTCTTCAATTGCCTTTGTATACCAGCTCATAAAATTATTTTGCCGTTTAATGCAAAAAATGTTATTCTATCTGTATAATTTCATATTAAAACAAAATTTAATAAGACAGAAAATTTTATTTCTTATACAAACAGAGACACGTCAGACTTAAACCAAACGTAAATATAATGCACGCTGCATGAATTACCAAACATTTTCAATGTTTTTACACTTTCCATAACTTTCAAATTATAAAGCATAAATGTGTTAGTATGCATGAAAAGCTGAAAATATATGTTTTAAACGATTGCTTATCTGAATTTTTAAGATTGTATAATTATGTTTTTTTTAGAAGAGACCCGAAATATGGCAATAAAGATTTTTTTCTTTAATGGACTGGGGTTTACTGGGATATATCCCCAATCTATCGCAACTGTGCACTTAATCACTTTCTAACTTTCGCATTTTGCACTTTCGCAGTATCTCACTTTCACTTTTCGAATTCTGCCAAACCCCTACTCCATTTTCCTTTTTCCGTCCTCCGTTCTCCGTCCTCTGTTCGCACTTCTAAAGCCTTACCCCTGCTTCCCCTCCCAGTGGAACGAAAATCCTGAAACCCGTATAATGGTGTTTACCTCCTTTGAATCCGGTTACAATTTCGGCATTGATAAGCAGGAATATCTGGTTCATGCCATAACCCATTTCAAAATAGAAATCCTTTTCAGGTATGCTTAATGCATTAATAAACAATTTTTCGCGACTAAGGGTTCGCGCCATGAAAGGTAATCGTTTTAAAAGAAGTCTGCCATGCTCATAATGCAGGTGCGCTGATAGATATTCGGCACCTGTGCTATACTCATAATGATTCAGTGTACGAAAGCGGTCTTTTTCCATACCTGATAAAAACCAGGTGGAATTGCTTCCGAAATGCCGGAAGTCAGGGGTAAACAACTTATCAGAGTTTAAAAACTTTCCTGCATTTAGGGTATATTCAAATTCTCCTATCATTCTGATGGTGAATGACTGATTAACAGATGCCTCTATTTGCCGGAAGCGGCTATCGCTATTCAGGATACCTTCAAAACCTTCTCTGTAAGCAACAGATAAGGTAGGCCAGCGCGATGAAAGCATTACCTTTCGTTCGCCCATTCTCATAAAATAATGCCTGTGGGTATAACTGAGCCTTGCATCTATCACAAAAGCATTGTGTGGGGGCATAACCAGTTCTTCCAAACCCGGAATTGCAGGAATATTTTGGGTATACTCTCCACCCATCCAACCGGCAATGGAAAAATCAGTGTTGTTTACAAGAGGCCTTCGCTGCGCGTATTCAGCAGCAGTGCTTAGTACCAGTCCGTTTACAATATCAAAACGATGATGAAGCCTTATATAATCTTTCTCATAAAGTTTCAGGAAATTGTTTTGAAAAAACAAGCTGGAAACTGCATTTATGAAAGGATTGATTCCATAACGGCTGTCAAAGTCCTGCGATATTCGCCCTCCTTCCAATCCCAATGCTGCACGTTTAAAAGGGTGATAGGCATAATTCAGGTCAAATCTGGTAAGAAACCGTTCGCGGGCAAAAGCGTAACCTGAATTATTGGCTATAGTAAATTGCCTTCCTGTAGCATCAGAATGTCTCAATGAAAGTGTCTTACTGTATTTCAAACCATCAACGGTATTAAAATTGAATGATGACAAGCTGAGCAGCCCGTTATGTCTGAAAGTCCAGTTTTGTGCAGGGCTGTGTGTTCCTCCCATCAGTATCTGCCGGAACGGTCCACGCCGGGGCTCATCTTTGTCAACAGTATCCTTCGGTAGTTCCCTAAAGCTCTCCATTTCCTGGGGAGTAAGAGGCACCGGACGATTTTCTGACCAGAATTCTGCTGTACGCAACCTGGCACTGTCATCCACCTCCATTGACAAATTGCGGACCTCCAGCGGTCTGCGTGGTTCGTTGGCACGGGCTTCGCGACGGATAAGACGGTTAAGACTGCGCATCTCACGGTTATCAAGGTCTTCTCTGGACATCAGCTCTGTAATACGTTCCTGCCGGCGCGTTTGGGGCTGTGTATGCTCACGCAGCTCAATACCGGGGGTTTCCCTCTGGCGCGTAATCTCTGCATCGCGCAACTGCAAAAGAAAGGCATCGGTGCTGCTTGCCATCACACGGGCATAAAACTCATGATCCAGATTGGGATTCAGAGTAATCTCATAATCACTCACTGAAGCCATGTATTTGTATTCCAGTCCCAACCCCATGATACTCACCTGGAATTGGTAATCATGACTTACGGGCATCCAGACTCCCTCTGCAACCGGATTATAAACCTGTCTTATACCGGCTGTAAACAGGGATTGCTCAATCTGCAAATCCACACTATGCAGACTCCAGGTTCCGTCTTTGATGAAAATATGTCCGCTGTAAAGATCATGCCCGGCACGACGCGGAATTACCCGAATTTTATTAACCTGCCGACCGTTTTCCATGAATGAGCCCACCAGCTGAAAGCGATACACCTGAAAAGCATTGCGGCTCAGGGGTGAGATGATTCCATTGATATCCTGATACAGACTCATGGTGATAAACATCATGGGGCTGGTCTGGCTGTCGTCGCCCGAACTGCGGGTAGATATGACACGTGTCTGAACATCATTGGGTATCCGGTAATGCACTTCGGAGATGGTTTCAGTAACAAAGTACCGGTCCTGTTCAACGCCTTCCCGTTCAAACTGGCGGCGCAACATGGCTGGTATTCTTGTGAGCACTCCTGAACCTTTAAGGTATACCCTGCAACTGTATTCGGATACCTGATTCAGATAATACTGACTCATACCTATGGCCCTGCGCATGATATAATAAGCAGGATCTTCTCCGCTGGCAGTAACAACCACCTCAGGAAGGGCATATTGCTGGTCTTCCATAACAACGTCCAGGGAAATAAAATCATTCTCAATAGCTACCGTATGCACTTGTGTTTTGTAGCCCAGGTATTGAAATCTGATCTCATAAATTCCTGGTTTGATTTCCAGACGGTAGTAACCTTCTTCATTGGCAGTTGTGCCCTGGTGTATGGCCGGCACAAAAACAGCAGCATAGGAAATGCCTTCGTCATCGGTATTGGTAATATGGCCCTGTATGCCCTGTCCGTAAGAAGAAAATGATAAACTAAGGAATAAGAAAATAAAAATGAATGGTTTTCCAAAGCAATTCATGCATTAAAAATTATTTATTATGAAGATAAGACGAATGGATGAGATGAGAATTACAGTTATAATATCAAATGCATGATTATAATGTTGAGAAACGTAGTTTCGAAATCCCGTTTGTACGGGATCAAATGCTGAGAACTGGAGGTTCGAAGTCCTGCCTATGCGGGATTGGAAACCGCAAAGGCGCAAGGGAAAACGCAATGCACGCAAAGTCTGAGCAATAAACCAATTTCTTATTTGCCTTATAAAGCCTTTTATGTCTTATATGGTT
>REDJ01000177.1 GCA_007693555.1 Bacteroidota bacterium
CTTAACCTGAAGAAAAAAGGTATCAAAGCAATTCCTGAAATCATGATTCCGCTTACCGGTACTCATGAAGAGATGATACTTCAGGAAAAAATCGTTCGCGATACTATTTCACAGGTATTTGAAGAGTATGGCGACGAAATTGAACACCTGGTAGGTACGATGATTGAAATACCAAGAGCATGTCTGATCGCCGACAAAATTGCTGAGAATGCTGAATTCTTCTCATTCGGTACAAATGACCTTACGCAGATGACATTTGGTTATTCACGCGACGATGCCGGTGCATTCCTTCCCATCTATATTGAAAAAGGATTGCTTAAGCACGATCCGTTCCAGGTTCTTGACCAGGAAGGTGTTGGCCAGCTGGTAAAAATGGCTATTGAAAAAGGACGCAAAGGTCGTGGAAATCTGAAAATCGGTATCTGTGGTGAGCATGGTGGTGAGCCCAGTTCGGTAGAATTCTGCCATACAGTTGGTATGGACTACGTGAGTTGTTCTCCGTTCCGCGTTCCTATTGCACGCCTTGCCGCTGCACAGGCTGTAGCCCGCGAAAGGCAGGCTGCAAAAGGCGGTCAAACTGCCTTTAGTACTGCATAAGCAATAGTTAAATAAATATTTCTGAAAAGAGCATCCGGTGGATGCTCTTTTTTTATAATCCTGTTTGCAGTAAAACCCCTTACATCCCAATACCAAAAATGATTATTTTCGTTTAAAATTTTCAGGTTTGGATAAAAAAGGACATCATATCCCTTTCAATCAATTTACTTTTCATAAAGTATTTGACCTTTACTACAATCAGCTGTGCCGGTTTGCATCAGGTTATTTACAGGATATTGATGATGCACAGGAAATCGTTCAACAGGTATTCATTAATCTGTGGCAAAACAGAGAAACCATTGATCCCCAGGGGCAAATTAAAAGCTACCTTTTTACATCCGTTAAGAACCGTTGTCTCAATCACATCCGCGACCGGAAAAAATTCAGAAGCTATTACCTGGATGTGGAAGTTGAACTTGAAATTCCGGTTTCAGAAAAGGACAATCTGCTGGAGAAGGACCTGGAAAAGCAACTGGAGCAAGCATTGGATAAACTGCCTGAGAAATGCAGGGAGATTTTTATGTTATGCCGGTTTGAAGACATGAAATACAAGGAAGTTGCCCATAAACTGAATATTTCGCAAAAAACTGTGGAGGCACAAATGAGCAAAGCCTTGCGAATTCTCAGAGAGGAATTAAAAGATATCTGGATACTTATAATTTTTTGGTACCTGTCAGGTTTAAATTAATAAACAGGATTTTTCATAAAACAATTAAAATGAAATAAGGGTAAAACAGGTTTTGTGTGTATAATGACTGAAGATAAAAAATGACCGAAAACAATAACCATATTGATTTTGAAAGCCTGGCAGCCAAATACCTTGCCGGCAGTGCAACTCCCGATGAAACTGCACTGCTGGAGGATTGGGTAAAAAATGATGAAGAAAAACGCAGGCTGTTCCTGGAAATCAAAAAAAGCTGGATGATTGCATCTGTTGCAGGTCAGGTTTATGATGAAAAGTCGGCCTGGGATAAGATTGCACAACAGGCAGGTATTGAAGAAAACAGAAGCAATGTAAGAACTATACAACCAGTCTTTTCATATCAAAACTTCTGGAAAATTGCCGCTTCAATAGTACTCCTGGTGATTGGTTTATATTCTGTTGTCTATTTTACGCAACTGCAGGAAAAAACCCTGGCTACCGGCCTTGAACCAACCGAACTGGAGCTTCGCGACGGAACCCTGGTCAATATCAACAAACATTCAAGCATTACATATCCTGTTAGATTCCGGGGTGGTGAACGAAGGGTAATTCTCGAAGGCGAAGCCTATTTCGATGTTGCACAGGATTTACACAACCCTTTTATTGTTCAGGCAAAGGATGTGGAAATAATGGTTCTGGGAACTTCATTTTTTGTAAGTGCAGTTAAGGATGCACTGAAGGTTGAAGTTATGGTAAGTTCAGGTAAAGTTGCACTTATTACTCCGGACATGCAACAACTTGCTCTTGATGCAGGGCGAAAGGGAGCTTTCATCAGGGAAGAAAACCAATTGATTGAAGATGAAATTACCGACCCCAATTATCTTTCCTGGAAAACCAAATTTATCGTTTTTGAAAATACACGTTTGGCAGAAGCATTCAAAGTTCTTGAGAATACCTATGCCGTAAGTTTCAATATTGTTGATGCTGCAGTTGGAAACTGTCGGATAACTGCGACCTTCAGTGACAAATCCCTTGAGGATATTCTGGCTATTATAAGGGAAACTTTTGAAATCCGTTTTACAAGTAGAGATAACGTAATCAATGTTTACGGAAAAGGCTGCCAATAGTCAGTAAAAATTTTATGCTGATAAGTTTTTATGATTTAATATCGTTTAGTTGGGCATTTGAAGTATCATTAAAAAATCTTAGAAACACTTATATAAAATATTTAATCATAAAAAATCTGCGTTGCTTTGCATCTGCGTTATCTGCGTTCCATTATAACAGGCTTTAACTAAACGACATTAATTTATGATTAAAAAACTCCTGTTTTTCCTTATTCTGGTTTATGCCAAATTTGCAATGGCGCAGGCTCCCATTTTGCAAACACGCATGGATATCGAGTTTGAAAATGCCGGACTTGAAGAAGTGCTGAGAGAAATCACACAAAAATCAGGAGTCTTTTTTTCCTATGATAGTCGTATCATTCCCACTGATCGGAAAGTCACCATACATTTTGAAAATGAAACGCTCGAAAACATCCTGAAAAAAATATGTGCATTATATGACCTGGAATATAGTGTTGTAAGAGATCAAGTTGTACTTCGCAAAGCCAATATACAAGCAAAAGAACAAACACGTCATACAATCAGCGGTCATATCCGGGACAAAGTATCAGGCGAAACACTACCTGGAGCCACAGTAATAATCAAAGAACTCAATACCGGAACCACCAGCAATGCTTATGGTTTTTATTCCATCAGCCTGCCTCCTGGGCAATATACTCTGCTGTTTAGTTTTGTAGGTTTTACGCAGCAAACTTTTGAGATTGATTTGGGAAAAAACCTGAGAAAAAATGCAGAACTGGAAATTGACAGCCATATTTTACATGAAGTAACAGTCATTGCGGATGAGTACCTGGATATCATTCAAAAAAGCCAAAGCAGTCTCATAAGTGTCAACCCGCGTAGTTTTGAGCAACTTCCAGAATTTGCCGGCGAAAACGGGTTGATCAAAAGCCTGCAAACTTTACCCGGCATACAGACGCACAGCGACGGTTCATCATTCTTTTTTGTCAGGGGCGGCAATAAGGATCAAAATCTTATTCTCATTGACGAAGCTCCGGTTTACAATCCGGCACACCTTTTTGGCTTTTACTCGGTCATTATTCCTGACATTGCCAAGGAAATCAATATCTACAAGGCAGATATACCGGTTGACAAGGCCGGTAGATTGTCAAGTCTGATTGAAGTACACACCAGGGATGGAAATATGAAAAACTTCAATTTTGAAGGAGCCCTGAATCCGCTTATGTCCCGTCTTTCCATTGAAAGCCCTATAGTAAAAGAAAAAGCTTCCTTTTTTACATCTTTCCGGCGGTCCAATTTTGAATGGATTTACAAACAGGAAGCTCCCGATAGCGACCTGCATATTCAGGATTTCAATCTGAAACTCAATTGGCAAATCAATGATAAGAACCGGGTCTTTTTCTCCCTGTTCAGCGGAAATGACAATTATACAACTCTGGAAAATCAGGGCAAGGTAGGTGTGGCCTGGCAGAACCTTACATCCACAGTCAGATGGAACCGTATTTTCAACGACAGGTTGTTTTCCAATGCTACATTTTACGTTAGCGACTATAATTACACTCTTTTCACTGGAGCATTTCCATGGGAATCGGGAATCAGCGATGTGGGTTTAAAATATGACTTCTCGTGGTTTCCTGATCCTGACCTAACTATACGATTTGGCTTTTCACACATCAATCATGAATTCAATCCCGGAAACTTCTCAGGATATGATGAGGATGCAAGTGCATTCATTCCAAAGGTTTATGCAGGAAATGCTTCCGAAACTGCTTTATACTTTAGCCGCGAAAAAAGGATCAATGACAGGTGGTCATGGAAAGCGGGTATCCGTTTCCCATTTTGGTTAAATCGCGGGCCTGCCGTAGTGTATGATTTTGATGACAATCAAAACGTAACAGATACTTTGATTTTCCAACCTGATGAAGCCATTCAGGGTTACCTGAATCCGGAACTTAGAATTAGTGCCAGGTACAGAACAGGTGAAAATTCATCATTTAGCTTTAGCTGGGGCAATTACCATCAGAATCTGCATTTGTTGTCAAACTCCATCAGCCCGTTTTCTTCATTTGAGTTGTGGATGCCCAGTGGCAGAAATATTAAACCGCAAAGAGCCTGGCAACTGACAGCCGGGTTTAAACAAATATTTCCCGGGCAGGCATTGGAATTGGGTCTGGAGGTATACAATAAAAGAATGTTTAACCAGATTGAATATACAAGTCATGCGAAATTACTCCTAAATCCGCTCATTGAAGGTGAATTGTATTTTGGTGAAAGCCATGCCTATGGTGTCGAATTTTTTATCCGGAGGACAAAGGGCAGGTTAACCGGCTGGGCAAGCTATACATTATCCAGGGTATTTAATCATTTTGAACAATTGAATGACAATCAAAAATACCCTGCGTTTTACGACCGTCCGCATGACTTATCGGTTTTTTTGTCTCTGCAAGTAAGTCAAAGGGTCAATCTTTCATTTAACTGGATTTACTATACGGGTTCGGCTATTACCACTCCAATAGGTTTTTATTATTTTAATGGCAGCATGGTACCCATGTACGGAGAAAAAAACAATGACCGACTGCCGGATTACCACCGGCTCGATTTTGCACTTTCGTGGAATCTGGGTAAATCGCAAAACAGATTTCAGCACAGTCTTAATCTGGGGCTCTATAACCTTTACAACCAGACCAATCCTATCACGGTATATTTCAATAAAATTAAAACAACAGGTGAAGATTTTGCAGTGCCTGCAAATCTTTTTGCCACAAATGAATTAATATCTGCCCAAAGATATCTGGGTGGATTTATGCCTTCAATTACTTATAAATTTAAATTTCGGTAATTTATGCATAAAAAGTTTTATTTCCCTGGTATAAGATTTTTCGCATTGGCATGTATTTTCACATGCATGCTAATGCCCGGTTGTGAGAAAGAGGCAGACTGGGAACTCTACGGTACCAAACTGAATACCGTAGTTGTAGATGGAATGATTACCAATGAGTTTCAGATTCAGCAAATACAATTGAGCAGGCCGGTTATGGAAATGAATGAACTTCCTGAACCTTTTACCGGAGCTTCAGTAAGCGTTTCATGGGGTCAGCAAACGGTATTTTTTTCCGAATCAGCTACAGAACCGGGCATTTATTACAGCAACCAGCCCTTTGCAACTGCAGTTGACATCGATTACATATTACATATCCAAAAAGATGATTTGGTTTTTAATGCACAAACCCACATGGTGCCGGTTTCTCCTTTTAGCACACCCACATTCCAATTTCATCCATCTTTAAACAAGTATAGCATAAACTGGAATAATTCGCAATACAGCCCCTTTGAACAGGCAATGTATGAAGCAATCATTGATTGGTCGCACATTCCCGGTTACGAACATCCTGATTCACTCAGTATGGCGCGAATGCTTTACTATACACTCAATACCATTGATGTGAGTTTCCTGATTTTTCCACAGGATAAGGAGGAAGTTTTTTTCCCTGCCGGCAGCATTGTTAGCTTTTCCAAATACTCATTAAATGATGATTTCGGAGCATACCTGCGTGCTCTGCTTTCTGAAACACAATGGCAGGGCAGCTTATTTGAAGCGGCACGTTCAAATCTTACAGGAAACATCTCCAATGGTGGACTGGGATATTTCAGTGCCTGTGCTGTAATCAGGATAATGTTGGTTGTTGAATAAGTCAAGCTTTGCAGAGCTTAATCAATTAGGCTATAAAAGCGGGATTCAGATCTGACCAGTTAATTCTTATAGATTTAGCTTCACTGCTACTTCGTGGTCTCCCTTCGGTATCAATAACAAGACATTTGAAGTACCATTAAAAAATCTTAGAAATACTTTTGTATAATGTAATCATTAAAAATCTGCGTTGCTTTGCATCTGCGTTATCTGCGTTCCATTATAACAGGCTTTAACTAAACGACATTAAATAATATAACCACAAAAAAAATCTTTTAAACAAAGTAAGGGTAAAAATAAAATTGTGTGTATTACAACCGACAACACAATTTTTTAATCTTTAAAATCCAAAAAAATGAAAAAAGAAAAGATGAGTCCCTGCTTAAACAATTTCTCAAAAGTTGAAATCCCTGTTGCTTTTGCCACCAAAATTTTAAAGTCCACATTGGGAATATTTCTGTTATTGACAGTTTTATTCCTGGTCTCCTGCGAAAAGGATGAATTTGATCCAATCGAAAAGCATGATAGTATTTTACCTGACAGGTTTATGATTGAAATTCCTTCTTCCATAAGTACAGCCTATTCACTAAAATCCGGACAGGTTGACACCCTTAAGGGCAATGATATATACGAGATGCTGGGAGCTTTTATTGCTGTGGGAGAGCATGGTGCGGAACTAGCACAGAATATCATGCTTTCCATTGCTGTATTAAACCTGAACAGGCCGCTTGAGCTCACATTTATCAGCGATGCCGATGGCCGCACCAAGCATGTGAAAATCATTGAAAATGCTCATTTTGAGGAAACCATCTGGCAATATCGTATGACAATAGCCGATATAGAAGGTGGAAGTACAGATTTTGGACTGCAGGTATTCTGGAGCTGGAATCCTTTGAAAGGGATCGCTATTCTCAATCCCTGGAATCTGGACCGAAATACTGAAGCGGTTTATGCTGAAACCAACTTTCGCATTGATTACAGCGAGGCCGGCAACCTGGGCTACGAAGCGCATATGTTTGTAAGTTTTTCAGGATTTCCAATGCCTGACCCAACGGAAAATCCTTTCGGATTGGATAAAATGAAAATGTTTGTTGGAAAAAACGGTGACCTGGTTACTGTGTATGGAAATTCAAGTCACCCAAATGCACAATTCTTTTCCAATGAAACCGGCTTTAACTGGGCATTTGTTGCAGCCGGCTATGAAAATCAGAATATTGCAGTAGCTGAGGTAGGACTTCCACCCATTGACCTTGATGCATCCGACAGAGTAACACTATTGGAAACCTATTCCATATACAACGTACTGCGTGACCAGGTTTTACTTGTGTGGCCAACCATAAATCCTGAAATCCTTGATGCTTATCTCTACAATACCCAGGCACCGGGGTTCTTTAACCAGGATGGATTTGTGCAGGCCGGAACTGAGCCTTCCGAAGAATGGCTGCCATTAAAAGATTATATTCAAAACCTTACACCATATAATCCTGCCTTAATTATGAATATGGTTGTAGAATTTGATAACTAACAGAATGCTTCACAATGAAATAGTTAATAATTTCAAATCTTACAAAATGTGGTTTACAATAGAAGAATTCAGTAATTAATCATCAGAAAATAATACCGGGTGAGGTAAACCCCACCCGGTATTAATATACTTTTCGTATTTCAAAGAACTCTTTATACTTTTGTTATTCAATTAATTAGTAACTGAATTTAAAAATAAATAACCCAAGGTTTTTTAGAAACTCCAAATAAAATAATCATGAAAAAGCACAAAAAAAGATTGTTATCATGGGTAATTGTTTTCTCTGTTTTAATGATTCCCATTACATCATGCGAAAAAGAAGATCATGGTGATGCACCTGACCTTCCGCCCAAATCGTCCTTTGTCATGGATTTTTCTGATTTTATGGATGAAACAAAATCTCAATCTGCATATGAAACCTACCACCACCGTAATCTGGCAGTTTTTCATGTTGCTGTTTGGAATACTGTAATTTTTCTGCACATGGCAATTCCTGTTGCCGCTTTCGTAGAGTCCTTTAATCATGACCCCTCTCCTCAACCGGATGGTTCGTGGTTATGGTCTTATAATGTTAATGTAGGAGCAAATACCTATACCGCTAATCTTTATGGTAAAGGTGAAGGTATAAATGTAGAATGGAAAATGTATATAAGTAAATCCGGGCAGGGATCCTTTACCGATTTTCTGTGGTTTGAAGGAAATTCTCACATTGCAGGGATAGAAGGAGACTGGACTCTTTACAAATCCCCGGCTGAAAATATTCCATTTGTAGGAATTGACTGGTTCAGGAATGTGGATGGTACATCAGGAATTACTTATACCAATATTGTCCCTGGTGGTCCCGAAAATGGAGGTTACATCTCTCATGAAATCACAAAAGATACTCCATATGATGCGTCCTACAATATTTTCAACAAAGGGCAAAATAATCTGGTTGAAATAAACTGGAACAGGCAAACCCTTAAAGGTCAAATCAGAGATCCGAAAACTTTCGGCGATGAAGAGTTTCATTGTTGGGATGAAAATGGTGTGGATATTGAGTGTCCGTAAAAAATCCATGAAATCTTTCGAATAATTCCATTAATTCAAAAGTTTTCTAAAAGTCCATTACTAAAAAAGCTTTCATAAATTTCAATTAAACCCATACACTAAACCCGGTCTGCAGTTCTTAATCTGTACCTGACCGGGTTGGTTTTATGTTTTCCTTCAATGCAAAAGGTAATCAATAATTTACGGCAGATTTAAACCAAGCCCATAAACCCCAGATTACGAAAATTGAAAGAAAAACAGATAAGCCCATTGCAATGAAAAAACTAATCTGGTCTTTTCTTCTGTTTTGAATGACTAATTCCCGAATTGCTTCCAGTTGTTCAGGAGTGGCGCGATGATAATCCAGATTTTTTTGCTTTGCCGCCCGGATATACTCTGCCCGGGCTTCTTTAAAATAGCGTTTTCTCCGGATGGCCGATTCGTTCATCCTGATGCGCGCTATCATATCTGATATATGTCCGGCAGCTCCTGTCATTATTCCCGTTGGAGTTTTATTTCTTTTTGAGAGTTCTAAGATAAAAAACTTTACTGAATTGCGATTTCAGAATACACCTTGTGATTTATTCTGGTGAAAAAGCAGTACCTTTGCACCCTTATTTTTTTTCACAAGACTCTACAATGCTAAACATACGAAATATTGCCATCATAGCCCATGTTGACCATGGCAAAACCACCCTTGTTGACCGCATCCTTCACCAGGGAAAGCTTTTCCGCGACAACCAGGAAACCAAGGACCTGATTATGGACAGCAACGACCTGGAACGTGAACGGGGCATAACAATCCTGGCCAAGAACTGTTCTGTTCGTTATAAAGACGTAAAAATCAATATCATCGACACTCCCGGACACTCCGACTTTGGCGGTGAAGTTGAAAGGGTGCTGAACATGGCCGACGGTGTTCTGCTTATTGTGGATGCTTTTGAAGGCCCCATGCCCCAGACCCGGTTTGTTCTGGAAAAAGCACTGAATCTTAACAAAAAGCCCATTGTGGTGATCAACAAAGTTGACAAACCCAACTGCGACCCTGAACTAACCCAGGAAAAAGTTTTTGATCTTATGTTTGCTCTTAATGCTACAGAAGATCAACTGGATTTTCCCACGGTTTACGGATCGGCCAAGGGCGGCTGGATGGGCCCCGAATGGAATAACCCCACCCAGGATGTTTCGTATCTGCTTGATATCGTAATTGAGCATGTTCCGCCACCTGCAGTCTTTGAAGGCAGCACACAAATGCAAATCACTTCTCTTGATTACAGCTCATATCTGGGCAGGATTGCTGTGGGAAGACTCACCCGTGGAAGGCTATTCCCCAATCAGCAGGTTTCGCTGGTGAAAAGAGATGGAACAGTTAAAAAATCAAAGATCAAGGAGCTTTACACTTTCGAGGGTTTGGGTAAGGAGAAGATTAAAACCGAGATACAATCGGGTGAAATTTGTGCAGTGCTGGGTATGGAAGACTTTGAGATTGGCGATACCATTGCCGATTTTGAAGTTCCCGAAGGAATGCTACCCATTTCTATTGATGAGCCCACCATGAGTATGCAGTTTACCATCAACAACTCCCCTTTCTTCGGACGTGATGG